>JBCDKB010000406.1:0-8200 GCA_038747035.1 Acidobacteriota bacterium | reverse complement strand
GGCGCCGGGGGCGCCGAAGGCGAGGACCGGGGACCAGTCTGGAAGTTCGGGCAGCGGCTCCGGACCTTCGCCGGCGAAGCCCGCCTTCCCGTGGACGACGCGACCGCCGCTCACGGTCAGATCAGCGGTGATGTCCGCGATCTCCTCTTCCGCCACCGAGAAATAATCTCGGTCAAGCGCGGCCATATCGGCGAGCTGGCCGACCTTGATCTGGCCTTTCACTCCTTCTTCGCGACTGAACCAGGCCCCCGCCGCGGTCCAGTGTCGGAGCGCCTCGTCGCGGCTGAGGCGATTCTCTGGCGACCAGATCACCTCTCCGCCGCGCCCGCGACCGGATACGGCCCAGTGGATGGCGAGCCAGGGGTTATACGACGAAACCCGCGTGGCGTCGGTGCCGGCGGCGAGCGGCGCGCCGGACGCCATCATCTTCTTGACCGGCATGACGTCGCGAAGCGCCGCGTCGCCGTAGCGTTCCCGGTAGGCGTTCACTTGGAAGGCGATGCGGTTTTGGTAGGAGATTCCGCCCCCCAAACGGGCCACCCATTCCATCGTCGACTCGCTGATCGTCTCGCCGTGGTCGAAGATCCAGTGGAGCTCCTCGAGACCTCGGTCCCGCCCCACCTCTTCAAGCACCCTCAGGAGCCGATCGGCGCTCTCTTCATAGGTGCAGTGGAAGCGGATCGGCCAGCGATTTTCGAGAAGAAATTCAAGCACCGGCCGCAGATCGCCTTCCATACGGTTAGGCAGCTCGGGACGCGGATAAGAAAAGTCTTCGAAGTCGTAAGCCGAAGCCACCAGCATCTCGCCGGCGCCCACACACTTGAGGTAGTCATCCCCTTCGTCGGGCTTGACGATGTCGTTCCAGCGCTTGAAATCATCGAGCTCGAAGAGTGGGCGCTGGGCGAAGAGCTGGTAGCCGATGCGCACGGTCTGCTCGCCCCGGCGGTTGAGCTCTTGGATGACCCCATAGTCGTCCGGATAGTTGAGAAAGCCGCCGGCGCAGTCCAGGGCCGAGGTCAGACCCAGGCCGTTCAGCGCTCGGAAATAGTGCCGGGTCGACGTCACCTGCTGCTCGAAATCGAGCTTCGGCGCCATATCGAGCAAAGCGTAGAGCGGCTGGGCATTCGGGCGCGCCAGCGCCAGGCCCGTCGGGTTGCCCTTCCCGTCCCGTTCGAGTCGCCCGGAGACAAACGGCTCATAGAAGTGCTTATCGAGGCCCAAGGCGCGCAAGGCGGCCCTGTTGAGCCAGGCGCGATCGTAGAGATGCAGCACGTAGACCGGGACATCCGGCGCGACGGCGTTGATCTCGTCGAGGGTCGGCAGCCTCTTCTCGGCGAATTGATCCACCGACCAGCCACCGACCACGCGGATCCACTGCCCAGCCGGCGTCCGCTGCGCTTGGGCCTTGAGCAACGCCAGGCCGTCCGCCAAGGACGGGACGCGGTCCCAACGCAATTCCATGGCGAAGTTATTGCCTTGACGAATGATGTGGGTATGGCTGTCGATCAGGCCGGGGATGACCCGCTGTCCTTGAAGATCGATCAGCCTCGCCGATCCGGGATGGGCGAGGATGTCCGCGTTCGAACCGACCGCCGAAATCTTGTCGCCCGTGATGGCGACCGCTTCGGCCTCCGGGTGATCCGGGTCCATCGTGGTGATTCTTCCGTGGTGGAGGATGAGGTCCGCCATGGCGTGCTCCTGTCTTGGTGTGGGCAGGCGGGGGCCGGGGGCCCAGCCCGCAAAAGCTCAGAAAAAGACTCGGCCGGCCCGAGCCCGCAGCCGCGGGTCGGGCAGTCCGTTCAAGGTGCGTTTAAGGGGTCAGCCGGACTCGACGCACGGTCCGGCGTCGCGCCGAATCAGCGCGGTGTGCCGTGGCCGGTCAGATATCGCGACCCTGCATAGCGACCGGTGACCAGTCGGGGCTGATCGGTGGAATGTGCGTCAGGTCTTTGGTCGCGAAGGCGCCGGAGCCGAAGACCACCCGGCCGCCGACCGCGGTGAGCTCGGCCTTGAGCTTGGCGATTTCCGCGTCGGTGACCGTGAAATAGTCGCGATCGAGCACGGCGAAGTCCGCGAGCTGTCCCGGGGAAATGGCCCCCTTGCGACCGGCGTCGCCGGTGAACCAGGCGGAGCCGGTCGTCCAGATCCGGAGCGCCTCCTCGCGACTCAACAGGTTCGCGTCGTCGTACATGCGCAGACCGCCGCGCGACAGCCCCGCGGTCATCCACTGGATCGAATACCAGGGATTGAACGACGTCACCCGCGTGGCGTCCGTGCCGCCGCCGACCGGCACGCCGAGGTCGAGGATCGCCCGGAAGTTGGGGGTCTTGCGAAGGGCCTCGAGGCCGTAATTGGCGACGAAGTCTTCGGCCTGAAATTGGATGCGATTCTGCAAGGCAATGCCGCCCCCGAGCTTGGCGATGCGTTCGAGGTTCCGCGGGCTGAAGGTCTCGACGTGGTCGATGAACCAACCCGGGGCCAGCCCCGCGCCCTTCGCCACCTCTTCATACACCGGCAGCAGGCGGTCACCGGTCTCTTCGTAGGTGACGTGCTGACGAAACGGCCAACCGTTCTCGCCGAGCACGGTCATGATCTGCCGCTGGTAGTCCTCGGCGCCGTCATCGATATCGGGACGCGCGTCGGCGAAGATCTCGTAGTCGTAAGACGCCCAGGCGAGGTTCTCGCCGGCGCCGACGAATTTCAGCATGTCATCCCCGGCGCCGGCGCGGGTCTGCTGCGTCCAGCGTCGGTAGTCTTCCAACTCCTTCCCCTTGTGCTGGGGAAAGGAGTGGTAGCCGATCCTCGTCGTCAGCAGGTTCTTGTCATGTAGCCAGCGAATGACTCGATACGGATCGGCGTCCGGGAACTCCATACCGCCGCCTCCCGCGTCCGAGAGCGAGGTCACCCCGAGGCCGTTGAGAACGTCGAAGTACTGCAGCGACGAGTTGATCTGATCGCGGATTGAGAGCTTCGGCGCCGCCGAGAGCGTCTTATACATGATGAGACCCGACGGCGCCGCCAGCAGCCGGCCCGTGGCGCCGCCGCCCGCGTCGAGCTCGACGAGACCCCCGGGATAAGTCGGCCGATCAGGGCGGTCATAGCCGTACCACTCCACCGCCTTGGTGTTCAGCAGGGTCAGCTTGTAAAGGTGGTGGATCAGCACCGGGTGGTTCGGGGCCACCGCGTCGAGCTCGGCGACAGTCGGGAGGCGCTTCTCCTTGAATTGAAACTCGCTGAACCCGCCGGCGACCCGGATGAACTGCCCCTCGGGGGTGCGCTCGGCCTGGAGACGCAGCAGGTGCAGCGCCTCCTCCAGGCTGTCAACGCCGTCCCATCGCACCTCCAGGTTGTAATTCACGGCGCCCCGGATGGCGTGGGTGTGACTGTCATTCAGCCCAGGGATCACGCGCTGCTTACGGGCGTCGATGACTTGGGTAAACGGACCGATCAGCGGTCTGATCTCGTCGTCGCTGCCGACGGCGACGAAACGGCCGTCGGTCGCGGCCAGCGCCGTGGCCTCCGGTCGCGCGGGATCCATGGTCGTGATGCGGCCATTCAGCAGCACCACGTCCGCGGGGCCGCCTCCGGCCATCGCGGCATTCGGCGCCATCAGGAAAGAGCCTGCGGCGGCCCCGCCCAGGCGTAGCGCGTCTCGTCGAGTCAATCGCATCAGGTGTCACTCCTCAGGATTTGGCGGCCGGGACCGCTGGCGATCCCGGCCAGTGGTCTTCAACCCTCAGCGGCGCCGGCTTCCGAGGCGTGCTCGCCGAGCGCCCACTTCGAGAAGTGCACCTGGATACCGTAGGGGCTGTGGCGGTAGAGGATGTCCATGACGCCGTCGTAGGTCTCACCGCGGGCCCAGTCCTGCTGGAGCTCGAAGACCGTCTGCAGCGACGTCATGGGCACGGCGCCGGCCTGCTCGAGGCGCGCCACGGCGCGCTCATGGGCCTCTTCGGTCGTGTCGCCGCAGGCGTCGGTGGGCACGTAGATCTCGTAGCCTTCCTCCAGCATGTCGAGGGTCGGGAACGAGACGCAGGCGCAGGTCCAGAGACCCGCGAGGATGATCTTCTTGCGCCCGGTCGCCTCGATCGCTTTGCGGAAGTCCGCATCCAGCCAGGAGTTGATCGAGGTCCGGTCGATGATCTCGAGGTCCGGGAAAAGATCGGTCACCTCAGACATAAAGGGACCCGAGAAGCTGTCCTTGGCGACGGTGGTGAGCACCGTCGGCAGGGCGAAGACTTTGGCCGCCCGGGCCAGCGCCTGGACGTTGTGCATCACGGCCAGGCGGTCGTGGCTCTGCACCCCTTGGTACATGGCCGGCTGAAAGTCGATCAGGACAAGCGCGGCGTTTTCTGGCGTCAGCATGTCGCGAAAATTCGTCACGGGAAGTCTCCTAAGGGGAATCGGTCGCGTTGCGGTGGATGTGAGCCGGCGGCTATCCGCGGCCTCCCACGGCGTGAATTTGATCCAGGCGGGGGCTTAGAGCCCCCGTCAACCCGGACTACGCATTTCCCATCTCGGAGCGGAAAAATTTCTTCGCTCTCTTCCCCACAGACCTAAGCAGGCCGTCCCCAACACCGCGATGGACGGCGGGCGCGCTGAGATCTCGACCGAACTCCTCGACCGCGCTTACAAAGAAGGTGGCGCGCACTCCGGCGGGACGCAGCCCGGCTGGACCCGCCGGGGTGAACCGATGATCTGCCTCGGCGTCCCGCCGAGGCGAAGGTAAGGACGGACGTCGGCCGGCGCCGAGAGAGATTGAAGAGGGCGGAATGGAAGCGTCAAGCGGGGCACTCGGTGCCTTGGAGCTGCTCACTGAGAAGCCCGGAGAACTGCGACTTTCGGGCCATGGACTCCGGCCGCCAGCTCAAACGCTCCCTCTTGATCGACAAATTGAACCTTTCGAGAACGCCCCGAGCCCCCGAGGCCTTACGCCCCCTTGTGCCCGGTCCCAGGCGGCCGAGCTCGCCTCCCTCGCTACCTTCGGCGCGGTGAAGAGAGTCCCCGAAAGACAATTCACCGCAAACAAAAAGAGCGGTCCGGATGGCCTCCGGACCGCTCTTTAGAACCTCAATCGTGAGGCAATTTCTGAACTCGTCAGTGGACTAGAAAGTCCAGCGCAGCGCCAGGTTGAAGTTGCGGCCCGGCAGCGGCGCCAGGTTCTTGACGAAGGAGACGTGGTTGCGGGCTTCTTCGTCCGTCAGATTGCGACCGCGAAAGATCACATCGTAGATCTGACTACCGCTGAGGAAACGATAGGAGAAACCGGCGTTAAGCAGGTTGTAGCCTTCCGTCGGATCCTCGTTCGCAGCGACGCGGTCCTGCTCCGCCACGTCCCAATACTCCACGTAGCTGCGCCAGTTCGTGGCGTGGTAGTGGAGGCCAACGCCGATCCGGTGCGGCGGAATCCGCGGCAGGTCGCCGCCCGCATCGAACTCCGCGCGAACGACATCGCCGGTTACGGTCAGGTCGAGGTGGTTCAAACCGTCTTCCCAGAGACCCAAGCGGGCCTGGAGCTCGGCGCCTTGGAAGTCGGCGTCGGCTTGGGAGTAGACCAGAACGGGCAGTCCGTCCTCTTCCTCACCGGTGAAGTTTTGGAAGATGAAGTCGCTGAAGTTGTTCTGATAGAGGTTCAGCTCACCCGTCAGGCGCCCCGTGGTCTTGCGGAACGAAACGTCAACGCCGAGGCTGGTCTCTTCATCGAGATTGGGATCGCCGATCTCGAACGCACCCACGGCGAAGTGGGGACCGAACGAGTACAGCTCTTCGCCATTCGGCAGCTTGGTGGAGCGGGACAAGGACGCCGCGATGGCGTAGCCCTCGGTCGGTTCCCACACCACGCCGGCGGAGCCGCTGAAGCCGTCGAAGGACCGCTCCCGGAGGCCGACGGAGTTGGAGTTGTCCTGGGTCTCAAAACGGGCACCGAATTGGAAGCGCAGGTTGCTGTCCGGGCGCTCGATTTCCTGGAAGGTGAAGAGCGCTAAGGTCTCCGCCTCGTTCAGCGGGATGAAAGCCTCGGCGCCGACGGCCTCGAGCTCGCGGTTGATGTACTGGAAGCCGATCGAGCCGTTGAGCGAACCGCGCTGCTTCTGGACCATCTCGAATCGAGCGTCGACGGCGTCGGAGAAAAAGGTCGTGCCGACTTCGCCTTCGCCTTCGAGCTCGGAGTGCTCGTAGTCGACGACGCCGATGCGGAGGGACGCGCCCTTGAAGGCGCCGAAGGGCTGGGTGATCTCACCGTGCAGGTCGTAGCGGACGCGCTCGAGGTCCAGGCGAATGCCGCCCTCTTCTTCGTGCTCTTCCTCTTCGTGCTCTTCCTCTTCGTGCTCTTCGCCGTCGTCGTCGTGCTCTTCCCCGTGCTCGCCGTGTTCAGCGTGCTCGCCGGGGACGCCGTACTGGGACTCGAATCCGGACACGGAAACGCCGATGAAGCCCTTGTCGCCGAAGAAACGGGTGAAGCCGACGGTGCCGGACTCGCGCTCGTAGTCGGTATTTTCGACTTCGCCGAACGAGGGCTCTTCTTCGTGCTCCTCGTGCTCCTCGCCGTCTTCGTCGTGCTCTTCGCCGTCGTCGTCGTGCTCTTCGTCGTCGTGCTCTTCCCCGTGCTCGTCGTGCTCGCCTTCGAGCTCGGCGAAACCGGGGATCTCGTAGTTATCGCCGTCACGGCGTGCGCCGCTGACGTGCCAGGCCCAGTCGCCGCCGCCGCCCTTGAGGCTGACCGCGGTGGCGGTGTCCTCGGCGGCCGAGCCGCCGGAGATGTCGAGGAAACCCGCGATCGCCTTCTCGGCGCGGGAGTTCGGGATGCGGTTGTTGGTGACGTTGACCACACCGCCGACCGCGTTGGAACCGTAGAGCAGCGTCGACGGCCCGCGCAGGATCTCAATCCTCTCGGCCAGGCCGGTCTCGAGCGCCACGGCGTGATCGGGGCTGCTGGCGGACACGTCGCCGACGTCGACGCCGTCTTGCAGCATGCGAACGCGGTCGCCGCCGATGCCGCGGATCACCGGCCGGCTGGCGCCCTGGCCGAAGAAGGTGGTGGAAACGCCAGCTTCCTGGGACAAGGTTTCACCGAGGGTCGTCTGCTGGCGGAAGCGCAGCTCGTCGCCGGTCAGCACGGTGGTGGGCTGGGCGAGCTCAAGCTGGCTGCGGGCGATCGCCGAACCGGAGATCACCACCTCGTCGTCGTAGCGGACGACCGTGAGGGTCACCGGGACGTCGACCGTGCCGCCAGGGGTGACAGTCACGCGCTCGGTGACGGCGTCACCGACGGGGCCGTCGACACGCAGGAGATAGGTGCCCGGCCTGACATCGTTGAAACTGAAGCGGCCCTCTTCGTCGGATTTAGTTTGGGCGCGCAGGTCGACGATTTCGATGTTGGCGCCCGCGATCGCGCCACCGTCAGCGCCAAGAATCTGGCCTTCGATCGTGCCGTTCTCGGCGGCGACGACGGCCGGGGCCGTCAGAACAACGGCGAGGCAGAGCGCCGCTGCGAAGAGACGGGCAAAGCGGGTAGAAGAGCCCTGCTGCGGTGCAGACCGCATGGGCGAGACAAGACGAGGAAGCATTTCGTATCCTCCGGCGGACGACTGCCCCGGGTGGAACGCTCGTACGGAGCTGGACTGCCTGCCCTCGGGCGAAGCAGCTCGCGCGTTCACTCTGACGCGCGAAAAGGTTGATGCAGCTCGGGTCTACGAGCTAGCTCAAGCCGGCGAGCCGGGCCGATTAGTGCTCGCGCCTCCTGGACGCGGGCGAAATTGGGTAGCTAGTGGGTCTGGGATCTCTGGATGTGTTGAAGAGACTCAGACCCGAGCCGGCGGCCCCCGAGATGGAGGCTCCAAGGTGTGCGGGCCGTGAATTGCGGTCCTGACCTGCGCCGGGTCGCGGTAGCCACGGTCAAGCGACGCGATCGGCGAATCGTCCAGCGCCGAAGTAATCGGCGAGACCTGCCCTTGGCAGATCCCGGGGAATTCGTAACGGGCGGGCTCGGTGGCCTCGAATTGCCCGTCATCGTGCGCGGCGTGGCCCGTGGAAACTCTCCAGGACTCACACTCCCCGTGCGCAGCGGCCGTCGGCCCGCAGTCGAGGCACCGCAGCCAGTCCGCGGAGAGCGGACCGATGAGCAGTGCCAAGGCGGCAAGCGCTAGCAGCCGGTTGGACGATAAAGAAAGCCCACGCATGCGGGCGGAGTATAGACCAAACG
>JBCDKB010000405.1:0-8202 GCA_038747035.1 Acidobacteriota bacterium | reverse complement strand
TCATCCAGATTCCAATCCAAGGCGGCCGCGGCGCGTGCTCTTTCCACGCATCCCGGCTGGTCGCCGTGCTCAGTCATCCGCCCGTGGTCCTCGACGCCGCAGTCGAGAACGCGACGGCCGCCCGTCCGGCGGCGACTGAGCCAGCCGGCCGCGGGCCGATCCAGCGGCCGAAGTGGACGGCCGTCGAGGACTTCCTCAGTCCCCCGGAGTACCGCGGCCTGCTCGCCTGGGCCCTGGAGCACCAGACGCGATTCGCGCCTGGCACCGTCGGCGGCGAGCGGAATGAGCATCGAGAAAACAAAGTCATCCTCGATTTTGGCTACACCCCGTACGCGAACCTGCTGAAGAGCAGGCTCTTGACGTGGTTTCCGCTCCTCTGTCGACAGCTTGAAATGCCGACCTTCCCGCTGAAAGCCATCGAGAGTCAGCTCACCGCCGCCAACGACGGCCAGTACTACCGCCTCCACGACGACGCGAGCGATGCGAGCGTGGCCGCCCGGGAGCTGACGTGCGTCTACTACTTCCACAATTCCCCCCGAGCTTTCAGCGGCGGCGAGCTGCGGCTCTTCGACGCCGAGATCTCGCCGGACGGTCGGCGCCCGGCTCCGACCTTCCAAGACCTCGAGCCGGCGGCCAATCGCCTGGTGGTCTTTCCGAGCGACTCCTTCCACGAAGTGCGCACCGTCCACTGCCCGTCCCGGGACTTCGCGGATAGTCGCTTCGCCGTCACCCACTGGCTCCACCGGCGCGCCGAGGGGGACCGGGAGGTCCCCGTCGTGTGGGGCGAGCCGCGGGACGAATTCGCCCAGCTGAGCCGCACCGGAGAACGGACGCCATGATCTCCACCGTTTTCGCCACCAGCCCGAACGTCAGGGACGGATGGAGGGCCACCATCCTCGAAGCGAGTTGGCGCCAGGTCGCGCAACCCGGCGAGCTCCTCCGGCTCGCCGCCATCTCCCCGGGGGCGGAGCCGCGGTCGCAGAACGCTCGAATTCTCCTCTCCAGGCTCCCCCATGCCCCATTCCCGGGATCGCACCAAGACGCACGTCCCTACCTGCTGCCGGCCGCCGTCTTGGAGTGGCTCTCGGGCGACACCCAAGCCCCGACCACCGTTCTCCTGTGCGACAGGTCGAGTCTCTTCCGGGCGGCCGTCGACGATGAGGTGGCGGCCGGGCACGTCATGGCTTCTCCGTGGCAGGGCCTACCGAAACCCGGGCCCGGCCCGTTCGGCCTCGGTGAAGAGCTCGACGAGCTTAGACGCGTGTGCGCCGAGCCGGACCTCGAGGTGCCTGCCGTGACTTGGCCCGCCCTGATCCACAGCGAAGATTTGCTGAAGCTGGCTCCGCGGTGGCTCGAGTTGACGGGGCTCCTGCGGGCGAATTGCCGAGAATGGGCCGGCTGGTCACGCCACAGCCATCGCCTCGCCTTCGCCGTCGCCTTGGCCGAATGGGAGCTCGAGGTCGCGTCCCGTCGACTCCCCGTCATCCGTCAAGACAACACCCTCATGCAGCCCCGCCGAAGCGGAGGCGTCCGCGAGGCCCGCGTGCTCGACCACACCATCCTTGATATTCCGGGCCAGGAGGGGACGGTCAACCTCAACTCGTCGTCGTCATCGATCTGGGATCTCGTCGACGGCTCCCGCAGCGTCGTCGAGATCGCCCTCGCCCTAGAGCGGCAATTCGATAAGCCCGAGGGCGCGCTCCGCGATGACGTCGAAGTTGTGCTCGCCGGGCTCGTCGACGTCGGTGCCCTCGACGTGGTGCAGACCTCGCCATGACCACGCACGAAAACGCGCAGAACGCGACGATCTTCGTTTCGATCGCGTCATTCCGCGATCAATTCCTCCCCTTCACCATCCGGGCGTGCCTCGACCAGGCGGCCCACCCCGACCGTCTGCGTTTCGGCATTTGCTGGCAAGCCGGCGACGATGAAGCGCTCGACGATGCGATTCTGGGTGATCCCCGGATGCGCATCCGCCGCTATCCCTACGCCGCGAGCCTGGGCTACGGCTGGTCCCGCGCCGAGGTGCAAAAACTCTACGCCGGCGAGGACTACCACCTGCTGATCGACTCCCACACGTGGTTGGCTCCGGGCTGGGACGTGAAGCTGATCCATCAGCTCGAGGGCAAGCCGACGGAGAAGGCCCTCCTGTCGACGAGCTCACCGCCCTTCACCTTCAGTGAGAGCGGAGAGGTGATGATTCCATGGCGCGACACCGACCTCGACGGCGTGCCGCTGATGACCTGCGAGCGGCTCCGGCCGATCGGCTGGATCGATATCCAGATGTCTGGAAAGCGCAAGAGCGCACCCCATGAGACGACCGCGCTCATCTGCTGCAACTTCGTCTTCACCCGCGGGCGCTGGATCCGCGAGGTCCCGGAAGATCCCGGAATGATCAACGCCGGCCACGAAGCGGCACTCTCGGTCCGTTCCTGGACCCACGGCTGGGACACCTACCTCCCCGATGAGATCCTCGTCTGGCACCTCGACTACAGCAACTATCCCGGCGGCCAACGCCGGAAGGTCTGGGAGGCCAAGTCAGAAGGCTGGCAGCACGAGCATACGGACCGCATGATCCAACGCCTGCGGGCGCTCTTCTACGGCGGCGACCCGACCATCCTCGGGCGCTACCGTCTCGGCTCAGAGCGAAGCCTCGAGGCCTGGGCGAAGCTCGCGGAGCTTGATCTCAGCTAGCGGCTAGGCGCTAATTTTCGCCGGTGGAGTCGTCCCACCGGCTGGTGTCACCGGACTCGAAACCATCCCGGAAAACATCTTCGTCCGTGGCCGACCAGCGGCTCGTATCGCCGGTCTCAAAGCCATCGGCAAAGATCTGGTCGGCCGGCGTCGGCGAGACCGTGGGTGAAACCGTCGGCGAGACCGTGGGTGAAACCGTCGGCGAGACCGTGGGTGAAACCGTCGGCGAGACCGTGGGTGAAACCGTCGGGAAAGACGTGGGGAAAGAGGTCGGAAAGCCGGTGGGGAATCCGGTCGGGAAACCCGTCGGCGAAGTCGTCGGCGTCACGGTCGGAAATGCCGTTGGAGACCCCGTCGGGAATGACGTCGGAAAGCCGGTCGGGAAACCCGTCGGCGATCCCGTCGGGAAAGACGTGGGAAAGCCCGTCGGGAAGGACGTGGGGAAACCGGTCGGGAAGCCCGTCGGCGACGTGGTCGGCGAAGTCGTCGGGGAGCCGGTGGGGAATCCCGTCGGAAATGGCGTGGGCGCCGGCCCCGCCAATTCCTGCGACCGGCCTGACCGAGGCGCCTGCGCCTGGGCCGGCGCCCCCAAGGAAACGGAAAGGATCACCGGGGCAACCCACACCGCCGATCCGATGGCTTCCCGGCGGGTCCATCCCGACTTGCGCGGCGGAGTTTCATCGCTACTCGCTTTCGGCTCGCCGCCGTCGTCTCCCTGCCCTTGAACTTGCGCCCGCAGGGCGCGAAGCTCCTCAAGAAGCTCTTCGCGGCTCTTACCTTCGTCGCTCATCTCAATTCCTCGCCGTCAGGACCGGTCGGTCGCATCCTTGGTTTCTGCTGGAATATAGCAGGCGACCTCGCCTTTCCCAACGCGATCAGGCGACTTGGCCACGCGCGGCGTCAGCCGATTCGAGGCGTCGACGACCTGCGCACGAACACGAGCCCTCGGTGGGCAAAGTGCTGGGCTCCGGCGAGCGTACGGGCCAGGGACGTGAGCTCTCGGTCAAATCGCAACCCCAAGCCCTCGACCTTCTCGATCCAATAGTCCGCGCCCTGGCAATTGACGTGGTGCCAACCGGGCTGACCGGTCCCGGCAAAGGTCATCATCAACGCCTTTCGGGCCACGCCAAAGGTCGCGAGGAAGTGGTCCACGAAGCGCTCCTCGACATGCTCGACAAACTCGCAGCTCCACACGAGGTCAAACCCTTCGTCGGGGATGAAGGGCCCATCCACGAAATCGTGTCGAATATGTCGGTCGGGTACCGCCGACGCTTCCTTCGCCTGGAGGCTGCCGTCGACGCCGAGCACGCGACATCCCAAGTCGCGGAAAAATTTCGTCGAGTGGGCTTCGCCGCATCCGACGTCGAGCAGCGACTTCGCCGAGAAGGTCTCGACGGCCCACTTCCAGACCTCCGGTTCCCAGGTTTGGGGATCGCCGTGGGTGAATCCCGGCAGGGCGGATGACGATCGCAAATAGCCCCCCAAGTGTCCTTCGTCCACATTCGTTAACGGATGGACGCCCCGCTCCTGCCGCTTGCGCTGAGCTGGGGGGGCGGCCTCGGTGGCCGCCGGGGTGTCCTTAGCGGCCCCATGTCCTTCCTCGCCCTTCGCTTCGGCTTCCCCGGCTACGCCGATTCCGAGGCCCGCCGGGCGAAAGTGGACGGCCAGAGAAATCAAGAACCGCCCGCGGAGGGGCCAAGGGTGGCCGTGGATGAGCCGGGCCCCTTCGTAGAACAGGAGATCGCCGGGGGCCAGCTCGATTTCGTGGGCTTTCCCGTCGACATCCTCGAGATAGACCGGCCACGGCTCGTCGAGCTCGCCGGCGATACAAGCCACCGAGCTAAAAATCCCCGCGCCCATGCGATTCACATGGGGCAAGACGTAGGTGCCGCGCTGGTAGACAAAGAGTCCGCTGCCCGCGGCTCGTTCCAACTTCATGCCCGTCCGGGCTTCGTGCTCGGTGTGGAGGGCCCCGCAAACCTCCTCGTCGAAGGTCGGATCCCGCAGCCGCAAAGCCGGGACCATCGAGGGCCGGAGGGATCTGACCTCTTCCCGCGAAGCAGCCGGTTCAAAGCGCTCGACGGCCCCCCGAATTCGCCCCTGGACCAGGTCGAAGAGATCCGGCGGCATCCTCGTCTTGTCGAATCCAAGGCCAAAATATGGGGTCGTCGCCTGCTGCTCCCGGGTCCGAGCGGCGAACCAGGCAGGCGTTTCGACTCGACGGCGGGAAAGCTCCGGAGCACTCATCCGGTCTCCCCCGCCAGCGTTTCGCGGTGGAACTTGAACCACTCGTAGGTCTCCCCTACGCCCTGCCGAAGTCCGATCCGGTGGCGCCAACCGAGGGCGTTGAGTCGCGTGACGTCCAGGCACTTTTGCGGCATGCCGTCCGGCTTCGAAGGGTCGAAGGTCAGCTCAGTACCGGGCGCCACGGCGTCTCGGATCAGTTCGGCCAGCCCCCGAATAGAGATGTCGTGCCCTGTCCCCAGGTTGATGTGCTCCTCGGCCTCGTAGTGACGCATCAGGAAGAGGCAGGCGTCCGCAAGATCCTCCACGTGGAGGAATTCGCGTCGCGGTGTCCCGGTCCCCCAGACGACGACCTGTTTGCGCCCCGCCACCTTGGCCTCATGGAATTTGCGCATCAAGGCCGGCAGGACGTGCGAGCTTTCGAGGTCAAAGTTATCCCCGGGCCCGTAGAGATTGGTGGGCATGGCGGTGATGAAATCGCTCCCGTACTGTCGGCGGTACGCCTGGCACAGCTTTATGCCGGCGATCTTGGCGACGGCGTAGAACTCGTTAGTGGGCTCCAGGGCGCCGCTCAGCAAGTACTCTTCCTTCATCGGCTGCGGGCATTCACGCGGATAGATGCAAGAGCTCCCCAGGTAAAGCAGGCGCCGGACGCCGTGGAGGTGGGCGGCGTGGATCACCGTCGCGTGGATCATCAGATTGTCGTAGATGAATTCCGCCGGGCGGGTGGAATTCGCCAAAATCCCGCCGACCGTCCCGGCGACCAGGAAAACGAACTCCGGACGGTTTTCCCGGAACCAGGCGTTCACCGCGGCCTGGTCTCGAAGGTCGAGGCGGTCTCGCCCGACGCGCAGGATCTCCGTGAATCCTTCGGCGCGGAGACGCCGCACCACCGCCGAACCGACGAGGCCCCGGTGCCCCGCCACGTAGATCCTTGAGCTCTTTTTGAGTGCCGTCATGCCGCCTGCTAAATCACCCCCGACCATCGGAGGCCGCCGGCACTCTACGCCATCACCTCCGGGGGCGGTAGGGCGACGATCGCGGGCGGGTCGCCGCCGGCGTCCCCCCAGCCCCTCGCAAGCACCCGACCCCAGCGGCGATAGACTCGAGATGTGGGCAAGCCCGCGGTCCACTCCCGCGCCGCGGAGCGTAGCCCCCCAACGACCGCCTGACCTGCAGCGCCAAGCGCGATCGCCGAATGCAAAGCCGCCGACTGAAACGCTCGACCCGAGGGGGCTTCCTGGCACTCCTCCTGCTGGGCCCCTGGCTCGCCGCCTGCTCGACTTCACCACCCCCTATGGCCACTCTTCCCACTGGCTGGCACCACCACACCGCGCTCCTCGGCGAGCGCCCGATCCACTGGGTGACCGCCGGCGTCGCCCCTGGAGCTGCCGAGCCGACGATCCTGTTCATCCACGGCTCGCCGGGGACCTGGAAAGCGTGGCGGGGCTTTCTCGCCGACCCAGGGCTCTCCGCCCGGGCCCATCTCATCGCCGTCGATCGTCCGGGATTCGGCCTTTCGGGACGCGGACTGGCCGAACCGTCGCTCGCGCAGCAAGCCGCCGCCGCGGCCGTCGCCTTGGAGGGAGAGGACCACGGCCCGACCCTCGTCGTCGGCCACTCCTACGGCGGGCCGGTGGCGTCCCAGCTGGCGGCCGACCGACCGGACTCGGTCGACGGACTGGTCTTGGTGGCGCCGTCGATCGACCCGGAGCTGGAGGAGATTCGCTGGTACCAGCGCTTCGCCGAGAGACTGCCTTTCCTCGTCCCCGTCGACCTGCGGACTGCGAACCGGGAGATTCTGCCCTTGGCCGGAGAGCTCCGCAGACTCGAGCCGAGGCTCGCCGACCTGACGCTGCCGGTCACGGTCATTCAAGGGCTCGACGACCGCCTGGTCCCGCCCGGCAACGCCGATTTCGCCGAGCGGGCCTTCTCGGGCGCGCACCTCCAGGTCGAGCGGCTCGAAGGGGTCAATCACTTCATTCCGTGGCGCCAGCCCGAGACCATCACAGCGGCCATCCAAGGGTGGCTGACCCGGGAGTCTTCCGGCAGCCCGTGATCTCGATGACCATTCCAGGCCGAGGCGAAACGACCGCATCCACGGGGGCCTGGCCCTGAGCACCCGCTTTCCTGGGGACGAGCTCGGCCCGGCGGAATCGGATCCTGGGCTGGTGCCTTTTCTCGAAGCCGCCCCGCCCGCGGCGGAAGGCCTGCTGAGAACCCTCCTCGTCGAGCGGGCCCATCCGCTCGTTCGCCGGGTCGTGACCGGGCAGCTACGCCACGGACCCACCGCCGATATCGACGATGTGGTGGCGACGGTGCTCGTCCGGCTGACCCGACGCCTGCGCGAGCTGCGGGCGGATCCCGGCGCCGGAGCTATCGAGAGCTTCACGGGCTACGTGGCCAAGGCGAGCTACAACGCGTGCCACGAATGGTTCCGGCAAAAAGCACCCCGCCGTGCGGCGCTCGCAGCTCGTTTGCGCTACCTCGCTCGCCGGGGGGTCGTGCTGCGGCTCGAGCCCACCGACGACGGACAGTGGTGGTGCCGGCCGGCGACGGCTCCCCGCAGTGCGCGGGGTGAGACCGCCCGGCTGGCGGCGGCGGTGGACGCAGAGCTGGGGACCGACGGCCGATCATTTGACGACCTGATCGAGGCGGTGGCGGAGCGACTGGGCGAGGTCGACGCCGCCCCCGGGGATCTTGACTCCATAGATCGAGTGCCGCACCCCGGCCCATCCCAGGAAAGGCGCCTCGATGGAGAGCACACGCTTCGGCTCCTGTGGCCGGAGATCGTGGCCCTGCCCGAGAACCAGCGGGCTGCGCTGCTGCTCAACCTCCGGGGTCCCGGTGACCTCGAGGCCCAGCTCGAGGCGCTCGGGCTCGCTAGGCCGGCCGAGCTCGCCGCCCTTTTCCACGTGTCGGCGAGCGAGGCTGAGGCTTTCCTTAGGGAGCTCCCCCGGGAAGACACTTGGATCGCCCGTCGGCTAGGGGTCACCCGGCGCCAGGTGATCAACCTCCGCAAAGCGGCCCGGGCTCGCCTGGCCCGGCGCCTCATCCGGTGGGCCCGATGAGGCCGGAGATAGCCACATGGATAGCGATTCACCGTCCTTGGAGTCTAGGAAGGAGTCCGCAGTGAGCGAAGGACGCGACCGAGGGTCCGCACACGCCGCGGAGGCGCTGATCGACGACTGGTCCGGAGAGGCGCCGGATCCCGAACGCCTCGGCGCCTACGTCGACGGCGAGCTCGACCCCGTCGAGCACGGC
>JBCDKB010000404.1:0-8210 GCA_038747035.1 Acidobacteriota bacterium | reverse complement strand
CCCGCCGATGGATGTGCCGGTAAAGGTCCGGGGTCAAGGTCACGGCATAGATGCCAACGTCCCCGGTCTCGACCGGCCAATGGCGGGCAAAGTCTTCCGCCGAGACGGGCTCACCCGCCTGCGCCGAGGTCACCGCGGGAAAGAGGGCCGCCATCGCGGCTATGGTGAGGACGAGGCCCAGGAGCGCTCGGTGGAAATTCAACATCGACGGGTGTCCTCCAGGATCAGTTTTCATCATCATCCTCCTCCGCCCTCGGCGGGGACGGCGCGAAATAGCCGACCGCCACCAGCAGCATGCCGACGGCCAGGAACGACACGATGCCGGCGATATTGCCCATGAAGGTCCGGTCGATGAGGATCAGCTTCACCAGCACGACCCCCATCAAAGCCGCGCCGGCCTGCCACAGGAGCCGATGGCGCGACTGGGAGCCGAGGACCCACGCGGCCACGCCGATCAGACTCCAGACCACCGTCAGACTCGTCTGGGCGACGCCCGTATTGACGACGTTGCCCGACCATCCCCCGAAGACGAGGTGGGCGACCGCGCGCAGGGTGGCCATGCTGATAAAAACGAAGGCCATCGCGGCCCACACCGGCACGTTGGACGCGAGCGGCTTAAGGCGGTCGCGGCAGAAGCCCCACAGCAGGACCGCCAGGCCGACCAAGCTGATCTCGAGCGGATTGAAGAGCGGCACATAGGGCAGCGGCAGCGCGTCCCCGGGGCCGAAGACGCCGACGATCCAGCATACGCCGAGCAGAGGCAGCGCCGGGGCGAACCAGAACCACGGGTACTCCTTCTCGAACGCTTCGGCCCGCGGCCACGCGAAGGCCTGGGGATGGCGCCAGAGGCCGAGGGTCAAGAGCGCGACCGGCGCCATGACGGCGAGGTAGATCCAGCCGAACTCGAATCCGGACGCGTCGACCTTCTCTCCGAAGTGGGCGGTCATGGCGAAGGCAGCCGTCCACAGACCCGAGGCATGGGCCACGGCGACGGTGCGACTCGGCCCCTGAGGATTCTGCCTCAGGGCGAGCGCCAGGGCGCAGAAGAAAGCCAGCCAGCCGGGCAGCGCGTCGACGGCCAGCGGGCCGTCGAAGTCGACGCCGGCCCACACCACACAAGGCAGCGCCAGGCCGGTCCACAGCGCCAGCCCCCAGCTCGCCCGGTCCCAGTCCAGGCGGCTGCGCAGCACGCCCGATCCGAGCACGCCCACAGCGAGGTAGAGCACGGCGAAGATCCAATCCCATTGGCTGCCGCGGAAGTGGCGGACGGCCTCGTCGAGCTGGGTCAAGCCGGCGAGGGTCCACCAGCCTAGCCCCCAAGCCATCAGCATCGCCGGCAGCGGCTGTTCGGGCTTGTACTTGTCGTGCAGGTAGGCACTCGCCAGGCCGGCGAAGCCGAGCAGAGCCGCGCCGAGCCAGGTGCCATTGAGGAGCAGCACGTCGGTGGAGCCGCCGCCGCCGAATTCGCTGACGGCGAAGGCCGCGGCGCCGAGCCCCTGGAGGCCCAATCCCGACAGTCGCGGCAGCAGGCGCCCCTGGCGCAGACCCAGCCAGACCAGCGCCGTGCCCTGCAGGGCCCACAGCGACGCCGTGGTGGACGCGCTGAAGGCCAAGGGCACCGCCAAGGTGGCGAAGGCGATCGCCAGGCCGGCGTAGGCGTCGCCGAGCAAACGACTCTCTTTCTGTCGGCGGACCCACACAAGCAGCCCCAGATAGATCGAGGCCACGGCGATGGCGCTGAAAGCCAAGGCCATCCGCTGTCCTTCAAGCAGGACGGCCTGCATCGGGAAGGCCACCAGCGGGGTGCCGAAGATCAGCGTGCTGTCGAGCCACGGGCCCCGGCGGTCGCCTTCATCTCCGCGCTCGGGCCGGAGGTAGTAGAGCAATCCGATAAAGACATAGAACAGGAAGAAGAGAATCAAGAAGGGTTCAACACTCCAAAAGAGCGCCGGTCGGTAGGAATCGAAGAACCACAGCCCGCCGATGCCGAAGGTGAAGACAAACCCGATCAGATTGAGCAAGCGCCAATGCTGCTTCCACGAGATGGCCAGCACCGAGGCGTTGAGCACGGCGTAGAACGAAAAAAGCGCCACGTGGCTGCCGCCGCCGGTCGAGAGCAGCACCGGAGCGAGGTAGCCCCCGAGGAATCCGAGCACCGCGAGCGCCATACGGCCTTGGAGCACCGAGAGCAGCGCCGCCCCGCCCACCAGGAGCACCACCACCGCAAAGGCCGGTCCGGCGGGGATGAGCGAGTAGAGCCGGAAACTGGCGAAGACCGTCAGCAGGAGCACGCCGATGCTGCCACCCTGGAGACTCAGGGCGAAGGTCGGGCGCCGCATGCGCTCGCGCCAGCCCAAGCCGAGCCCGGCCAGGGCAGAGAGCGAAATCAGACTCATCCGCCAGCCGATCGGCAGGTTGAAGTAGCCCTCCGCCGCCGCGAACCGCAGCGCCGCCGCGACGCCGGCGAAGAGCACCAGCACTCCGATCTTCACCGGCACATTGCCTTCGGTGAACCACCGGGCGATAGCCCGCCAAAAGCGCTGCTCGAGCGAGGGCTCTTGCGCCGCCGGAATATAAGGATCCGCCGGCGGCATCGGAGGAACTGACCGCACCGGGGCCGGCGTCGGGGCCGGATCCGGCGTCGCCGTGATCGGGGCCAACCGATCGGTAGTGGCCGGCGTCGGAGTCGACGAATCGACCGGAGCTGGCGAGGTCAAAGCCTCGGCCTCCAACTCGGGTCCACCGTCTCGCAGGGTCGCAGGAGCCGGAGCGGCCGCGTCAGCCGGCGGGGCCGGCGGTTCGGCCACCGGTGGCTGCACAGGCTCATGGGCCGGAGCCACCGCTGGCGAACCAACCGTCGCAGGAGCCTCCGCCGGCTGCGGCGAGACCGCGGGGGCCGGTACCGGCCGGGCGGCGAGTCGCCGAACCTCGTCGACGGCCTCCTCCACCAACCTCTCGGCCGCCTTCAAGCGCCTCGAGAGCTTATAGAGCCTGGCGAAGAGCACGGCCACCGCGCCGCCCATCACGAAACTGAACGTGTATTGGCTCTCAAAGAACAGGCCCACCAGCCCGCCGAGCAGCGCCCAGAAGAAGAGCCAGATCATCGGCCGTCCCCCTTTTCAGTTTCCCGGTCCTTTGAGAACTCGTCTCGCGGACCCTCGGGTCTCGGCGTCCTGATCCTGCGTTGCTTCCACCTCTCGGCCAACATGGCTCGGCTCCTCTTACCGTGGTGCACGTCCTCTGAGGACATGAATGTGCGGGTTCGGTAGAAGGAGACTACAAGGAACGTGCCAGTTAGCACGTCGAGCCCCCGATTCGGCCAATCGCGTCAGTTCAGCCTCCAGGCCCCTTCTGCGGCTCCAGCGCTCCGCCGGCCCGATGGCCCGCAGCCCGGCTGATGCACACCTGGACGGTGGGTGCAGTTCGAAGACTGCAAAACCGGAACGACGTCGCGATCGACCGGACGGAAAAGCACTCGTCCACCCGGAGGTGTCGAGCTCATCGCCCGCCCAGCCGGCGGAAACGTGATCTGAGGCTCGACGTGGGCGCCGTCGACGGCGGGGCGGCGGCGCCCACCGAGCCGGCGACGTCTTGAAGGCTCGACACTACCGCCTGCACGTCGGAGCTCGACACGTCCGCGGCGAGGAGGATCGCCTCCACGTCGTCGACCAAGACCTGGACCTCCGTCGCGTCGAGGCCGGCGCTGTTGAGTACGGCATAGACCGACTGCGACAGCTGGGCCATTTCCACCGGGCTCAGCGAGCTATCCGAAAGCGCCCCCTGCAGGTCGCCGGCGAGGTCGTGGACCAGGTCCGGGTCCGGCGGCTGGATCGCCATGCTTTGCAAATCGGCGGCGAGCTCGCGGATCTCGTCCTCTGCGGCGACGCCTCCGTGCCCGAGCGCCGCGAGCTCCGCGCGAAGCTGCTCCGCCTGGGCCTTTTGGGTCGGGTCCAAAGACTGGCCGGCTGCGCGACCGGCTTCTCCCCCAGAGCGTTCCGCGCTTCGGCCATCCCCCCGGGAGCGCTCGGCGCCGGACCGGGCCGAGCTGGACCGACTCGAGCTGATCTCCTCAGAAGAAGCCGAACGCATGCCGCCCGGCTGGCCGGATCGAGAAGCGCTAGCGTGCGATTGGGCTGCGCTTGAACGATCCGAATCCGCCCCGCCCGACTTCGAACGGGCCGCGCTGACTCCGCCAGAGTTCACCCGCGCGCTCGAGGCAGCCGCAGCGGACCGGCGCCCGCCGGAGCGGCCTAAAGCGGCACCCTTCGACGCCGACCTTGATGACTTCCCCTGGCGAGAGGACGCTTCTCTCTTCGCCGCGTTCCGCCCGCCGCGCTCGCCCTTCGCCGTCGATCCCCCCTGGCGATCGGCCGACCGCGAGACGTCCCGTCCCGACGACCTCGATCCGCCGCCGCGCTCGCCGCGCTGCGCCTCGGCTATCGCCGGCATTAGCGCGCAGGCCGCTAGACAGGCCAGGACTATGAAGAACTGACACCGGCCGCCCGATCGTGGAGTGGACGCCGCCCGGCCTCTCGTCATGCTGTGTTCTATCGAGTTCATGGTCTCCCCCAAAGGTCTGTTTCCCCGCTAGATGCGAGAAGCCGAGGACCGGTTACATCGCAGGCCTGATTCACGGTCTGGGGATCCACGCGCCCAGGCCGAGCGCGACGGCGCCGCGTCCTAGTCCTGGCGACTCTCGCTGTTATGCTTGACTTCATCCCCTAAAAACCACGTCGGCGGACCGCGCTGGCGGTGTCCTGAGGAGCCCCGTGATGAAGATTCCAGCCCTGATCCTCAAGCGGCTTTATACCTTCGGCAGCCTCGAGAACGTGCGCGGCGGCGCCCGTTTTACGATCAAAAATCGGCTCTCGGACGCCGTCGTGACGCGGGTGAAGTCCATAAAAATCGACGGTGTCGAGCAGCCCCTCGACAAGGCCTGGCTAGAGTTAGGCACGGACGACAAGAGACTCGCTTCCGACGTCGGACCGTCCAATCCGGTGCCGTTTCCTTTTCGCCAAGTGGTGCGCATACGGATCCCGCGACTGCACCTCGACGATGGCCCCCATGAAATCGCCCTAGCCTTCGAGGCGGATCCATTCGGCGCCCTCTCCGTGTCGGTGATGGACGCCATCGCCTCCGAAGCGAGTCAGCGGCCCAGCATCCCCTACTCCAAAGACAATGACCTAACCCGGGGCGTGATCCGCAAGCGGCAGAAGTTCGTCGAGAAATACGCCAAGGTTGCCCTTAAGCACATCAGCAAGTACTCCATCGACCCCAAAACGACCGCCGGTAATATCGAGAGTTTCACCGGAGTCGCGCAGATTCCCCTCGGCTTCGCCGGCCCCATCCACGTCAAGGGCGAGCACGCCGACGGCGACTTCTTGGTGCCGCTCGCCACCACCGAAGGCACGCTGGTGGCGTCGTATAACCGCGGCATCAAGGTCCTGAACCTCTCGGGCGGCGTCACCTGCACCGTGTCGGACGACAGCATGCAGCGCGCTCCGGTGTTCATCTTCGAGAACGCCCGCGTCGCCCGCGATTTCAGGACCTGGGTGGGCGACCACATGGACGCGATTCGCCGTGAAGCCGAGGCGACCTCCAGCGTCGCGAAGCTGCTTTATATCGACACCTTCTTGTCGAACAAGATGGCCTACTTACGCTTCAACTTCGCCACCGGCGACGCCGCCGGCCAAAATATGGTCGGCCGAGCGACCTTCGCCGCGTGCTCTTGGATTCTCGAACAGCGTGACGACATCGTTCGCTTCTACCTCGAATCGAACCTCGCCACCGACAAGAAGGGGTCCCAGGTCAATACGATGCGCACCCGCGGCAAGCGGGTGACCGCCGAATGCACGATTCCTCGGGATGTGCTGGTCCAGCACATGCGGGTCGAGCCGGAGAGCTTGGCGTACCACAGCGGCGTCGCCAACGTCGGCGCCTTCTTGTCGGGCGCCAACAACAATGGCCTCCATTCCCCCAACGCCATCACCGCCATGTTCATCGCCACCGGGCAAGACGTCGCCAACGTCGCCGAGTCTTCGGCCGGCCTGATGTATACCGAGCTGACGCCGGACGGAGATCTCTATATCTCCCTCACGATCCCGTCACTGATCGTCGCCACCTACGGCGGCGGCACCAGCCTGGCCACCCAGAGGGAGTGCCTCGAAGTGATGGACTGCTACGGCAAGGGCAAGGTCCGCAAGCTGGCGGAGATTATCGCCGGGGTCGCACTGGCCGGCGAGATCTCGCTGGCGTCGGCCATCTCGTCGCTCGACTGGGTGTCGAGTCACGAGAAATACGGTCGCAATCGGTAATTCCAGCCAGAGACTTAGGCACAAAAAGCCGGGCTCGGCCGGCGGTCGGGCGGGTTGCACCGCGGCGACGGCGCCGATGGGTCCGGGGTGACGCGTGGTAATCTCACTGCACCCGGCGCCCGTTCCCCGCCCCCCCATGCGCCCACCGATTCGAATGCTCCACGGAAGCCCGCTGACATGAAGGCCCTGGTGGTCCTCGCCGATGCCTCGCGGCAACGCGAGATCGCCGACTTCTTCAGCCGCCGGCTCCACGCCGATGTGCACGGCGGCTGCGACACGGCCATCGACGCCGCCGCCCGGGAGCACTTCCCCTACGTCATCCTCGACGCCGCCGTCCCCGGGGCGCTCGACGTGTGTCGAACCATCCGCCGCCGCCCCGACGGCGATTGCAGCTACGTCATCGCGGTGCTGAGCGACGGCACCGCCGCCAATCTGCGCGAAGCGATGGAAGCGGGGGTCGACGACTACGTCTCGCCGCCGCTCGACATCGGCTCTTTACAGATGCGCATGGCGATCGCCGAGCGCAATCTAGCTCGACGGCTCCGCTCGCCCCAATCCGCCGGAGACGGCCTCGCCGACCGACGCTACCGGACCCTCGTCCAGTCGATGCACGAAGGGGTCTTCCTCGTGGACGAGCGCGGCCGCATCGAATTCGCCAATACGCGGATGTCGAGCCTCAGCGGCTACAGCATCGATGAGCTGGTCGGCCAGAGTGCCGATGAGCTGCTCGTGGACGATGACTTCCGCGCCCGGCTCCCGGGTCAGACGCTGCTCGGATCCGGCATCGGCTCGGAGGAGTACACCCTCCCCCTGCGGCGCAAAGACGGCGGCCACGCCTGGGTGCAGCTCGTCGGCGCTCCGACCCAAACCGCAGACGGCCGCCACGGATCGATGGGCATCGTGCGCGACCTCACCGAGCAGCGCAAAGCCGAAGAAGGTCTGAAGTATCGCGAAGAATACTTCCGAGCGCTGCTCGATAGCTCGACGGACCTGATTTCCATCATCGGTATCGACGGCCAGATCCTCTACCAAAGCCCGTCGAGTGAGCGCATGCTCGGACTGCCCCCGGAGCTACTCACCGGCACCGACGTGCTCGATTTCATCCACTCCGACGACCGCCAAGCCTTCAGCGCCGCCCTGGACGCCGCCATCGCCGGCGCCGAGCCGACCACGGCGGAGATGCGACTCCGGCGCTCCGGCGGAGAGTGGCTCTATGTCGAGTCGCTGTGCGCGAACCTGGTCGACAACCCGGTCATCGGCGGCATCGTCGTGACGTCCCGGGACATCACCGAGCGGCGTCGGGTGGAGGCCGCCCTCAAGCGTGAAAGAGCGTTCTTCCAGCAGCTCTTCGACAAGTCGCCCGCCGGCATTGTGGTGCTCAATACCCAAGACCGGGTGGTCGACGCCAACCGCTCATTCGTTGACCTCTTTCAATTCGAAGTCGATGACCTCGCGGGGCGCCGACTCGGCACGCGCATCGTGCCCGAAGACCGCCAAAACGAAGCCCAAGACCTATCCCAGGCCGTCGCCGCGGGCCAGAACGTGGTGCACGAAACGGTTCGGAAGCGCAAGGATGGCACCGACGTTGACGTTTCCATCGTGTGCTATCCGGTCGACGTCGCCGGTCGACGGGTGGGCGCTTTCGGGCTCTATACCGACATCACCGAGCGCAAGAAGGCGGAACGGCAGCTCTTCCACGAAGCGTTCCACGACGCCCTCACCGGCCTTCCGAATCGCAGCCTCTTGAGCGAGCGCCTCGAGCGCTGCGTCAAGCGGGCCAAGCGGCGAGACGACTACCAATTCGCCCTGCTCTTCATCGACCTCGACGGCTTCAAGGGCATCAACGACACGTTCGGCCACCAGGCGGGTGACCAGGTCCTCATCGAGGTCGGGCGT
>JBCDKB010000403.1:0-8227 GCA_038747035.1 Acidobacteriota bacterium | reverse complement strand
CGACAGGATGCGGTCACCGCGCCCCGCCACCGCCTGCAGGAGGCCGACGTTGGCCTGATAACCCGACGCAAAGAGCAGCGCCGCTTCGGTCCCTTTGAAGGTCGCCAGGGACGCCTCGAGCTCCGCGTGCACCTCGGTGTGGCCGCGCAAGAGCCGGGAGGCCGGCGCCCCGGCCAGCGGCTCGGCGGCGCCGAGCGCCGCCGCCAGGCGCTCTTCCAAGCGCTGCGCCAGCACCGGATCACGGGCCAGTCCCAGGTAGTCATTGGAGGCGAAGTCGCGGCCCGCCGGCAGCTCGAGGCTGCGCCACCGACCGGCGCCGCGGATGGAGCGGAGTCGACCTTTCAACTCCCCTTCAAAGGAGCTCAACCCGACGCCGCCTCGCTGCGGCGGGGCGCCGGGATCTGGACCGGCGGCCCGGCCTCGGGCTCCATGCCGAGTCGATCGAGCAGCTGACGATCGCGGTCTTCACCCGGATTCGGCGTCGTCAGCAGCGTCTCGCCGCAAAAGATCGAGCTCGCGCCGGCCAGGAAGCACAGCGCCTGCGTTTCGTCAGACATCTCGGTCCGGCCGGCGGAGAGGCGCACCCGAGACGTCGGCATGGCGATGCGGGTGGTGGCGATCATCCGCACCATGTCGAGCCCGGAAACCTTCGCCCGGTTGGCGAGCGGCGTCCCCGCCACCGGCACCAGCGCATTGATCGGCACGCTCTCGGGCTGCGGTCGCATAGAGGCGAGGACCTGGAGCATCCCAAGCCGGTCGTCGACGCTCTCGCCCATGCCGAGGATGCCGCCGCTGCAGACGGAGATCCCCGCCCCGCGCACGCGCTCCAGGGTCTGGAGGCGATCTTCATAGGTGCGGGTGGTGATGATCTTGTCGTAGTACTCGGGCCCGGTATCGAGGTTGTGGTTGTAGGCGGTGAGGCCCGCTTCCGCCAAGCGCTCCGCCTGGTCGCCTTCGAGCATGCCGAGGGTGCAGCAGGCTTCCAAACCCAGCTCGCGCACACCCCGGACCATGTCGAGCACCCGATCGAATTCCCGGCCGTCCCTGACCTTGCGCCACGCGGCGCCCATGCAGAATCGACTGGCGCCGCGCTCCGCCGCTTGCCGAGCGGCCTCGAGCACGGTCTCCGTATCGATAAGTCGCTCCGGCTCGACCTCGGTCTTGAAGCGGGCCGACTGCGGGCAGTATGCGCAGTCCTCCGGACAGGCGCCCGTCTTGATCGACAGCAGCTGGCAGAGCTGGACCTTGGTCGGATCGTGGTGCTGGCGGTGCACCGTTTGGGCCTTGAAAACCAGCTCGGGCAGCGGTAAATCGTGCAACTCCCGGAGCTCGTCGAGGCTCCAGTCGCGGGCGACACCGTCCCCGTCAGGGGCCGGCGCCGCGCTCTCTTTTGACGCAGCGGGGGCGAGGTAAGTCATAGCATCTCCTGGATTTGGGGCGCCAGGATAAGTGATGCGTGCCCCCGCTTCAAGCTCTGTTTTTCGCTAGCCAGGTGACGGCAGACCGGAGTAGACTAACCCCAAAGCGAAGGTCATCGCCGGCCAGAAAATCGACGGAAAAAGCTTCCACGCCACGACCAGTCCGAGCAGGGAATAGCCGGGCTGGCGCATCACGGCGTTATACGACCGCGACGCGTCTTCAGACAGCACCAGGGGCAGGAGAGACGCCCCGTCGAGCGGCGGTAGCGGCAGCAGATTGAAGAGGAAGAGCAGCACGTTCAGCGCGAACAGGATGCTCAGGAGCGCGGCGATGCCTTCGGCTCCGCCCCCGGCCGGAGCGACGACGATCCGGCTGAATTCAAACGCCCCCGACGGCGCCGCGAAGAATCCGCTGCCGAGCCCCCACCACAGGGCCAAGCCGGCGACGATCGCCACCGCCAGGTTCGAGACCGGTCCGGCGAGGGCCATCCACGCCGCCCGGCGCGGATAGCGATCGGCCCAGACCGGATCGTAGGGCGCGCTCGCCCACCCCATCATCCACCCCATCAGGCCGTAGGACAGCAGCGGCAAGACCACAGTGCCCACCGGCTCGCGGGCCAGGTGGGGCCCCGGGTTCAAGGTCACCTGGCCGCCGTGGTAAGCCGTGGAGTCTCCGAGGCGCAGTGCGGCCCAGGCGTGGGCGGCTTCGTGCAGCGTCACCGAGAAGAGGAACACGACGTACCAAATCAGGCCGAGGGCGAAAAAATCTGGGGTAATTTCCACGCCGCGAGCATACCGAATCACCGGCAGAGAGTCCGACCACGCCGGCTCGACCCTCGGCTGACATAATCAGCACGTCCACGCTTCCAAAGAAGCGCTACGCTCCTAAAGACTCCGTCGATCATGTCCACGCAAAAAGACAAGGCGCCTCACATCAAGGGCATCGCCCTGCTTGAAGTCATCAAGGGTTTGCGACTCCACCGCGAGGCCGCCAAGGGGGTGCTCCCCGAGCGGTTGCACCACTACCTCGAAGCCCGCCTCGAGATCAGCGAGTGGTACCCCGAGGAAGACAATCTTGCCCTGCTCGGCGCGGTCGCGACGCTCTTCGGCCCGCCGGGGCTCGAGGGCTGGCGCTGGATGGGACGCCAGCGCGCGGTCATCGACCTCCAGGAGGTGTTCGTGGACGTCCTCCGGCGGGGCGACGGCCCCACGGACACGCTCAAGGCTTGCGAGAGGCTGTGGCCCCTCTACCGCGACACGGGCCGAGTCGAAACAACGCTCGGTGACCGGCCACCGCACCGCGTCGCGCTGATCGACTATCCTTATACCCGTGAGCCCATGGTGCGACTTCTTACCGGCTACCTCGAAGCCGCCCTCCAGCTGAGCGGACTGGATGAATGCACCGTGCTCGAGCCCGAGTCTTGGGCCCCTGACCACGCGGAGTGGACGATCGAGTGGCCCGACCGGAGCGGCGCGTCCCCGGCAAGCTGAGGGCCAGACCGCCGCGGGAACAAAAGAAGGCGCGCCGAGGTCCAAACGGCATGCCTGAGAACCCAGCCCTCTCCGTCCCAGATCTGCTCTTCCTCGACGCCCGTCTGTCCTTTGACCAGGGCGCCGTCGAGGAGCTGCTCGAGCTCTCGTTCCTCGGCAAAGAAGCCGCCGCCGGCCTCGAGCGCAGCCTCTCGTCGCTGCGCGTCGACGGCGACTGGGATCCGGCCCTTTTCGCCGACGATCTCTTCCTCCGCGACCTGGTCCGCGAAACTTTCTCGGTCGAGCTCGAAGGGCTCCGCTACCCGATCAACTCCGCTTTCCTCTTCCAGGTCGCGGCCTCCCCGCCGACCTCCCTCGACGGCGTGCTTTTTCGCCAGAAGATCCTCCGCGAGCTCGAATCCGAGCCGGAGTTCATGGCTTCCGCCCGGGCGCTCTACCGGGACACGGCCCGGCTTCTCGACCTCTTCAAGGCCCCCGACCACGCCGCGCAGCTCGACTTCGACGCCCACCGCCTGGACATCTTCCGCCAAGCGAAGAAGGTCATCGATCGCATGGTGTCCGACTTCGGCGACGCGCGTTCGGGCCTCGTGCGTCTGGCGGAGAGCGGCCGCGACCTGCAGGCCTCTCGACCGTATCGACGTCTCTCCGAGCTGCTCGATTTCGAGAAGCGCCAGGCCACCCTACGCGTGGATCTCGACATCGGCGCCGACGGCGAAATCCACGACCTGCGCCTGCTCGAGATCGACGAAAACACGAAGAATCCCCACTACCTTTCCCGGCGTCGCCAGCTCTGGCACCGCGTGCTCGCGATCTTCGGCGGATACCGCCTCAATCGGCGGACGATCCTGCGCCGACTGCTCCAGCGGGTCTACGAAGAAGTGGCGCCCTCCCTCGTGCCGCTGCTCCAGGTCCTGGCCCACCTCGAGGTGTACCTCGCGGCTTTCGGCTTCAAAAAACGGCTCGAGAATGAAGGCTACGCCGTCTGTCTCCCGAAATTCTCTGAAGACCAGCCGGTCAAGATCGACGGCCTCTTCAACCCGCTGCTGCTCGAGGCCGGCGGGCCGCCGGTGCCCGCCGACCTCGCCGTCGACGCCACGCGTCCGATCCTGCTGCTCACCGGCCCCAACTCCGGCGGCAAGACTCGGCTGCTCCAGGCCCTCGCCGTCACCCAAACCCTCGGCCAGGCCGGCCTCTTCGTCCCCGCCCGCTCCGCCCGGCTGCAGGTGATCAAGGGCCTCTTCGTGTCGCTGGTCGAAACAGAGACCGTGCACGCCGCCGAAGGGCGCCTCGGCCGCGAAATGAAGCGCATCCGCAGCGTCTTCCAGCAGGTCGGCACCCCGGCCATGGTGATCCTCGACGAGCTGTGCTCGGGCACCAACCCGTCCGAAGGCATTGAGATCTTCGACGTCGTGCTGCGGCTGCTCGACCGCTTCGACACCGCCGCCTTCATCAGCACCCACTTCCTCGACTACGCCGCCGGCCTCGAAAAAGACAAGCCCCTCGACGGCCTCCGCTTCCTCCAAGTCGCCGGCGACGAGCACAACCTCGGCCGCTTCCAATTCACTCCCGGCGTCGCCCGCAGCTCCCTCGCCAAAGCCACCGCCGAACGCCTCGGCGTCACCTTCGAGGAACTCTCGGAAGTGATCGACCGGCGACGCAGCCACTAGACCGGGCCGAAAATCTAGGCCAGCACTAGCCCCGATCGGGGTCGCTCAGCTCAATCCTGCGGTAGACCGTCTGGAGCGGCTGGTCGAAGCCGAGGCTTTCGAGACGCAGGCGGGCCTCTTTGGTTTGCAGCAAGTCGATCTGCCAACGATCGCTGTCGAACCGGCGGTGGGCTTCCGCATAGAGCTGGTCTTGGGCCAGGAACACGATCTCCTGGATCGACTCGATTCGACGGTAGTCGGGGAGCTTGACCCGGCGGTCGCGAATTTCGGTGGTCGGAGAGAGGATCTCAAGGATCACGACCGGGGACACCGTGTGACGCTGTTCAGACCGGTGTTCTTCGCAAGTCACGGCGAGATCAGCGATGTGGACCGTGTCTTCTCCATCCGGCGCCAGGATCGGCGCTTCGATGCGTACAGAGCACGTTTCCCGCTCGTCCAGCGCCTCGTCGAGGAGGCGCGCCAGGCGGCCCGTCAAGATTTGGTGGGCCGGACGGGTCGGAGCCATGGCCCGAATCTCACCGCGACATAGTTCGTAGCTCCGGCCGTCGGTCGGCGACCAGTCGAGGAATTCTCGGGCGGACATCCGCTCGGGTTCGGGGGCGGCCATACCTTTAGTCTATCGAGTGCCTCGACGACCGGTCTGCATCCAGGTCTTTTCTTCCCCAAGTGCGCAAGGCAAAGCCGCGGATCCCCGGCGCCGGGGATCCGTCTCACGCTCAATCGTCGCGCAGGGCCGTCGACGGGTCGATGCCGGAAGCGCGCAGGGCCGGTAGCAAGCTGGCGACCAGCGTCACGACGAAGAGCACCGTGCCGCCGCCGAGCACCGGTCCGATTTCGACCGGCGCGAAGCTCTGCAGGATGCTCTGGATCGCGCGGTTGACCATCCAGATGCCCGGGATGCCGAGGGCGAAACCGAGCACGGCGAGCGTCAGGCCCTGGCGCAGGATCATGCCGACCACCGACGCCCGGGAGGCGCCGATCGCCATGCGGATGCCGATTTCTTGGCGACGCTGGGTCACGGCATAGGCCAGCACGCCGTACGTGCCGAGGGCGGCGAGCAGCAGCGCCAGGGCGCCGAAGGCCTGCAGGATGACCGTGAACACCCGCTGGCCGGCCCAGAATTGATCGATGAAGTCGTCCAGCAGCTGCACCTGGGTGACGCCGAGGTGGGCATCAAAGCCTTGCACGGCGCGACGCAGGGGCTCAGTGAGGGACGTCGCTTCCATGCCGTCGACGCGGACGGCGAAGGCCAGGGACGGCGACGGCAGCTGCTGCAGGGGAGCGTAGATCACCTCCGTCTCGCGATCATTGAGCGCCAGCCCGTGCCGCACGTTCTCGACGACGCCGATAATGCGCCTCGACTCCCCCTGCATCGTGATTCGGTAGCCGAGCGGATCGAGGTCCGCGAAGTATTTCGAAGCGAGGGCCTGATTGATCACCGCCACCGGCTCGGCGTCGAGGCGGTCCGCGTCGGTGAAGAGGCGCCCGCTTTCGAGGGCGATGTCGAGACTCCGGAAGTAGTTGACGTCGACGCTCAGCCAGTCGGATCGGCGGGGCGACTCGTCCGGGCCGGTCGGGAAAGCGTCCACCTGGAAAAGATCGCGCGGCACAAAAATGTGGCGCGGCAGACTGTTGGAAGCCAGCACCGCATTGACGCCCGGCAGCGCCCCGAGGCGCTCGCTGAGCTGCCGCGTGGCCAGGTCCTGGGACTCGGCGGTCGGGTAGCTCGACGTCGGCAGCGTGACCTGCACGGTCAGCAGATCGGAGGTGACGAAGCCGGGGTCGGAGTTTTGCAGCAGCTGGAAGCTCCGCAGCATGACGCCGGCGCCGGCGAGGAAGACGAGGGCGAGGGCGAGCTCGGCGACCACCAGCGCATTGGAAGCCCAGCGCTTCCTACCGCTCGCTGACGACTTGGTGCCGTCCTTCAAGGAACCGAGCAGGTCGCCGCTGAAGGTCTGGATCACCGGCGCCAAGCTGAAAAGAAAACCGCCGAAGAAAGTCACCCCCAAAGTCGCCGCGATCACCCGCATATCGATCACCGGCGCGTAGAACTTCGGCAGCTGGGCCGCCAGGCCCTGGGACACGACGATATTGCCGGCGGCGCCGAGCCCGAGGCCCACGGCCCCGGCGAGGCTCGCCATCACCGAGCCTTCAAGCAGCAGCTGGCCGAAGAGACGGCCCCGGGAAGCGCCGAGCGACGCCCGCACCGCCATTTCTCGCTCCCGGCGCTGGCCGCGGGCCAGGAGTAGGTTGGCGATATTGGCGCACGCGATCAGCAAGACGAAGAGCATCGCGCCCTGCATCAGCGCGAAGAAAAGGCGATTGTCTTTGTCCGGGATCTCGCGGCGCAGGTTGACGACGTGGGCCGAGTAGCCGCGATTCGCTTCCGGATATTCCTCGGCGAGCTGGGCGGCGACGGCGGTCATCTCGGCCTGCGCCGCCTCGTCACTGACGCCGGGGGCGAGGCGGCCGACGACCAAGACGTCGCGCTGGTGCCGCCGCAGGTGTTCCCGCTCGAGGACCAGGGGCACCATCAGCTCGATGGTGGGGTCCAGGAACTCAAAAGGCTCCGGCATGACGCCGACGATCGTGTGGGCGTCGCCGTTGAGCACCAGCGTGTCGCCGAGCACGTCGCCGCCGCCGAGGTCTTCTTGCCAATAGTCGTGGGTCAGGACCGCCACGTGCTCTCGACCCCGGACCGCCTCGTCTTCGGTGAAGACGCGCCCGGCCGCCGCATCGACCCCGAGGGCGCGAAAGAACTCGGGAGACACCGCGGCGCCGCTCACCTGCTGAAGATTTTCGCCTTCGCCGAGCCCTAACGGCTGGCCGCGGAAGGCGCCGAGGTGGGTGTAGGACTTCTGGCGCTCGCGCCAATCGAGGAAATTCGATGACGACGCCGGCGAAATCCCGCCGGGCACGGCCTCGTCCGTGCGTTCGCCGATCAGCGAAATGCGGTGGGCTTCTTCGTACGGCAACGGCCGGAAGAGCAGGCCGTTGGTCAGGCTGAAGATGATGACGTTGCCGGCGATCGCCAGGGCCAACGAGCTGACGGCGATCAGGGTCACGCCCCAGCCGCGGCGGAGGGTGCGAAAGGCGATGCGGAGACTCTTGATGAAATCGGGCATGGTGGCTCCTTTGCTTCGCTCTACGCCGCACGCCCCCGGTCGTTACAGGTCGGATTCGATTTTTCTCGGAATTTAGTGGATGACCAGGCGCTTCAGGGGCCGGAGACCGGGTCGGGCCACGGCGGGCCTCTCTGATACGCTGCACCGCGCCAGTGAAAGTTCGACCCATCCCACCCTCAAGCGACGACCTCAGCGCCGATGTCATTATCGTCGGCGCCGGCTCCGCGGGCTGCGCCCTCGCCCACCGCCTGAGCGCCGACTCCTCCCTCGACGTGATGGTGCTGGAGGCCGGGCCTCCGGACAAGGCCCAAGAGATCCACATCCCGCCCGGGTTCGTGAAGCTTTTCCGCGGCGAGCTCGACTGGTCCTTCGAGACCGAGCCCGAGCCGGGCTGCGACGGCCGTCGACTCTTCTGGCCCCGCGGGCGCGTGCTCGGCGGCTCGAGCTCGATCAATGCGATGCTCTATATCCGCGGGCATCGCCGGGACTACGACCGCTGGCAAAGCGACTACGGGTGCGACGGCTG
>JBCDKB010000402.1:0-8234 GCA_038747035.1 Acidobacteriota bacterium | reverse complement strand
TTCCGAACATGAGAACGGCACGGTTTTCATTCCGTCGACCACCGAGGACTGCCCGACCTTCCGCAGCCAGTACACGATGAAGCTGAACGGCGCGTCGAATTACATCTGCCTCGACGTCTCGACCGAGGGCGGCGGCTGGCACCCCATCGTCTTTTCAGCCGACGGCACCCACGCCTTTTACCCGCAAGGATGCCCCGGTCAGCAAAAGTGGACGGGCTATGCCGGCGGCAGTGATGACGTCACGACCTGCGCGGGGCCAGTCTGGAAAACGTGGCTGACTTCGGGGTCAAGCAAGAACTACGAGGTCGTCACGGACGCCACCAACTGGCTGCAATACGCCGGCTTATGGGGTGAAATCGGAAGCTCGGACGTCACCACCGGCAAACGGAGCCCGAAGTGGCAAGACTGGGGTGCTGAACAGGAAGAGAATCCGAATGGCCCCCGGTAGGCGATCCGCGCGCGGTTGTCCCTGAGGTCGCCCCGGCCAGGGTTCACAGGGTCTTGGAGGCCGCGCCCAAGAGGTGAAACGCTCCCGGCCCGCGGACGGGAAGGGAGCGCAATCGCGCGTCAGAGGTTCGCTGCGGGATCAGGCCTGTGCGCTAGGGGATCTGCGCGCTCCACCGGGTGGTGTCGCCGCTTTCGAAACCGTCCTTGAAGATCATCTGGAAGCTATCGACGCCCACGCAGGCGTCTTCGAGCGTCATCGCCCGGCTCATGCTGCTAAAGCTACCGTCTTCATCGTGCATGACGGTGACATAGCTCTGGGCGATGGGGCTGCCTGAAACCGGGTAGTCCTCGTCGGTGGGGAAGTCATCGTCGTGGGTGAGGTCGAGCCGGCACCAACCGAAAGGGAATGGCGTGGACAACGGGGTGCCGCCCGCCACGACGGATTGGGTCTCGAGCGGGAAGCAGGCTTCGCCTTCGCAAAGCTCGACGACATTTTCTTCCTCGTCGAAGCACAAGACGCTGTTTTCTTCGAGCGGGAACCAGGCGGGTTGTCCGGTATCGCAGTCATAGCCGCCGTTGATCGGAGGGTCGGTATCCGTCGAATCACGCCAGACCAGGAATCGAGATTCGGTCGGACCGGAGCCGCCGGCGTAGCGCGCCGCCCACTGGGTCCCGAGGGGCTCTCGGTGGTCCTGGCCGTCGGTATAGCGGCCATAAAAGGTGTAGCCACTCTCCGTGGTGGAGCCGTCGAACGACGGATCCGCTTCGATATGGACGAGCTCGCTCCGTCCGAAAGAACCGTCGGGCGCCCGGATGATGAACTCACCCCACAGCAGATTGTCGTCGGTGGCCACTGGATCGAAGCCGCCGAAGTAGCCGTTATCGGTCGGAAACTCGATGGAGCACCGACTCGCGACGTCCATCGTCACGTAGCCGCGGGCCACGTTGTCCCCGAGATCTCGCCCGGTGCACAGACCCCCTTCCGCCGCGACGGGTTTTCCGGTGTGGCCGTTGATCATGCGCTCCAAGTTCTGCTGGGGGATCACGGGGTTGAAATAGGGAAAGAAGTTGGCGCAGTCCGGCGGCGCCGTGAAGCTGCCGTCCCATTCCGGATTGGCGCCGTGGGGACTGATGGTGTCGTCGGGGTCGGTCTGGGCATCGGCCGTAACCGGCAGGTTGCCGTTGAAGGCTTCCCGCATATTGACCACTTGGACGTCGAAGCCGGTGAGGAAGATATCGAAGCCCAAGGTCGGCAGGCCGTAATTTGTCCAGAAGGTGACGTTCACGATCGTCGGTTCCGGTGACGCGTTGTTGATCGAAAAAAGCGTGTCGATAGCCGGCGGGTCGGGATCGTCGAGGTCGACTTCAAAATAGGGCAAGAGGAGCGTGGCCGCCGGGACCACGTCCAATGCGCACATTCGCGCTTCGGCCTGGGGAGCCAAGGAAAGCCATAACGCTGCACAACACGCCAACGGCGCACACCATCTCTCCGCCATGATTCTGTTCTCCTCAAGGTGTGGATCTTGGCTCAGGGACTCGACTCACCTACCCGTTCTGCCTGACGGCCTGGCCCGGTGCGAGGTTTAGAGCCTGACTTGGATCCAGATTTACCTTAAGGATATGCTGTAAAGCCCCACGACGGGGCGTTATGCTCCAAAATTGCGTCAAGGAATGGCCTGCTGGGCCTTCCTCTTTAGGACCGCGGGTCTTTGGGGAGCCAGAACCGAGCCTCATTCCAATGGGGCTGGAGCGCAAGCCGCTCGCGGGTCGACTACTCTTCGATGAGCTCCCATCGACCCGTGTCGCCGGTCTCGAATCCGTCGGCGAAGATCGTGCCGGTCCCGTAGATGTAGGCGAAGGCAGAGTTGTTCGAGGTTTCGTCGCCGCCGGGGATAGTGACGTCGGCGGAGAGAAAGAGGGGTTCTGACGAGGTCGGTTCGTAGGTGCCGGTGACGGTGTAGGTCAAGATGGTCTGCTGGTCGATTTCGACGGCGTCTACGATTGAGGTGGTGCCTGCGGGAGTACAGCTACCGGCGCCGTCGACGGTGCAGGTCCAGGACGCGTCGGCGAGCGCTTCCGGGATCGGAATGGCCAAGGTCTGGGGGCCGGAGGCGGCGCCGCTGAAGTTCCACACCTCCACGGTGTAGGTGAATAAATCGCCGGGGTTGATTTCCGTGAGCTCCGAGGTCAGCTGCACCGAGATGTCTGGGAAAGGCGAGAGCACGTCGAGGCACAGCTCGGGAATCTCGCCGCACCGGTTGAAAGTGGTCACGCAGGCGGTGTAGAAGCCGATGCCGGGGTAGGTGTGCCTGGGCGATTGGGCGGTCGAGGTGGTGCCGTCGCCGAAGTGCCAAAGCCACCCTTCGCTCCCCACGGCGAATGTGGAGAAGACAACCTCGAAAATGTCGAAGCGCTCGGTGATCGAGATGTCAGTGACGACGGGGATCGCGCCGAACGAGTTCGTTCCGGTGACCGAGCAGCTCCCCCCTTGGCCGGACGTCAATCGGCCTGTGCCCCTCACCGTCCATGGACCGACCGCCGCATAGGTGTGCATGACGGAGGCGCCGGCCCCCTCGGCGCCGTCACCGAAGGTCCATGTGAAGACGTTGTCAAGGTCGGCGTTATAAAAACGACTGGTGAGAACCGGTGACGCGACGGCGTTGAATTCGAGGGTCCCCGGAGCCTCTAGGCAAGGAGACGGCGCTTCGATGTCCAGGAAAAAGTCGACGACCACATAGTCGGGCTGGAGGAGGACGTCGGCATCGAAGGCCCTGCCCCCGACCGTCACATCGAGGCCGTTCTGCCAGGTTCCGTTGACGAGCAGCGAGGATAGCCCCTCTCCTTGCCCGTCGCCCGCCGCCGGGTCTCCGGTGACGAGAAAGAGAAGGTCGGAAGACTCATTGGCGATCACCAATACATAGTCCTGGCCGACCAAAGCGGAGCCCGCGAAAGGGGCCTGGTGCCGCATGGAGTTGAGGCTGCCGAGCGGATTGTCCACCGTGACCGTCGTCGTCACGAGGGGGGCGCCGGTGGGGAAGCCGTCTGCGCCAGCGAGGAAGAGCGACGCCGCGACCGAGACGGGGGGCCCCGAATCGACGTAGGCGTAGAAGCTGAAGCCGGTGATCTGGAGCGCCTGGGGCGCCTCGAAAAACTGCGAAGCGGCCTGGAGACCATCGCTCGATAGCGCGAGATCGGCGGTACTCGAGGACCTCAGCAGTGGGAAATATGAGGTGGAAGCGCACCCGCCGCCGGCGAGGACCGGCGAAGCGGCGGCGGCCGAGATCAGAAGGGCGAGGGCCGAGATCAAGCGAACGCCGTATCTGCGGTCCGGAGAAGAGGCGGGCTCTGGCTTGGGTCGGGGAGTCGCGGTGGTGGTCATGGTGGAGAGTCCTCTACCGGGCAGGTCACTGGCTGAGACTTCGAATCGACTCGGGGGCAGGGGCCCCTATACCGACATGCGCAAAATCGGCGCTTTGTAGACGATCGAGAAGCGGATCGGCGCAGCACGCGCCCGGAAGGCCTGGCGCGCGACGGGGGCAGCCGCTGACAATTCCGTGACATTCCCGGAGGCGCGACTCTTCGATAGTCTGGGCGTCCACCATTCCAGGCACCCCAATCACGTGTCGACCCGTCAACGCCGCCAGGTAAGCCATAGGACCTCACGATGAAAGACGAAACCCTCGCTATTCATGCGGGCTACGAATCGGACCCGACCACCAAAGCGGTCGCCGTGCCGATTTACCAGACCGTCGCCTACGAGTTCGACAATGCCCAGCACGGCGCTGACCTCTTCAACCTGGCCGTCCCCGGGAATATCTACACCCGGATCATGAATCCGACGGCGGACGTGCTGGAGAAGCGGGTCGCCGCCATGGAGGGCGGCGTCGGGGCGTTGGCGGTGAGCGCCGGCTCCGCCGCGATCCACTACGCCATCCTGACCATCGCCGAAGCCGGCAATAACGTGGTGAGCGTCCCCTCGCTCTACGGCGGAACCTACACGCTCTTCGCCCACATGCTTCCGAAGCTGGGCATCGAAGTGCGCTTCGCCGAAGACGACAGCCCGGCGGCGCTCGAGAAGCTCATCGATGACAAAACGAGCGCCGTCTTCGCCGAGGCCATCGGCAACCCGGCCGGCAACGTGGCCGATCTTGAAGGGATCGCGGAGGCCGCCCATCGCCACGGCGTGTGCTTCATCGTCGACGCCACGGTCCCGACGCCGGCATTGCTCAAGCCGATCCAATTCGGCGCCGACATCGTCGTCCATTCGCTGACGAAATATATGGGCGGCCACGGAAACTCCCTCGGCGGCATCCTCGTCGATAGCGGCAACTTTCCGTGGGCGGAGCATCCGGAGCGCTATCCCGTGCTCACCCAGCCCGAGCCGGCCTACCACGGGGTGGTCTACACCGAAGCGATGGGGCCGGCGGCGTTCATCGGACGCGCCCGCACCGTGCCGCTGCGCAATACCGGTTCAGCGATCAGTCCGTTCAACGCATTCTTGATCCTCCAGGGCATCGAAACCCTGTCCTTGCGCATGGAGCGTCACGTCGAAAATGCCCTCGCCGCCGCGAGATTCCTCGAGCAGCACCCGCGGGTCGAGTGGGTTCAATACGCCGGCCTGCCCAGCTCGAAGTATTACGACCTCGCCCAGAAATACACCGGCGGACGGCCGTCGGCGCTGCTCAGCTTCGGCGTCAAGGGTGGCTTCGACGCCGGGCAAAAGTGCTACGACGCGCTCAAGATCTTCAAGCGCCTGGTGAATATCGGCGACGCGAAGTCGCTCGCCGCGCACCCCGCTTCGACCACCCACCGCCAGCTCACGGACGACGAGCTCAAGTCCGCCGGCGTGACGCCGGACATGCTGCGGCTGTGCGTGGGTATCGAGCATATCGACGATCTCATCGAGGACTTGGACCAGGCGCTGGCGGCTTCTGCCGCCTGAGGCCGCCGCTCGACCGCCGAACGGCAGCGTGAGCCCCGTCTTGACGAGCCAGGTCTCTTGATCGGGTTCGACCCGTCGTGGCGCCCCAGCACCGGAGGTTCGCTGGAGAGCGCCCCCCTTCGGATGAGGTTGACTTCGCCGAGACTCGTGTTGAGAATTGATTCTCATGAGCGAGTGCCCTGGGCCTAGCCCGGGGCTGGCGACCATCTCCTCCCGAAAGGAGCGCAGTGATGCTGCGTGCCTCAGGCGTGACCAAACGCTTTGGATCGACCGTCGCCCTTGACCGGCTTGACCTTCAGGTTGATCCGGGTGAGGTTCTCTGTCTGCTCGGCGCCAACGGCGCGGGCAAGACGACCACCGTCCGCCTCTTCCTCGGATTCACCGCGGCCGATGAAGGCCGTGTTGAGGTCGACGGCGTGGATCCGACCCAGGATCCGGTCAGCGCGCGAAAAGTAGTGGCGTACATCCCTGAGGACGTCATGCTCTACGACGAGCTGACGGGTCTTGAGAATCTCAGGCTCTTTGATCGCATGGGCGGCGGCGCGCGGAGCGGGGACGAGTACCTCGAGATCCTCGCAGCCCAGGGGCTTGCGCCGGGGCGTGCGCAGGAGCGAGTCGCCGGCTACTCCAAGGGCATGAGGCAGAAAGTGGGCTTGGGCATTGCCGCGGCGCGCCGAGCCAAGGCGCTGCTGCTTGACGAGCCGATGTCGGGACTCGACCCGTCGGCGGCCAACGAGTTCGCCCGGGCCATTCTCGCCGAGCGTGACCGGGGCGCCGCCGTCCTGCTCACCACGCACGATATTTTCCGGGCGAAGTCGATGGCGACGCGCATCGGCATTATGCGTGCGGGGGTGCTGGCCGAGACCCTCGACGCCGCCGCGGTCGACGCGCGGGAGATCGAGCGGCTCTACCTCCACCACATGCAGGCGGATTCCGTGCCGGCTGAGGCTCCGGAGGCTGCGGGGTGAGTTCGCTTATTTTCAGGCATGAGTGGACCCGCCTGCTGCGCTCGCCCCGACTTCTCACTTTGCTGGGATTCGCGGTCGCCACTTTGATCGGCTCGACTTGGTGGTCGGCGTCGACGGACGCGAAACAAAGCGCGCTGCAAGCTGCGGCGGCCGAGCAGGCGAGGGGCGATTGGTTAGGCCGCGGTGCGGCCAATCCCCACGGCATGGCCCACTACGGAGACTTTGTCTTTCGGCCGAATGGTCCATTGGCGCGTTTGGACGCGGGGGTGCAGGCCTCCATGGGGCAGGTTCTCCGCATCGAGGGGCACCGCCGCGGCATCCCGCTGTCGACGGCGACGGGCGCCGCGGGCCCCTTGGCGCGCTTCGGTCGCTTCGATCCGGCCTTCCTGCTCCAAAGCATCATCCCGCTGGTGCTCATTCTTATCGGTGTCGGTCTCGTGGCGGACGGGCGACGCGGCCGCCAGGCCTGGATGCTCGCCCACGGGGCGTCTGGGCGGAGTTTGGTCTTCGGGAGGGCTGCCTTTTTGGCGTCCATGGCCGTCGGACTCCTCGCGAGCGTGCTGCTAACGACCCTCGTCGCGTCGCCCGAACCGGTCGCGGCGGCGGACGGCGGGCGGTGGGTCGGCATGCTCGCGACCTACCTCGTCTTTTTGCTGATCGTGGTCGCCATGGTGGTCGTCGTCTCGTCGCTTTCCCGCTCATCGACGGCCGCGACCTTCGCCCTGCTCGGCCTATGGATCTTAGGGACGATCGTGCTGCCTCGGGCCACCGCGACCGTGGCGTCGTCCCTGGTGCCCCTCCCTTCGCGCGACGCGTTTGAAACGGCGATGCGCGAGGCGCGGTCCGCCGAAGTGGACGGGCACAATCCCGAGGATCAGCGCCTGGCCGAGATGGAGGCCCAACTCATGGAAGAGCACGGCGTCTCCTCCCGGGAAGAGCTGCCCGTGAACTTCGACGGTATCGCCATGCAGGTGGACGAGGACGTCGGTAACGCGGTGTGGGACGAACATTTCGGGGCCCTTGAAGAGCGCCTCCTGGAGCAAGGGAGGGTGGCGCGCTTCGCGGGGCTGCTGAATCCTTTCCAGGGCGTACGGGCTTTATCGATGACCTTCGCCGGAACTGACCTCGCCCATGACTTGGCTTTCCAAGACGCGGCTGAGGAGTATCGGCGTGTCCTGGTGAAGGCGCTGAATGACGAGCACGCCTTCGGCGGGTCGTCGACGGGTGACTGGTCCTTCAAGACCGAGGCGGCCTTCTACGCCGGCATCCCCCCGTTCGAGTACCCGGCGACTCGGGTGGCCAACGCCGTGCGTTCGCGCGCGGTCGAGCTCGGCGGGTTGCTGATGTGGGCCGTGCTCGCGGGGGGCGGGTTGATCGCCGCCGGGCGCCGCCTCGAGGTCGGAGGCGGGGCATGATCTTCGAGGCCTTCCGACAAGAGATCGCGGGTGTCCGCCGATCCCCGGTACGCGCCGTGGCCCTCCTGATTTTCTTTGGCGCCAGCGCCCTCGCGCTGCTCGCCAGCGAGCGCTTCCTCAGCGACTGGTCATCGAGCCTCGACGACGCTCGCCGGCAGCAACTCGAGTCGGCCCAGTCCGTCCACGGCTGGTTCAGCGAAGGGCTCGTCGGCCCTGAAGATCGCCCTTGGGTCGACGTGACCGAGCCCCTTTGGCAAGACTGGTACGCCGGCACTCGACTGATTCGGGAGCCGGTTCCCCTCGCTTCGATTGCGATGGGCAGCCTGGACGACTCTCCCCATATCGCTCGGGTGCACCGTCTGGCCAACCCGTTCCTGGAAGAAGGCCTGCCCATCGCCCGCGACATGGCGCAGAAGGTGATCCTCGTCGGCTCGAATGACCTGCAGTCGCTTTACGTGGCCA
>JBCDKB010000401.1:0-8245 GCA_038747035.1 Acidobacteriota bacterium | reverse complement strand
CGTCGAGCCCGCGGGCCGCGGCCCCAGGCGGCAGGAGCTTGACGGCCACTTCTTGGTCGAAGGTGCCGTCGTCCCGGCGGGCGAGGAAGACTTTACCCATGCCGCCTTCGCCGAGCAGCCTCTCGACGCGGTAAGGACCCACTCGATCGCCCGGACCGAGGGCGCCCACGGCTTCCATGGCGGCCCGCGCCGGCGCCTCGAGCATCGCCTCGAGACGCCCGGTTCGATCCGCCTCGAAAAGCAAAGACTCGACTTCTGCAACCAAATCCGCGTCATCCCGCGCGAATTCCTCAAGCCAGGACCTGCGCGCGGCCGGCGCGAGATCCCGGCAGGCCTCGAAGAGCTCTTCGATGGCTTTCCAGCGCTGCGGCGTCATGGGGTTACTTTTTTTCGGCATGGTCGCCGACAAAGTCTACGCCCGCAGCCCCATGACGATTATGCGAAATCTCCCCCGCTCAGCCTCGCCTCGGCCCCAGACCCGTCGAGGCCGGCCTGGTCGCAGCCGGCCTGGTCGAAGCCGGCCCGCACTCAGGACCGGTCGGAAGGCGCGAGCTGCCGCTGGAGCCAGGCGCGGGCCAGGCGCAGCTCCCGGTGCACCGTCGCCTCGGAAACACCCGCCGCCTCGGCCATCTCGGGGTAAGTCATGCCGCCGAAGAGCTGGAGCTCCAAGAGCTGGGCCCGCCTCGGGTCGAAACCCGCCAGCTCGGCGAGGGCCCGGTCGAGATCTAAGATTTCCACACTCGGACCTCCCCCGACCGCCGCATTCTCGGTCAGGGTGAGCTCGGACTGGCCGCCCCCGCGCTTATCCCGCGATCGGCCGCGGGCGTGGTCGATCAATATGCGCCGCATCAGGCGAGCGGCGAGCGCCAGGAAATGGGCGCGACTCTCTACCGCCAAAGACTTGCCGGCGAGGCGCAGGTAGGCCTCGTTGACCAGGGCCGTCGGCTGGAGCGTATGTTTGGGTCCTTCACCGCGCATGGCGCCCCGGGCTAGCCGACGCAGCTCCGGGTAAAGCACCTCGGTCATTCGCTCGAGACTACGGATTTGCTGGGGAACCGCTTTCCCGCGGTGCGGGTCAACCGCGGGCCGGTCGGCGTCGGACGGATCAGCGTCGTTCATGGTTAGGAACGCTAGCACCGGCGGCCGCCCGAAGGTGACGAGATTTCAGCAGATGGCGGCTCGGCTCCAGCGAGTCATCGCCGAAGAGCTCCTGCACGGGGGCCGGGGCACCGAGCGTCGCCACGACACCGTCGCACGCGTCCGGAAGCTCAAAGCGGGACGGGTCGACCTCCAGGCGGGTATTCCAGAACTCGAGCGTCAGTTGGGGGCGACCGGGTATGCGCTCAATGAGCCGCACCGGCATCGCGACCGTACCGATCTGGATCCAGGTGGCGTCGAGCTCTACCAAGTCGGGCTCCGTCCCTTGCAGGGTGCTCCGAATGAGCGGTGAGTGCCCCACGGAGATGGGCCCTTCGCGCTCCAAGCCCTCTCCAAAGCAGACCGGCTCCTGCACGGGATTCGGCAGCGCGCCGGCGAAGCAGGTCTCAAATGAAAAGTCAGCCCCCTGGGCGTGGGTCCCGACCAGCGTGTACCTAAATCCAAGGTCAAAAGCGTCGATAAAGGTCACGAGCTCCGTGTCGCTGATAAAGCTATCGACGCGCGCCCGCTGCGCCGCCAAGCTGAACGACTGGTCGCTGGTCGACACATCGCCTTCCAACGGGAAGTAAATCGCCTGCGTCGTCGAAAACTCATTCGGAAAGCACAGATCGTCACCCTGGGCCGTCGCCGGCCTGGGGAGACAGGTGCACACCATGAGGAGCCAGAGAGGAAGTCCGAGCCCTGGGCGTCGGAGCAATGCATGGGTCTTTTGTGTCATCCGGAGACTCCGCGTTTGAGGTCCAGTCGGTGGCCTGGTCGCAGCTGCGTCCGGGCCTCTACTCTGGAATGCGACGCCTAGGCCCGAGCACCCTCACGCCCGTTCGAGATCGTTTTGAGGGTGAATTCCCCGAGGTGTCGCAACATCAAATAGGTGACCCTCGTGGGCCGCCACGATTCTTTTCCGCTCCGCAGCGAGGATTCCCGATGCTGGCCAGCCTTCCTACCGACGCCGCCCACCCGCCGATCGCGTCCAGGTCAACCCAGACGTTGAGGGGCCCCATCACCCGGGTCCTGCCCCTCTGGATCCTGACCATCCAGGCCCTTCTCTTCCCCCCACTCCTACTCGCCGCGGACATCGACGTCACCACCACAGACGACACACTGGCCGGCCCCGGCTGCTCACTGCGCGCGGCGCTGCGCGCCAGCGATCTGGACCTCCCCGTCGGCGGATGCGCCGCCGGCAGTCCCGGGGCGGATCGGGTGCTGGTGCCCGCCGGCGTCTACGCACTGCTTCCTGGGGACCCCGGAGGATCCCCCGACGACGTCGGAGACCTCGAAGTCGCCGGGCCGGTGGAAGTCTTCGGAGACGGCGCCGGGCTCACGATCATCGAAGCCCAGCCCGTCGACGGCGGAGCCTCAGATCGACTCTTCGAAGTGCTCGCCGGCGGCGCTCTCGCCCTGGATGGACTCACCCTCCGAGGCGGACGCGCTGAGCTCGGCGGCGGCCTGTTCGTCGGCCGGGGCGCGGAACTCGTCCTGAGGGACTGCCGACTGACCGACAATGAGGCGAGCTCCGGCGGCGGCGCCTACCTCGAATCAGCCACCGTCGCCATCGAGGGCTGCGAGCTCCTAGGAAATCGCTCCGCAGCCGGCGGTGCGCTCTTCCAGCTCCAGGGAGCTCTCACGCTTCGCGAGGGTCGACTCGCGCTCAACGAGGCCCGCCCGATCGACCCGTGGACCGACCTTCCCGGGGCCTCCGGCGGCGGCGGAGCGCTGGCCGCCCTGGGCGGCTCCACACGCATCGAGACGACCGAGGTCGCGGACAATCGGGCCGACGACACCCGCTGGGGCGGCGGCGGCGTCCTGGCCCTCGGCGGGAGCCTCGACGTCGTGCGGTCGACGCTCGCAGGAAACTCGGCCACCGATGCCCTGGCCGACGGCGGCGTCGTTGATTCCGCCTACGGGGAGTCCGGCGGCGGCGCCATCGGCGCCTGGGACGCGACGGTCCGGCTTGTGAATTCGACCTTCTCAGCCAACGAGGCCAACAGGACCCTCTTAGGCGGCGGCGGTCTCCTCTCCGTGGGCTCCGAGGTGGCGGTGCGCCACATCACCTTCTGGGACAACTCCGCCGACGGCGCGCGTCGGGTCGAGGGCAACCCGGCGGGCGGTTCGGCGGCGCTTTTCCCGGGACCCGAACCCACCCAGCTCGACGCCTCGATCTTCGCCGGCGCGAGCCCGGCGGAGTGCTCCGTCGCAGGGAGTGAAACGATCGGCGGCGACATCGTCAACGCCATCGGCGACCAGAGTTGCGGCGGCGCCCCCTCGGTCGGAGCCGTGACCGGCCTCGACACGACGCTCGGCGACCGCGGGGGCCCCACACCGACCCACCGCCTCTTCGGCGCCAGCAACGCCGTCGACGCCGGCGAAGCCGAGTGCGTCGACGGGCAGGGCGGCCCGCTCCTCTTCGACCAGCGGGGCGTCCCTCGACCCCAGGACGGCTTTTGTGACCTGGGGGCTGTCGAGCTCACCACCGCGATCCCCATCGCCATCACGGGGCTGGCCAGCTCCGAGGTCACCGAGCCGGGCGGTCGGGTCGACGCTACGCTCACCCTCGAAAACCTCGGCCCCCTCGCGGTGACGGCTGGCCTCTCCCCCGGCGGAGTACTCACAGGGCTCGGCACCTGCGGCGCCGCTGTCACCCTCGATCCCGGGTCGAGCACGCAATGCCAGGTCGAGCTCACCGTCGAGGGCAACGCCGGGCCCCTTGGCGTCACCGTCCCGGTCGCGACGGAGACCGCAGACGCGACCGACACAGAGACCGTCCCGATCGACCTCGAGATCTTGGACGCACCGCCCACGATCCAGCTCGAAGCGAGCGTCAAGCCCGGGTTTCTCGAAGAGCCCGGCGCAGACGCGACCCTCAAAGTCACCGTGACCAACGCCGGCGGCGCCGAAGCGATATCGGTCGTCTCCCTAGTCGACGAGGTCAGCGGCCCGCTGGGGGGAGACTGCGCCTCGATCACCACGCTCGAACCCGGGGCGTCCGCGACCTGCGAGCTCGTCGTTTTCTTCGGCGGCGCCGCCGGAGAGCAGCCGGCCCGAAGCCTCGAGGTCGCGGCCGCAGACGATGAAGGCAACTCCACCTCCGACCGGGCCACCGCCGGACCGCAGATCGTCAACTCTGGATCGATCATCTTCCAAGACTGTTTCGAATCCGGCGACCTGAGCGCCTGGTCATCGGTGACTCCGTAGGGCGGCGAACACCGCGGGAGCTACCGCTGGCGGTTGACGCGAGTCGGTCCGATCGATACGCTCATTATTGATAATGAGAACTCAATACCGTCGAGAGGAAAAGATATGAAGGTCCGAGCCAGCATCAAGAAGAGATGTTCCGACTGCAAGATCGTTCGCCGCAAGGGACGGCTCTACGTCATCTGCAAGACGAATCCCCGTTGCAAACAGCGCCAGGGCTGATCGGCAGACTCTGGTCAGGGCTGGGTTCCGCGGATGGGCGAGTCCGTCCGCGGAACAGCACCGGCTAGCGAAAAAAAACGGTCCGACCGAGCGGCCCCCTCGGACTGAGGCCAGGCACTCCGAACCGGGGCACCTCCCCCCGGCCGCTAGGGCGAACCCGGCTCGGCGGCATCCGAGGGACCGACTTGTTGCACACCGGAGGCTCTGAGCCTGGCAATCATGGCCTCCAGGGCCTGCTTGATCGCTTGATCCTCGGGATTGGCTGCGCCGGGCGGTATCTTCTCCCCTTCGGACTTTTTCGCTCGATTTTCCATATAGCTCTCGACCCGCGTGAAAAGGGCGAGGAAATCTTCAGGGCACGACGCCGTATCCACGCTCCGCACATCTGCGAGCAGCTGCTCCCGGGTGGATTCGACCTGGCCGACCTTGAGGACCGCCCACGCAGCTTCCTTCATGCACCGCACTTCGGCCGACTCTTGGATGGGATCGACCGCGGCGGCGACCGGCGGTGCTCCGCCTTGATGCTCTAGCTCACCGGCCGGCGGCGGGGCGGTGCCCGGTGGCGCCCCCCGGGACGGTGATTCCGAGGCCGAGTCGGGCCCAGAGCAGCCCATGAGCAGCACAAGAAGGGAGGAGGTGATCGCGAGACATCTCATGATTCGTCGACCTCTGTGATCAAAGTGAGTCGGGTAGCCGTCCTATTCCGCGTCCGAATTTTACTCACCAGCCCAGCCGTCGGCGGCCCCGCCACTCCCCCGGTTCCGAGGCCCGCCCTCGGCGCTCCGCCGCTACGGCCGGGTCGCTGACCAGGCCGAGAAGTCGCCGGTCTCGAAATCGTCGCCGAAAAGGAAGGGCGAGCCGGTCCAGTCGTAGGCCCACGGCTCGCGGTCTGCTCCCTCGGAATGGGCGGTGAACACCACCCAGTCTCGGAAGAGGGTCAGCGACTCCGGCTCGGAGGAGCCCGGCCCCGGAACGATGTCCGCCACCAGGTAGGTGCCCATCGAGGTGCCGTTGGAACGCCAAAGCTCCAAGCCCGTGGACGGGGTGTAGGCCGTGAACAGGACGTCGCCGTCTGGCAACGCGACGAACCCCCGCGGTCGGGAGGCGACCGGCCCCGGGGCGATGTCGCGGAGCCTGCGGGTCCCCGCCGGCGTGCCGTCGGTGCGCCAGAGTTCCGTACCCACATCAGGCTCGATGCCCGAGAAGAGCGCATAGTCGCCGTTCGACGCACCGAATGGCGGTAAGCGATCGGCCAACCCGTTGCCGGGGCCGGCCCAGATATCCGCGAGTCTCTCCGTGCCTTCGGGAGTGCCGTCGGTGATCCACGGCTCGAAGCCCACTTGATCTCCAAACCTGGTGATAAGCAGCGACGACGGCCCGAGACCCAAGAGAGGCGTCCCACCCTCGATGACGGCAGACATGAGATCCATCTCGCCGTCGAGTCGCCACAGGCTCAAGCCGACGACGCCGTCGGAGGCCAGCCAGTAGAGATCGCCCCCATGGGCGAAGAGGTCAAAGGGTGCCGAGCTGAAGCCCCCGGGCCAGAGGTCTTCAACCAGCTCAACCCCTGCGCCGTCGCTGCGCCACAGCTCGTCGCCGGTGATCGCGTCGTCGGCGATGAAATAGAGGCTGCCGCCGAGCAGCGCGGGCACTCTATGGGTCTGGACGCCATGGATACTGGCGCCGACGTAGGCGCTGATCTGGAGCGGCGCGGCGCCGTCGGTGACCCACACCTGGGCCACGCCGGAGCTATCGTCAGCGAAAAAGAAGACTTCCGTGCCCGCAGCGGGCGCCACCGGCTCGGGTGAAGAGTCCTCGCCGCCCGGCGCGATGTCGATGACGGTGGCGCCGAAGGCAGGATTCTCCAACCGAACGAGCTCCTCTCCGAAGGTCGGCGTGGAGCCACTGTAGTAAAGCGTATCGCCGGCGGCGACGAGATTCGCCGGGTTCGAGCCCGACGAGCCCGGGTTCAGGTCCTCAACGACCTGCGCACCCGCCCCGCTGCCGTCCCAGAACAGCAGCTCCCGTCCCAGGCTATCGACCGCCGCCGAAAAGTAGAGCCGATCCCCGGCGACGGTGAACTCGCGGGGGTCGGAGTCGGCGGCCACTTGATGCAGATCTTTCAAGACCTCGAAGGTGGAGCCGTCGTTGATCCACGGTTCGATCCCGAGGCCGCCGCTCTCCAGGGAGGCATAGAGATCACCGCCTGCCGACTGGAGCGTACCCAGCGCAGTCCACGGCACGGCATATCGCAGGCCCGTGCCGCCGTCCGTGCCGTCGCTCGACCACAGTCCCCCGTCGCCGAAAAACCACACCTCGCCGCCGTGCGGAACGAGGTAAGCCGAACGCCCATCGACCACGACCTCTTCGACACCGGCCGCCGCCAGCCGTCGGACAGACTGGCCGTCAAACCGGAAAAGGTCGCCGGCGCCCACGAGAAAGAAGACGTAGCGATCCACCTCGGCGAGCCCATAGGCGCTGAGCGACGAGATTTCTTCGACGGCGGCGCCGGACCGACTCCGGAAGAGCCTTCGGCCTTCCGGAGTCCTGAGCGTCACGTAGAGGTCCCCGTCCTTGACCAGGGGGCTCAACGGCACCGACCACTCGGCTCCCGGCATCGTGTCGCTGATCAGCCTCAGGTCGCCTGTGTCGGGCTCCAGGGTCCACACCTCCCGGCCCCGGTCCGGCGTCGTCGCTTCGAAATAGAGCCGCGCGTCGGAGTCCGCCCCCAGGGGCTCCGCAAAGCTACTGCCCCCCGTGTGGATGTCGTAGACCACGGTGCCCGCCGCCGTGCCGTCGGTGACCCCGAGCTCGACGCCGCTGGACGAAGCGACTGAAAACGCGATGTAGGACGAGCCCATGGCCAGCAGATTCTCCGGATCCGAGCTCGAAAGTCCCGCAAAAATGTCCGCGAGCGGCGCGGGGGCGCCGATCCTCGGCACCTTCCACAGCTCCCGACCCAGATCGGCGGTCCACGCGGAAAAAATCAGGTCGCCGCCGAGCGCCGTCAGAAAGCCCGGCGTCGAGCTCGTCGGGCCGGGCGCGATATCGATAAACAGCTCGGTGCCTTCGGCGGTGCCGTCGGTCCGCCACAGCTCCCGACCGAAGCTATGGTCACTGGCCACGAAGTAGATCCAGTCGCCGACCCGGGTGAAGCCCTTCGGGAAAGACGACTCCCCGCCCGGGTAGATATCGGCCAGCAGCCACGTCCCCTCGGCGGTGCCGTCAGTCCGCCATAGCTCTTCTCCGAGGGTCGGATGCACGGCGCTGAAAACCGTCACCCCGCCGATCGAGTGAAAGAAGTTGGGATGTGACGATCCCTGCACCCGCTCGGTGACGAGGTCGCCGAGCGGGAACGGGCCGGCGGCAGACGTCGGCCCGCACAAAGCGCAAAAGGCAACGCAGGTCACGAGGGCGTAGCGCAGGCCGACGGGGGACGAGGAACGTCTAGAAGTCATCGTCGAGTCTCCTGTGGTGAACGGACACTCGAACTTAGGCATCAAGCCGTGCGGGAATCCTCAGGAAACCCTGATGAGAGTCTGATGATCCCCCGGAGCGCCTTAGTTTTCGGACTCGAGGCCGAATCGAGACGCGAACGCACGGTGGCGCTCGATCGCGCGATCGACGTTCCGGCGGTGGGCTCCGTCGCTCCGCAGCGCCTCGAATCCAGGCT
>JBCDKB010000400.1:0-8248 GCA_038747035.1 Acidobacteriota bacterium | reverse complement strand
GCCCAGACCCGCTGGCTTCCCCAGCGGGTCTGGCCGTTTATGAGCCACCTCACGTCCTAAGACGCCCGGACCGGCGGGGCCGAAAACCTCGTTTAGGGTCCGTCGGCGAGAAGATCCCAGGCCGACGTGTCTCCCGACTCAAATCCGTCGGAAAAGATATGACCGTCACCCAGGCAGGTCTCAAAAGGACCGTCGTATTGTGAAAGGTGACCGTAGTCGAAGACCGTCGGCTGACCCGCACCCTCGACGGTGATCTCACCTTCGAAACCCTCCAGGGCAAAGCCATCCTGCCACGCGGCGGCCACGACTCCGGCGCTCCAAGAGACCACGGCCACGCCACCGCCGCCGACGTCGTAGACGGCGTAGCTCGGCCCGAGCTCGACGATGGCCCCGAGGTCCCGGGTGTCCACGACCTGCCACGTGTTCACCCTCGCGGTTCGGAGCTCACGAAAGGTTTGGCACGAAGAGAACGCGACCGGAGGCTCCATCGGCGGGCACGACAAGCCCGTCTCCAGGTCCGTGGCGAGCGAGATCAAAGAGCAGGCCCCGTCCGCTTCAAAGAGGGCACGAATTCGGTCATGGCCGCTTGTCAGGCACCGTCCCCACCAGCTCGCCTGGGGGCGGCCGATGAAGCGCTGTTGTGCGATCTGCACCGACGTCGGGTCCGACCAGGTCGGAGCGGGGCCGCTCGGCCAGGTCCCGGACCGATGGGAGGCCGAGGGGTCCACGAAAGGCAGTCCCGGTATCCCCTCCTCGACCCACGCGAAGCGAAAGCCGCCGGATACGCTCGCCGGCTTCGCCTGGACGTGCACGTGATTTTTGTAGCTGTCGTGGGCGACTGAATCCCAAACGCCGTCGATCCCGTGGGCAATGCGGGTTCGGGCGCTTCCGTCCGACACATCCGAGTAGGCGAGGAAGAAGTGCTTGTCTCGGGCATTGGAGTTCAAGGAAAGAGAAACCGCCTCGACCCCATTCACCGGGTTTATCGCGGTTAGGGTGTCGGACCACTCCACTGCCCACGTGCCGCTCGCCGGGTCGCGCTCGCACACCCGGGGGCCAACTTCTGTGATCAACGACGCGCACGTGGGGTCCATGGAATTCGTTTCGTCGAACTCCACCAGATAAGCCACTCGGGGGATCGGAGCGCCGCACGGCACCAGCTCCAGGGCAATCGACGGTCTCAGAAAACGATGGCCGGCGCAGGTATCGCCGTCGATCTCTTCACCGAACAAAACAGGCGTGGACGGCGGGACCTGCGTCGCAAAGCTCAGGTAGTGCACGCTGTCGAAGGTCGTCCAGGTGATGTGGACGTCATGGCCGTGGGACACAATATCGGGCTGGGTTCCGAGGGTGACGATCTCGCTGACGTTCCAGGTGGCACCATTCAAGGGTTTAAAAGCAAAGTAGATCCTGCCCATTTCCGTCAGCGGGTCGTACTGGCCGACATAGACAATCGCTATCGTCCCGGCGGAGTCCACGGTGATGGCCGGCATCGCCGATAGAGAGGCCGGGCTGCTAACGAGGGACGGCACCGTCCACTGATCGCCGTCCGACGACGTCACATATTTGATGAACCCGCCGTCGGCGTAGGCCACGTGGAGATTATTGAGTCGATCGATCGCGAGCTGGTCTCCGTTGCCATGTTCCAGAGAGCCCCACTGCGCCCGGGTGATCCGGTCGAATTGGGCCTTAGCGCTCGACGTCACGAAAGACAGCGAGGCCGCGAGCATCAACACCATTCCAAGAGTGCATCTCCATCCATACATCTGAGGCTCCTTCACCGAAGATAAATTGAGGTCTCGGACGGCGTCGGATTCTGTTCGTGAGACCGGTCGAGACCGAGGTTCATCTAGAGGAGCGGGGACCGGACTCGGAATCCTTTAAGAAGCTACATTTCCTAAAACGCCAAGCCGCGTCACGGATCCGAGAAATATTTTTTCCCATCCAGTTAAAGGCCCCGGGCCTCGGATCTCGCTCTCCCACGTAGAAGCCCTAAATTCTCTTTCTAAGAGGAGACCGAGATGATCGACCGACAACTTTCTGCCCGGAAGTGGCGATGCGCCACCGACCTTTGGGCGGCCGTTCCGATGGCCCTGCTGAGTGTTTTCAAGTTCCTCGACCCGACACAGGTCGTGAAACTTCTACTCTAGAAGAAAGCGAGAATCGATCCATTGGTATCCTTTTTATAGGTCCGGGCAGCTCTCTCATAGCGCCAGGCTGGACTATGCCTAGGCATCGCCTCGGCTCTGCTGAGGTTCGTCCAAGCCGCTTTCTCGAGGGGCCAGTCGTTTCTGGTCTCGCCCCCTGCGGAATCGGCCGCAGTGGCCCTTGCGGTGTCAGCACTGACAGCTGACTTTTCCATCCCGCCGACTTCGATGACATCGGCTTTGAGCACGGAGTAAGTTATGAGAGGTCAAAGACTGTTTATTGATGTTTCCAAGGTTTTCAACACAAAGAGGGTTCGGATCTTTCTGATAACAGGCGCGGCGCTGGTCTTGCCGGGCCTCGGAGGGAGCCCGGTCCTCATGGCGGGTCCATCGGCAGGTCAAGGGGACGCGACGCAGGGATCTGGGACTGCGGAGGGATCTGGGACCGCGACCTCTGGCGCTAGGAGTTTCCACGGTCTACGGGTCGAGCCCCTCGGCGGCAGCCAGCTGACGGTGTCCGGAAACCAGCTCCTGGTGACCGCCGCTGTAGGGGATGACGCTGAAGCTCGGGTAGGGACCGGCGAGGTCGACTCGCTGCGCACCGTCTTTGAGATCGCCACCCACCACCTGCCTCCGAACGTCGGCCTGGCGGTCGAAGCGTCGGGTCAGGCGGGGGGAGTCAGGGCCGAGCGCGGCGCCCGGGAGCGCCAAGAAGCCGGCGGCACGGTGAACGTGACGCCGGACTTCTCCGCCGCCGGCGCTACGCGCTATGAGCTGATCCTCCTCGCCCGGGAGCAGGTGATTCTTCGTCTTCCGGGCCTGTCCGGCCTCGCCGGCCAGATCTCCCTGGGGGCCGGCGACGATCCGCAGGTCGAGTGGTACGCCGGTCACACCGTCCGTCTGAGCGAATTCAACACGGGATTTGGCTTTCGCATCGACGGGGTGACCTACGCGGCCGAGCACGCCCTCTTCCGGGCCGAGGATCCGACGTTGACCGGCGAACACATCGCGTCGGTGACCTGGCGGGCGGTGGACATGGATCAATTTCTGATCAAGGAAGTCGATTTCGAACTGGAGGCCTGGCGCTACCGCCTGTCGGGTCCCTTCCACGTCTCTCCGACCAGCGACGGCCTCGGCACTTTCAATCCCGTCGGCGGCGGCCCCTGGCAGGTCGAGGTGGCCGTCAACTCGGCGTCGACCTGGTCGCTGGGGGCCGCGCCGAGCGCGCTGGCCCTAGAGGCTTCACTTCGATTCGAGGCGACCTCCAAATTCAGCGATGGAGCCTCCCGCACCCCGTGGCAGGTTGAGCTCGAACGCAGAGCTTCCGAGCCGGTGTCGCCCCTGGCGTGGCGGCTGGGATTCGACTTCCATGACCTCGGCCCCGCCGCGGTCAAAGTTCTCGATGACGGTGTCGAAGTGATGACGTGGCCGAGCACTTCGGGAGAGTCGGTCTATTTCGACCCGGCCGCTTTCGAGGTCAGTATGGACCTCTCGGGTCCCGCCGGCTCGTCAACGCCCGGCCCGGCGATGTCGCTGACCTTCGCCGCGCCGATCCAGATCACGCCCATCGACGGCGGAATGCCGGTGACCGGCGATCAGATCGTCGCGGTACCGTCCGGGTCGGCCGAAGGACTCGTCCTGCAAAGTCTTTCCGATCTCCTCATCTCCGGCCAGGGCCAAGGCCAGGTCAACGTCGGGCAGCTCGCCGTCCAGCTCGAGGAAAAGCCGTCTGCGACCTTCGGTTGCGGGAGCCTCGTCTCTATGGACGCTTGCAAGCCCGCCGACACAGGCGATTCGGTGCTCAAATACCGAATTCTTGTCGAAAGCCCGCCGGGCCAGGACACCTGCTTCAACATCATCTCGCCGACACAGGGCTCGTCAGCTTTTGGGAACCTTGTGCCCATCCCCCCAAGCGGTCAGAGCTCGCCGTTCAGCTGGCAAGGCTGCGTGCGCGGAGGGACCAGCTGCTACGTCGGCTTCACAGCGAAGGCTCCTTTGCCGAGCCAGACCAGCCAGGGCAACATCGTCTCCAACTTTGCACTCTCCGGAAACTCAAGCGGACAACCGGCCACTATTTACAATCGAGATGCACTTAAAGGCTTGTTGACGACTTCACTCCCGAACTGCTCGCAGCCGCCCCAGGACGAGATCCAGCTTTGTGACGACGACTTGATCTTTACCAACGGCTTCGAATGTAAAGGCACGGACGCGTGGTCGTTCACTCTCTCCGGAGATTAAGGTCTCGGAAGAAAGAAAGCAGAAACTAGAAGCTCACAGGCCAGAGGTTCCCAAAGCTCGAGCCCTGCGCAGACAACTTTCGATGCCAGGTATATTGCGGTGGTCGGGGCCGCCGAACTGTGTCGTCATGCGCAGAGCTTCTTGGCAATGCTCTAGTGCGAGCTCCACCTCGCCTTGGCGGCGATAAGTATTGCCAAGGTTCTTGTAGCGAATGCCCAGTCTGATGCTACCGGACCTGAGGTTCACCTGATTGATTCGGATCGCCTCCTTGAAAGCCTCGACGGCCTCGCCGTATCGCTGCTGACGCCTCAAGGTCATCCCTTGATTGTTCAACAGGGTCTCGACCTCGTGACTCTGGGAGCCGAGGATTTCACGGGCGATATCAAGGCCTTCTCCTTGGACTTGCAGAGCTTCCTCGTAGTTGCCCATTTGGTAGTGGATTCCGCCCAGCAGGTTCGTGGCCCTCACAAGATTCTTAGCCTGACTGAGGTCTGGCTTTCCTTGGCTCAAGAGACGTCGGTAGATCTCGAAGACGCGCTCGACTTTGGACTGCGACGCCTCGAAGTCGCCGCCTTCATAGTCGACTTCAGCCAGGCCCGCCAAACACGTTGCAGCGAGCCAGTGGTCAGTGCCCACCGCGGCTACGACTTCTTCGTAGCCGCGGCGAAAGCTTGCCCTGGCTTGGCTGTGCCGCCCCATCTCGAGCTGCACCAAGCCCAGTCGATGCCGGTCGGCAGCTATGCGGACCGTTTCCTGGCCTAAGTTCTCCCGGAGCTCGATGGCTTGAGCCAAGTTGGCCTGCGCCAACGGATGGTCGTCGAGGTCATGGAAAATCGCCCCGAGGGTTGACACCAGATCCGCATGAACCTCGGGAGATCCTTCGAGATCAGGGATCTTTGAAGCTGTGGACTTGGGAAAGGTATCGAGCCCCTCTCTTTGGACATCGCCGAGGATCTCGAGAAGAGAAGTCGCCCCTTGAATGGCTCGATCGCGCTCTTTGCGCAGAACGAGAACAAATAGGGAAGAAACGAGCACAAACAAGGTGAGGACTGCCAGTGGACGCCAGTGGCGCCGAACCACTTTATTGGCTCGGTAAAGAAAGTTCGCCGGGCGCGCACGCACCGGCTCCCGTCGCCGGTAGCGACAGATATCTTCGACCATCGCTTCGACCGAGGCGTAGCGCTCTTCCGGACTCTTGCGGAGAGCTTGCAGGATGATGGCGTCGAGGTCGCCCCGTAGCGAGGAGCGCCCGGCAACCTCGCTGGGCAGGACCGGCTGACTTTCGCAAACCACGCGCTGAATCTCGTAAGGCGTTCGGTTCTCAAAGCGATAAGCCGACGTGCCGGTGAGCAAGCGATAGAGCAAGAGCCCCAAAGAGTAAACGTCGACGGCCGTCGTCAGAGGCTGCCCCAGGACTTGCTCCGGACTCGCGGCTTCCGGCGTCAGGTGACGCATGCCCGTGCGGGTCTCGGCGAGCGAGCCCTCCTCGTCGAGCAGTTTGGCGATGCCGAAGTCCAGAAGCTTGGGCGTCCCGTCCTCCGTGACCAGCAGGTTGCTCGCCTTGATATCGCGGTGGATGATCAGCTGCCGGTGGGCCGCCTGGACGGCGCCCGCTGCGCGGCAGAAAAGGTCCAGGCGAGCGCCAAGGTCGAGCTCGTTCTTCTCGCAATACCGGTCGATCGGCTCCCCGTCGACGGCTTCGAGGGCCAGGAAGAGCCAGCCGTCGGGCGTCGACCCGGCGTCGAGGAAGCGGGCGATATTCGGATGGTCCAGGCCAGACAGGATCCGCCGCTCCTGACGGAAGCGACGCTGCATGTCCTCACCAGTCAGATTGGCCCGCAGGATCTTGATCGCCACCTGCCCCCGCAGCTCATCACCCCGCCGGCGGGCCAGGTAGACCACGCCCTGCCCGCCCCGGCCGAGCTCCCGAATCAATGCATAGTCGCCGATCTCTTGGCCGACGCGGTTGATGTCGAAAGCGTCACCGCCCGCGCGCTGGACTTGACCCTGGATCACCTCCAGCTGCGGGTCGCCCGTCTGGGGATCCGAAGCGATCAGGTCTTCGACGGTCAGGATCAGCGCTTGCGAAATACTTTCATCGCGATAAACGGTTCGTCTCGCCTCGGGGGAAAGGTCGACGACGCGATGGAAAAGCGAATCGATCAGAGGCCATTGTTCTGGGTCCATGGGGAGACTCTCAAAAAAGATTGAATGATCAGTCTACGAAAGGCGCGCCGCGGGCCAGCGACAAACCATGCGCCGGCCGTCAGTTCTGCGACTGCTTCAGGTGATGACCCAACCAAGCCCGGGCCAGACGCTGCTCCCGCTCGACCGTGCTTTCCGACAGGTTGAGGCCTTCGGCGATCTCGCGATTGAGCATGCCTGCGAAATAGCGCAGCTCCAGAATCTCCGCTTTACGGCGATCGAATCGCGCCAAGTCCTCGAGCGCATCATGGAGAGCCAGCACCTCGAAGGACTCCTCTCCCCCGACGTCTTGGCCGTCGAGGCTGGTGATCACGAGACCACCGCCGCGGCGCAGGGCGAGATCGGCGCGGGCGCGGTCGATCAAAAACTCACGCATCTTCTTTGCAATCATGGCGTAGAAATGGTTTCGACCCTGCCAGACCTGCTCGACCCCAACGAAACGAAAATACACTTCATGCACCAAGTCGGTGGTTTGTAAAGATAAACCGGTTCGCTCCCGGCGAATGAAACGCCGCGCTCGGACCTTAAGCTCTCCGTAGACCAAGCCCATCAGCTCCTCGAGGGCGGCCTTGTCGCCGTCTTGCCAGGCGTGCAGCAGGGCGGTGATCTCAGGACCGGACCGGGCTGAGTTTCCTTGCGCCGGAGAGGAGCAATCCAGATCAGAGTCTCCCGGACCTGGCGCGGCTGAGCTCGAGGTCGCGGATCCTGCGACGGTTCTTGATAAAGACATCATTTTCCTCCTCCAAAGTTAGTGCCGCTAGACGGCAGCGCATTTCAGAAAGTCCGAGAATATTCATTCTCAGGGGCCAGGTGAGCTCGAGTCGCGAGCCTGCGCGCCGGGGAGCGCCACCGCGTGACGCCACCGCGAAGTCAAGGGCACTTGAGGAGCGTGCACAATGGGCATGACGTCACCGTGGCGATGAACCGAACGGAGTGGGAGCGTCCCTAGAGAAGTTCTCCCCCACTTAAGTAGACGACATTTAGCTACTTTTTTCCCTCGTTTCTCGTATTTTTCGACGAAAACTCTCCAATCGAGCGCTAAAACCCCGCCCGGGTCTCCAGACCGGCGAGGTTGAGTCTCCATCGGGCAGACCCTCCGGAAGCCGAGAAATGACGCTCAGACGGCCCAAATAAGGGCGCCCCGTCTGCAACACCCCCGGCGAGGGAATGCCGCCAGATCGAACATCATCGCCCGTCCCCCGTAGTCCTCCCGAACCCTTGATGCCGGTACCCGCCCACGCCCGCCGCCCCTTGAGACCCGAAAGAGGACAAGCCATGAACTTCTTCCGCAACCACCGCCAGCTCCAAACCCTCGCCGGACTTCTGACCTTCGCCTGCCTAGGGATCAGCACCCCGACCTGGGCGGAAGATCCGCCGGACGCCCCGAAGGCCGAGCTTTTCGCGGAGATTCAGAAAGCGGACGCCGAGTTCTTCAAAGCCTTCAACTCGTGCGATCTCGACACCATCGGCCGCATGTTCTCGAAGGACCTCGAATTCTTCCACGACACCGCGGGCCTGGGGGACTACGAGCAAAACATGAAAAACAGCCGCGCCCTCTGCGAGCGCAACCTCGGCCTCGTCCGCACTCTCGTTGAAGGCTCCATGGACGTCTATCCAGTCCCCGGCTTCGGCGCGATCCAGACCGGACAACACACCTT
>JBCDKB010000399.1:0-8264 GCA_038747035.1 Acidobacteriota bacterium | reverse complement strand
GGGTCGGGGGCGGGGGGGGGCTGGGGGGCGGGGGCCGGGGCGGGTTCAGGCGCAGGCTGGGGTTCCGGGGCCGGGGCGGGTGCTGGCGCAGGCTCGGGTTCCGGGGCCGGGGCGGGTTCAGGCGCAGGTTCGGGTTCCGGGGCCGGGGCGGGCTCTGGCGCGGGTTCCGGCGCTGGCGCCGGGGTGGGTGCTGGCGCGGGCTCTGGCGCCGGGGCGGGTTCAGGCGCGGTGGCAGGAGCCGGTTCAGGCGCGGGGGCGGGAGCCGCCGTTCGGGCCGGCGGCGCGGGCGGCGGCGGGTTCAAGGGACGGATCTCCGCCACCTGGGGCGGCCGGTCGACCAGCCGTGCGGTCGTGACGTTGGGTCCGCAGGCGAGGCAGGCGAGCGCGGCCAGCAGCGATGCGGCCAAACCGCATGAGGTGAGCATCGATCGCGTCATATTTCGGCTCCTTGGGGCTTCGTGGGAAAGCTGCGGGTGGATATTCGGAAAGGGATGCTCACATCTCGGGGAGCGGAGGGACTCAGCGGCCCCCGGGCTGCGGGGACGAGGCTTCGACGAGATTGCTCACGGCGACCTCGAGCAGGCCGACGAGGCGCGCCATCTCTTTCCAATCCCTCATCAGGTAGAGGTGGCGGAGGTACTCGCGGATGTGAAGATCCGGCAGGTCCATGGCCTGGAAAGTCTCGGCGGCGGTGTTCAGGGAGCGCAAGAAATCCACCAGCGACTCGACGGTGCGCAGCTTGCTTTCCGAGCGCAGGACCGAGACCAGGGCGTCGGGCGACTGCCGCGAGAGGCCGTAGACGTCGAGCTGGTCGAGCGCTCCTTTGGCGGTGTCGAAAAGGAATTCAAATTTGTCCTTTTCGTGGAGCTCCGATAGCGCTTGACTCAGGCGTTCTGGGTGGGCGAGCTCGTCTTCGCTCACCACCGCCACGGCTTCGGTGCCGAGGCCGCCTTCCGACGAATCGTCTTCGCGGAAGCCTTCGATCAGCTGCTCGATATCGCGGTATTCCGACAATACGGAGGCGAGGAGGGTGGCCAGCGAGATCTCGTCCGATCGCAGGCAGTCGCCCGGCATCGTGGCCTTGAGCATCTGGCGCTCGTGCTGGTCGCCTTGCTCGGACGACACGATCCGATCAAAGGCCAGATCCAAGTCGACTTCGTCGTCGAGCAGGTGCTGGAGAAGCTTGTCTGAGGAAGCCGCGGGGGCAGGTGTCGCTAGGACACCGGCGGAGGTGCCGCCTAGGGGCGACGGGGGCTCGCTTTCTCGTCTTCCAGACACGGCCTTCAGTCTAGCAGCCTCGCTACTTTCATCACACATCGGACGCTCCGCTCAGGGTTTGAACGCGCTTCACCTGCCACAGGTTGTCTTCTTTCCGATGTGTAGGAGCTTAGCAGCTGGAGGGCAGGGGAACTGCGCAGTCACTTGGCGGTGGAGGGTGGCTTTGGGGAGGTGTCGCCGCGGTCCGAGGGTGCGTCCTCGGCCGTCGGAAACCCAGGGAGTGGGGTGGCGCGCCGGACGCCCCGGAGAATCGCCTCGGCGACGGCCTCGGCGGCGAGTGTGCCGAGCTGGCCGAGCACCATCGGGTCCTCGAGACGCGGCCCGCGGCCGGTGGCGAGGGCGATGAGCGCGTCGCCGTCAAAAGGCGTGTGGGCGGGGTAGAGGGTGCGGGCGAATCCGTCGTGGCCCATGCGCGCAAGGCGGGTGGCGCCCGCCTTGGAGAGCGGAGCGTCGGTGGCGATGATACCGATGGTGGTGTTCTGACCGGCGGTGAGGGGCGACCTCGCGCCGCCGCCCGAACGGACCAGGCGCCGAGCGTCCACCGGCTTTCCGTCGTCGCCGCGGGCGCCGGCAACGAGACGGCCATCGCGGGGGTCGACGACGTCGCCGAGGGCGTTAACCGCGACCAGCGCCGCCACGGTGTGGCCGTCGGTGGTGCGGAGCGCCGCCGTGCCGAGGCCGCCCCGCATGGCGCGGGTGGCGCCCAGGAGTTTGCCGACGGTGGCGCCGGCGCCGGCGCCGACCGAGCCCTCGGCGACCGGCCCGTCGCCGGCGGCGTCGCAGGCGCGGCGTCCGCAGTCCGCGTCGGGGCGCACGTCCGCACGCCCTCCGACCTCGAGGTCGTAGAGGATGATCGCCGGCACGATCGGGACCGGGCCGCCGCCCGTCGGGAAGCCGATCTTGCGCTCCGCGAGCCAGTCGACGACGCCGGTGGCCGTCGCCAATCCGAAGGCGCTACCGCCCGCGAGCACCGCCGCGTGCACCTGTTCCACGGTCTGGGCCGGATCGAGCAGCGCCAGCTCCCGAGAACCCGGGGCGCCGCCGCGCACGTCGACGCCGGCCACCGCGCCGCCGTCGGTGAGTACAACGGTACAGCCGGTGGGCCGGTCCGCCATCTCCGCGTGGCCGACGCGCAAGCCGGCGACGGCGGTGAGTCCCCGCTCGAGGGGTAGGGGCTGCTCTTTGACCGGTGAAGTCGCCATGGCGGCAGCTTAACGCGGGCCTAGTGGGATAGCAGCCAGGCCAGAATCTGGTGATCGAGGCCGCGCGGCGCCTTCTCGCCGAAGTCGACGGTGGCCGGAAAGCCGACGTGGCCCGCCCCCGGGATCCACTCGACCCGCAGGTCGTGGCGGGTCAGGGCCAGGCCCCGGCGAATGGCGTCCGCGGTCACCATCGGGTCGCCCTCCCCGGCCACCAGCAGGGCCGGATGGCGGAGCTGCCCCAGCTTCGGTCCGACGCTCGCCTCCCGGTAATAGGTCGCGGTATCTCCGAAGTCGAAGCGTGGAACCACGGTGAGGGCGTCCCACTCGCGGAGTTTCCGGATCCGCAGCACGCGCTCGAGCGGCACCGGCATCTCGCGGCGGGCGTCCACGGCGCGGTAGAGGTCTTTGAGCGCCCGCAGCACGTGACGTTGGTAGATGACGCGGCCCGGCTCGTCGAAACGTTCCACGGTGGCTTCGAGGTGGAGCGGCGACGAGACGGCGGCCACCGCCCGAAGCCGCGGATCCGGGGCGTGGGCCGCGTAGTGCAGCGCCAGGTGACCGCCCAGGGAAAAGCCGAGGAGATAGAGATCTTCGAAGTTGCGGAGCTCGGGGCTCGAGAGCGCCACGCCGAGGTCCGCCGACAGGCCCGCATGGTAGAGATCCGCACCGCCGCGGTCGGACCCGCGCATTTCGAATCGAAAGGTCGAGAGACCGTGCGCTTCCGAAGCGACAGTGCACGCCCGGTTGAGGTACGGGCTGTCGTGGCAGCCCCCGAGTCCGTGCACGAGGACCAAGAGACGCCGCGGATCCTCCCGCGTCAAGCGGCCGGAGAGTCGCACGTCGCCGACTTTCGGGTCCTCGACCGTGGCCGCCCACGGCGTCGACGGCGGGGCGGCCCAGGGCTTCAGGCGGTGGCGAAGGGCGGGCCAGACTGTCCAAAAGTGTCCGGGGAGGCTCATGGCGCGGAGATTATGGCCCGGTCGCACCGGTTTTTTTCACCCACGGGTTAAGCTCTGGCCATGCGAAATTCCAACGTCGTCTTTACGCTCTGCCTCGCCCTCTTGCTGACCGTACCCGGCCCCGCGGCTTTGGCCCTGGATCTCCCGGCGCCCCCGGCGGGCTATACGTGGCAAGAGTGTCCGGATATCAAAGGCGCGCTCCTGGTGCCGGCGGGTTGGCATTTCAAACGTCTGGAGGACGTGGAGAAGGTCAAGCTGTCTTACTTCATCACGCCGATGAAATGGGAGCCGCCGCAGCAGATCACCCACGGCATGACGTTCAATATCCTGCGTGAGGTCCCCGGCGGCTCGCCGAAGAAATTCGCCAAGCAATACGTCACCGAAATGGCCGCCTCCACCGGTTCAACCCAGACCTGGAATACGGATACCGGCAGCTTCACCGGCCACGGCATCATCTATTCCGACGGCGCCAGCCAAATTTTCAACCTGATCTTGGCCAACGAAGAGACCGGGACGGCGTTCCTCGTGACCTTTGAATCGCCGCTCCAGAAATGGAAAGCCGCGTGGGCTGAGATTCAGCCGGTGGTGCGGCAGCTGATGATCGACGACACGGTTTGATCCTTCGTTTTAGGGCGGCGGGTCCAACCACGACCCGAGCGCTTCGGCCGCGCGCCGGGCGCCGCCGCCGCGGCTCGCCTTCGGGGACTCGGCGCTCAGCGCCTCGAGGGCGGCGTCGAGCCGAGCGAGCCAGTTCCTTGCCGTCAGATCGTCCGGTGAGAATCTGCGCGCGGCGAGGTGGCGCAGGACCCAGGCCTCGAGGGCCGGGCTTTCGCGGAATCGGGGCCGCGGCACGTAGAGAAACGCAGCGCCGCTTTCGGCGACTTCCGCGACCGTGCTGTAGCCGAGCTTTCCGACCACCACGTCGGCGGCGGCCACCATGTCGGGATGGTAGAAGTCGCTTTGGTGGGGAATCAACACGCACCCTGGAAAGCGCTTGACCTCGGGGGCGCCGCCCGCGATGACGAGTACATGTCGGCCGGAGCGGGCCTCGAGCTGGGCTTCGACATCGTCGAATGACCAGGGCACGCCGCCCATGGTGACCAGCGCCATCGAGGCACTCTCCGGAACCCCCAGGTCCTGACGCACGGCTTCCCGACTTCGGCGGGACGGCCGGGCCACCGGCGGCACCGGCGTCGCGTCCCCCAGCGGGCCACAGTAGGGCTCTAGTCGCAGGTGGTGATCCGCCCGGAATAGGGGGCTGAAACGATCGGCGGCGTGGTCGAGGCGCGGGTCCCCGTAGCCGCGGTAAATCCAGTCCCAGGTGAAGTTCTCGAGCAGCACGGTGGGTAGACCGAGTCCCCTCGCCGCCTCGAGGCCCCACGGAGAGATGTCGCAGGCGACCAGATCCGGCCGGATCTCCCGGAGCGCGTCGGCGATGGGCGCGACCATGCGGTCGGGGTTCCCGAACATCGATTCCAGGCGTTCGAGGGTCGCTTCGAGATCTTCTTCGAGCGAGCTCGCCTGGACGAGGCCGAGGTCGGTCGTAACCTCGCAATAGTCGCAGGGCACGTCGAGCGATTGTTCGAAGAACCAGCGCGGCGTGGTCGTCACGACGCATAGGCGCACGTCGGGGTGGAGGGCGCCGAAGGCGCTGAGCACGGCGGCGCTGCGGGCGGCGTGGCCGAAGCCGTGGGAGGAGACCACGTAAGCGAGGGTCTTCATCGCGGCGTCTACGGGGCTCGTTCAGGGGGCGAGTCGATCGACCGCCCAGTCATCCCCTTGGCGGCGGTAGCGGAAGCGGTCGTGGAGTCGATCGCGTCGACCTTGCCAGAACTCGATGGACTGCGGCCACAGCCGATAGCCGCCCCAGTCTTCGGGGAGGTCCACCGCCTGGCCGGCGAACTTATTCTCCGCGTCGCGCTGCAGGGTCTCGAGCTCGGCGCGGTCGGCCACTGGCTGGCTTTGGGGGGAGCACCAGGCGCTGAGCTGGGAGCGGTGGGGGCGGCTGTGGAAATACTCGCCGGACTCATCGCGTGAAATGCGTTCGACGTCACCTTCGATGCGCACCTGGCGCTCGAGCTCGGGCCAGAAGAAGCATAGGGCCGCCGTCGGGCGTGCATCGAGCTCGCGACCTTTACGACTGCCGTAGTTGGTGAAGAAGCGGAAGCCGCGCGGATCAAAACCCTTGAGCAGCACCATGCGCACCGACGGCCGGCCGTCGGCGTCGCAGGTGGCGAGGGACATGGCGGTGGGCTCGGGGTTGGCGGACTTCAAGGCTTCATCGAGCCACTCGCCGAATTGCGCGAAGGGATCGCCGTTGAGCTCGGTGCGCCGTAGCGTGGACGCTTGGTATTGGCGTCGAATGTCGGAAACGTCGATTTGGGCGGTGTCGCCGGTATCGTGGGCTGACATCGAGGATCCTCGGAGTATTCAGGGGAAAGGCTTGGAAAAGAGGGGAGAGGCTCGGGAAAGAAAGGACGAAACCGCCGAGGCCGTCACGCGACCGACGGCTGGGGAGCCTCGGCCCGGACCGCTGCGGGTTGGGTGCTCGCGAGGGCGGCGTTGCCGGTGAGCACGAGCGAGATCCACAGCATGTCGGCGAGCAGCAGGTGCACGAGCTGCATCCACACCGGGGCGTGCATCAAGATATTGACGGTGCCGGCGAGGAGCTGCACCAAGACCATGACGTTGAGCGCCGTGGCGTAGCGCCGGGCCGGCTGCGGACGTTTCTCCGCCCGCACCGCGGCGACTAGCGAGAGCATGAGCACGGCGCCCCCGAACGCGAAGAACGGGTGGAAGACGCGTAGCTGCACGAAAATATGCCCGGTGGGGGAGAGGTCCTGGCGAACCCCTTCGGCGAGAGTCCCCGCCGGGAAGAGGGTGTCGCCGAGGGCGGCGATCGCGCCGCTGGTGCCGATGAGGAAAACCGCGCCCACCGACAGCCAGAAGAGCCGGGCGACCTTGTCGCCCCACAGCGCCCGCGGCTGCGGACCGCCGCCCGACCAGTGGGCGGTGAGGGTGAGCGCGGCGAGCAGCAGGAAGGTATTTCCGAGATGCAGACTCATCGAGAAGCCGCGGGTCATCGAGGCGTTATCCGCGACCAGCTCGAAGAGGACCAGTCCGGCGCCGATCAGGGCCTCGCCGATCATAAAAGCGAGCGACCAAAATGCCGCGCTGCGCACCCGGTCACCGGGCAGGGCCATCTTGCGCGCCCAAAAGTAGAGCACGAGCACAAGAATCAGCGCGAAGCCGCTGGTGATGCGGTGCGAGAACTCGATGAGGGTTTCCATCTGCTCCGCGCGGGGGACGACCTCCCCGTTGCACAAAGGCCAATTGCTGCCGCAACCGGCGCCGGAGCCCGTGGCGCGCACGAAGGCGCCCCACACGATGACCAGCATGGTGTAGCCGAGGGAGAACCAGGCGAAGCGGGTGAATCGGTGCGTAGTCATGTCCTCAAAAACTCTAGTCGAAGGTCGGCGAAACGGACAACCGTCCGCCCACTCTTTCGCGTGCGGCATCCATCAAGATGCGAGTCTGGGTATCTTGAGACCCGCGTAGACGAAGCCAACGAAGGAGATGACATGCCCGATCAAGAACTGCTGCGTCGGATTGAAGCTGACCCAAAGGTGCTAGGCGGAAAGCCAGTCATTCAAGGCACTCGGCTCTCGGTCGATTTTGTTCTGGGTCTGTTGGGGCGCGGGGCTTCCTTTGATGAGGTTCTCGAAGAGTACGAGGGTCTTCATATCGATGACCTCCGGGCTTATTTACTCTTTAATTAGTGCCAGTCGTGGCTCGGCGTCCGCTGGAGGCGGGTGATGGGCCAGCAGCGGTGGGCTTTGATGCCCATGGAGCCGTCCCGGCGCTGGAGCTGACCTTCGATGACGAGGCCGGCGGCGCCCGAGATCACGTCGCGACTTTCTGCGAGCAGCTTCGGATCGAAGATCGCCTGGGCCATGCCGGTTTCGTCTTCCAAGGTGACGAAGAGCATGCCTTTGGCGGTGCCGGGGCGCTGGCGCACGATGACGGAACCGGCGAAGCGCACGATCTGATTTTGCGCCATCTGCTCGAGCTCGGCGCAGGTGACGACGCCCTGCTGACGCAGCTTGCGGCGGGCGTAGGCCATGGGGTGGTGTCCGGGGGTGAGGCCGGTGGCCTGGAAGTCCGCGACCGTCTGCTCGAGCGGCGCCATGTCGCGCAGCGGCGAGGACCCGGAGTCGCCGCGGTCGCCGGCGAAGAGCGGCCCGGCGTCGCGGCCGACGCGGGCGGCCTGCCACAGCGCTTCGCGTCGGCGTAGACCGAGGCCGGCGAAGGCGCCGGCGAAAGCGAGGCGTTTGAGCTGGGCGTCATCCACCTGGCAGCGCAGGCCGAGGTCGTCGAGGTCGGTGAACGGTCGTCGAGCGCGCTCGCGCACCAGGCCCTCGGCGACCTCCCGACGCAGGCCGCGCACGTAGCGCAAGCCCAGACGCACGGCGCCCTTGGCGCGGGGCGGGCGGGAAGAACTCGACTCCCGCCGACGGCGAGCATCCCGCGTCCGGCGGTCGATCAGGTATGCACGGGCAGCGTCCGGTGGCCCCGACGCGTCAGTCGATGTCTGCGATGTCTGCGACCTCGCCTGGGGCGCCCCCGTCCCCGGCCGCGCCTCCCACGTACACCGCCAGTCGGAGACCGTCACGTCGATCGGCAAGACCTCGACGCCGTGGCGCTTGGCGTCTTGGATCAGCGTCGACGGATGGTAGAAGCCCATCGGCCACGCGTTCAGCAGCGCGACGTAAAAAGCCGTCGGGTGGTGCGCCTTGAGATAAGCGCTGGCGTAGGCGATGAGCGC
>JBCDKB010000398.1:0-8282 GCA_038747035.1 Acidobacteriota bacterium | reverse complement strand
TGCTGGCCCCAGCCAGCCAAAGCCTCAAGCTTCTCGGAGTCGTAGGAGTGGCGGTCGTAGACGGCGGTCACGCCGCTCTCGGCGTGATTCAGGATCTTCGACACCACGAGACGGGGAACCCCAAGTGAAGTCATGTGACTGGCGGCGGTCCGACGAAGGTCGTGGGCCGTGAAATCTTCGAGACCGGCGGCGCTTGCGATGCGGCCGGCGGCGCGAGTGACGGTCTTTAGATGCGATCCCTTCTTTTGCCGACTGGCGAAGGCCCACACTGAGCCACCAGTTAACGAGCGAAGCTCTTCGAGCAGCAGCTGAGCTTGGGGTGAGAGCGGCACCCGATGCGCGAGGCCGTTCTTCGCCACATCCGCAGGAATCGTCCACCAGCCGTGGCTAATCTCCTCCCACCGCATCGACAAGACTTCGACGCCACGTTGCGCCGTCAGGAGTCGCATTTTGAATGTCGTGGCCATGACCTGGTCAACTCCGTCGAGGGCCCGCCAGAAGGCTCGAATCTCATCCTCGTTCAGAACTCGGTCTCGCTGACGGTTCTTTGCGGGCATCGGCACGCCGTAGGCGGGATTGTTCTCGGCGAGATCGCGCCCCATGCCGAAGACGTAGATTTTGGAAATCAGCGCCTTGGTTCGGTTCGCCATGATCGGTGAACCCCGTTCGACAATGCGATCGAGAAGCTCGCTCACATCGCGCCTCCTGATCTTTCCGGCCTTGCGTCGTTTCCAGGCGGGAAGAAGATCGGCCTTGAGAATGCGTTCGTCCTCAGACCAGCTTCGCTTTTTGCGCTTCGCGTGGAGCTCAAGGTACTCGGTGGCGAGATCGCCAAAGGTGATCGCTTCACGGTCTGCGACTTTTTCCGACTGCGGATCTTCACCGCGCGCAACCCGCCCGATGATCTCCTTGGCTTGGTCGCGGGCGTCGGCAAGGCCGAAGGTGGGGTAGGGGCCGATCTTGATTCGCCGTCGCTTACCGTCTTCGCCGGTGTAGCGGACGAAGAAGACTTTGAGACCGCTGTGGTGGGCGCGAACGCCGAAATTCGGCAGGCTCTCGTCCATATAGTCAGTGAGCCACTTACCGGTCGGCTGCAGGCCGGCGATTCCGCGATGGGTAAGCTTGATCTTAGGCATCCCTCAGTCTCCATAGAGTTGGGGAACACCGCACGGATTCCAGGGTCTCTATAGGGTCCCAGGAGGGTCACGGTCGACAAGCTTGGGTCAGATTTGGGTCAGCCGCGACAGTGACTTGGTGTGCTCCCGTGAAACGCCATGGTATGCAGATAAGATCAATCAATTCAACGTTTAGGAGGGGTTGTGGAACGGGATGTGGCGAAAAAACACATGGCGTAACACCATGATGTCATGACTGAAAATCAGGGTGTCCGTGGTTCAAATCCGCGTCTGGGCACCACTCCTAAGCTTTTGATCACAAAGAGCTTAGAGCAAGAGAAGCGGCCAGCCAGCAAGCTGGTCGTTTTTGCGTTTGGGATATCGGTGGTCCAAGGTCGGGGACAATTTGTCGGCCCTTGGTGGGAAATCGTTTGACGCCAGATCGGACGAATCTTGGCGAACATTTTCTGAGTCCCTGGAGCGATCCAGAGGTCAGGAATCCGGCGATTCGGCGAGGGCGGTCCCGAATCCGCAGGCTCGGGATGATTCCGTTCTAGGACACGATTACAAGGGTTCTTGGCGTCGCCTTGGTCCCAGGGGTCGACGGCACCATCAGCCTGCTCGACGGTTCGCCGTCTTGCACCCTGGTCGAAGCGGCCTTTGTCGGTGTGGATCCGCTGTCGCCGCCGCAGCTCGTTACACTTCTCTTTCGGGCTGGTCGAATTTAGCGCTACCGACTGCGGGATCGGCGCGACGCTGACCATCCAGATCGACTACACCGCGGCGTTGCCCGAGCGGTCCGAGCTGTTCAAGTTCAGCCCCTCGGTCGCCGGCGGAGAGGGTGCTTGGTACTCGGTACCGGGCGCCGCGATCAGTGAATTCTCCGCGATCTACAGCGTCACCGATGGCGAGCTCGGCGATAGCGACTTGACGGCCAACGGCACGATCGTCGATCCAGTGGGGGTCGGTGCGCTGGGCGTCGTCGTTGATATTCCGACGCTCGACTCGTGGGGCCTCGCCTTGCTGGTGCTGATGCTGGCCGCCTTGGGTTGGCTAGGCAGCCGAAGTCTGTCCCGCGGGATGGGTGGCGAGTGAGTTCGCCTGGCTAGGAACTAGCTCTGCGCAAGGGCCGTTTTGGCCCTGGAGCCGGCAGAACAGCGTCCAAGAATCTAGACCTTCGCCATTGGCAGGCTGACCCTCAACCGTGGGGCTGCGCCGCGAGCGCGGCCCCGATGATGCCGGCGTCGTTGCGCAGCTGGGCGGGCACGATCTCGCAGCCGACGTTCAAGTATGGGAAGAACTTGTCGTGCTTCTTCGAGGCGCCGCCGCCGATGATGAAAAGGTCGGGCCAGAAGAGACGCTCGAGCGTCCCGAGGAAGGCGTCGAAGCGGGTGCCCCAGGTCTTCCAACTGAGACCGTCCCGCTTGCGGGCGGCGCCGGAGGCCCGGATCTCGGCTTCGTGGCCGTCGAGCTCCAGGTGGCCAAGCTCGGTATTGGGCAGCAGGCGGCCGTCGATGAAGATGGCGGTGCCGAGGCCCGTGCCGATGGTGACCATGATCACCGTGCCGAGACGGCCGCGGCCCGCTCCATAGGCCATTTCCGCCAGCCCGGCGGCGTCGGCGTCGTTGAGAGCTCGCACCGGGCAGCCGGTCGCCTCCCCGAACAGAAGAGCGATGTCGGTGCCGACCCAGCTATCGTCGACATTGGCCGCCGTACGCGCGACCCCGTGCTGAACCGCGGCGGGGAAACCGCAGCCGATCGGGCCCCGCCAGGCAAAATGGGCCGCCAGATCCTGGACCGTCTGCGCCACGGACGCTGGATCTGATGGCTGCGGCGTCGGGATGCGAAGCCGTTCTTCGAGCAGCTCTCCCTTTTCGAGAGCCACAGGCGCGCCTTTGATGCCGGATCCACCGACGTCGATGCCCAGAATCTCCACGCTGACCTCCTTGTCTTTGCTCGGCTGAGCATATCTTGATCGCGCCGCCGCATCGCCGCTATCCGGCTCCAGCCGAGCGCCCGGGAGGCGCTGCGGTCTTCTGCCGGCTGCCACAGACCCAGACCGAAGTGTCGGTGACTTGGTGAACGTCGGCTAAAACACGGGCATCGCTGTTGAAGAGAAAGAGCTTAGGGCAACGAAGCGGCCAGCCGGTGAGCTGGTTATTTGTTGCGTTGAGGTTTGTAGAGGTTCATGCTTTTTAAGCATAATCAGAGCATTCTTAAGGAGAGATGCACTAGGACCCGCACGGGTGCGCTTATCTACAAGCTTCTGATTGGACTCATCGTCGGATGGTGGGTCGCCGAACTATCCGCCCAACCCTTCCAGGTCAGGGACCTGCAAGAGGACCCGGTGGGTTCTTCTCCGCGGAGGTTTATCGAGATGGGGGGGCACGTGTTCTTTATGGCTAACCATCCGGACTACGGCACTGAGCTATGGGTCAGTGACGGCACGGCGGAGGGGACCCGGGTGAGCTTCGATGGCTGGCCGGGAGCGCTATCCGGGTTTGGAGACTCGGCGCGCCAGGTGGTGGCGGCCGGTGACCAGCTCTTTATCTTGGCGAGCAGTCAGCTGTGGGTGATCTCTGGGAATCCCACGTCCGTGCCGGAGGCGCTGTGGGTCCCTGGCTTGCGGCCGGCGGCGTCGTTCGTCGGGGCCCTCGGCGACCGGGCACTGCTGGTGGGAATCCGTGACGGTCTCTATGAGCCGTGGATCAGCGATGGGACCGTCGCGGGAACCTTCGCCCTCACGGATCTACTGGGAGCGTCGGGTGTTTCTTGATCTGCCCGCCTTCGGTGGGGCAGACCGCCGCCAAGAATCGGATCTTCTTTGCCGCGGACGACTTCGTCCATGGAAACGAATTATGGGCGGCTGACTTTGCCTGCGTGCGCAGTCCAGAGACCCTCTGCCTCGGAGACGGACGCTTTCAGGTGCGGGCTCGTTGGCACGACGCCGAGTTTTCGGGCCGTCGCGGCCTGGCGCGCAGTCGCCCCATGACCGACGATACAGACCAACGTAGAGTTCGATCTCGAGGTCTTTGACCACTTGACCGGCAACCTGGCGACCTATCGGAACCCCTCGGGCACCTTCGCCAGTCGTGGCGATACCTTCGCCCTTCCAGACGACGACTCGACCGGCACCCGCGTGCTGATCGATCCGTGGCCCTCTCCGGCGCCGAAGAGCGACGGCGAGCTCTGTGTGAGCACGTCCGAGGCCATTTGCCTGGGAGATCGCTTCCGACTCAGCGTTGAGTGGCGGGATTTCGAGGACCGACGCGGCGTCGGCGTCGGTTCCCGCATGACTGACGACACGGCGGCGTTCTGGTTCTTCGACCCCCAATACGTCGAGCTCCTGGTCAAAGTGCTCGACGGTACGGGATTCAACGGACATCGGTGGGTCTTCTACGGCGCCTTGTCCAACGTGGAGTACACGTTAACCGTTGAAGATGTTCTCACCGGCGAGGTCCGCCGATACTTCAATCCCGCTTGCATCGAGACGCCATCGACCCTCTCTGTGATCCGGGCCCGGGCCTAAACAAGCCAGGAGAGTTTGTGCCCCGCTGCGACGATAGCCTCACTCGGGGAACCGAGCGTGGGCAAGGCGCCGTTGTCGACGACCGACCCTAGGGCGTCAAGGACACCTCGCCGCCCTCTTCTTCATCGCTTTGGCTGACGGCCCCTTCGAGGGGGCTGAGGGAGACCATCGAAATTTCGCCGCGCTGGGACGTTCCGGTTCTCGCCTTGATCTTTTCCATGGCGGCCGACGCGGCGCGGGCCTCGCCCGCTTTGAGGAAGCCGCCTTCGGCGACCTCGTGGAGAGGCGCCATCGCTTCGATATCGCCGACCTCTCCGAGGGACGTCGCCGCGGCGGCGCGCACGCGACCTGACGAGTGCCCGAGCAGCTCGAGCAGTCTAGGCTGGGCCGCGTCGAATCTGCCCAGGGCATCCGCCAACTGCTGGGCTTCGTGGGCATTGACCGGACTAAAGGCCAAGAGCTCATCCTTCTCGCCAGCTTTGATCAAGCCTTCGAGCGCCGCAATCCGGACGTAGGAATGATCGTTGGGGCGCCCGAGAATCTTTAGGAGGCTCGGAACGGCCTCGGAGCGGTACTTCGATTCCGCCAGCCTTTCGACGGCGGCGATTCGGATCTCGGAGGCGATGTGCTGGGCTGACGCGAGCTTGCCCATGGTCTTGAGGGCGCCTTCGTGACGTTCCGGACGGCTCAAGAGCACGCGGCTCGCTTCGTAGCCGAGTTCCGGGTCGCGGGTGCCGAGAAGCTCCTCAGCGAGTTCGAAGAGCTCGCTCGGGCGGAAGTGTTGGGACTGGAGGAGCTGCCGAAAAGCGCGAAGGCGTACCGCGGACGACCTGTCGCGGAGCGCTTGGTTAGCGAGCAATTTCGGGATGTCGTCACTTGACGGCCGGCTGAGGAGCTTGGCGAGGGCGAGCATCGACTCGAGCCTCGATTGCGCCTGGCCCAAGCTGTCGAGCGGCACCCGAATGCGACGGCGATCCACGTATCCTTCCCTTTGAATGAGGGCCTTGGCCGCGCCTCGAGCCCGGTGGCTGAGCACCGCCAAGGCGATCTCGGCGTCGCCTGTGATCCGGAGTGCGGAGTCGAAGCTTTTGTCACCCGTCTCGATATCCCCCGAGATGAGGCTGGCGAGTCCCCGCTCAGCGGTGAGGCTGAACCCCGGGTCGACGCCGCGCACCTCGGCCACGAGCTGGATGTCGTTGTGGCCCTTATTGGTCTTGAAGACCCTGACGTCGAAGCCTTCGAGGGTGCCACTGAGGTTGTCGCGTTCGAAGAGGCCTGAGGAGTATCGGAGGCCCGTCTGGGCGCCGGCGGCCTGCCACTTCTTGCTCTTCGCGCCACTCGAGGCGAAGACAATCGCGACAACGATAAAAACGATAATGATCTCCACCACGGGTTCCCTCGAGAGTTTTGACCGGGCGACGGTCGATGGGTCGGCACCTTACTTCCCCATACGGATACGCCCTCAATCTTCTTCGCACTGCGACTGAAATCCAGTCTGGCGTCCGGCGTGTTCAAAGTTCCGGTATGGCCCGCCGCCTAGGGTTTCCAGCCCCGGGTCCCCGGCGGCCAGGGAGACAAATGGGGGGCCAGGGACAAAAGCGCGGCCCGGAGAACCGGGCCACGGGGCAAGGCTCGCTCGGGCTTCGCTGCAATGACGGCAGGTCAAGCCAAGGCCCGATGACGAATCCGAGGCTTAGGAAAGCGGTCCAACGGCGATAGTCACGGAGGGCACGTGCTTGGGTAGAAGTTGTAGCCACCGTCGAAGTTGCCGGCGCAGACGAGGCTCGAGGCCGCAGAGATCGTGCCTGTCCCCGAGAGGAAGGAGCCACCCACGCGCACGTTGAATCCGTTGACGCGCGTCACCGAGCCCGAGGCTTCGGTGTTGATGAGGTTGACCGCGGCATTGGGAAGGTCGACGCTATGGGTTTGGGCGAAAATGCGACCGCCCCGAACGAAGACGGTGGGATTCGAGGAGAGGCCGAAGGAATTGTCGCCGATGCCGACCGATTTCGTCGCGTCCACGCTGACCATCTGGGTGCTGTCGATCAGCAGGCTCGCGCCACCAATCGCGTTTTCGAAGCGAATGCATGCCGCTTCCTCGCCCCCGGCTGCCCGTAAGCTCGACCACGAAAGGGTGCCGTAGGTGGGCTCGTCTCTCATCAAGATCGTCCAATTCGAGAACGACGCGTTGCTGGTCGATGCCGAGGAGCGTTTGATGTTCATGGTCGAGCGACCGCCGTAGACAATGCCGTAATTCCGGCTGCCTGAGCCGTTGACTAGAACCTCGACCCGGTCGAGGGTCGGGGCGCTGTCGAAGAGGCGGATACCCCAGTGATTCTCGGTGCCGCTGCCCTGGGAGAGGATCCGTAGATCTGTGAGCTTGGGACTCGCGGTATCGATCGACATCGCCTGGCAGCTGGGAACTTGGGCGCTGCTCAGGCACTGGATCGTGAGATCACGGATTTCGACGTGGGATGAAGGGCGGACGAGGCCGCCCACCAGCAGGGTCGGGAGCGGCTGGACCGAGCCCCGGAGCGTCGACGCGTGAATGCCCGAGCCTTGAAGGTTCACAAAATCGGGGAGCACCACCGGCGTCGTGCCGACGTCGTAGATGCCGCCTTCGAGCTTGATCAGCCAGGGATTCGTCGGGCTGGGCGCCGGGCTGAGGCCCGATAGGGCGGCGAGGAGCGCGGCGCCGTTGGCGGCGTCGCTACCGACGTTGTTAACGATGACAGTACGGGTGTAGGGGGCGGTTTGACCTGAAGCGGCCGAACTCGCGAACAGGGCAAAGAAGACCAGAAGGCCAGCTCCAAGACCGCGGAAGGTGTGCTTGCGCATGGTTGTCTCCAAAGAATGATGCCCGACGGGCATTCGTGAAGTGGGGGCAGGGGCGGAGAAGTCCGGCGCTGCCGTTGATGCGTCAAGAGCGTGGCGATCGTCGCGGCTGCGAGTCGTGAAAGAGTCCTGACAAAAACCTCCAAAAGTCCTCCGGGCTACCGGAAACTCGGCGGACTGCCTTCTCACTGGGGCCAGACGCCGTCGGCCTTTTGGGGGTGTCTGCTAGCGTTTGTGGATGGCGGAGACGCGGAGTCCGACCGGGTCTGGCGAAGAGAGAGCTGATCTTCAGATCGGAGAGTGGCTGGTGCGCCCTGAGGAAGGTTGGCTCCGACGCGGAACGGAAGAGGTTCGCCTCCGTCACCTGGCGATGAGGACCTTGGAGCTGCTCGTCAGTCACCCGGGACGCCTGGTGACTAAGGAGGAGTTCTTTGAAGAGGTGTGGGGCGGCGGGGCCGTCGAGGATGGCGCCTTGGCCCGCTGCATCTCGGAAATCCGAAGCGTCTTGGGGGACGATCCGCGCGAACCTCGATATATCGAGACCTTGCCCAAGCGCGGCTACCGTCTGGTGGCGCGGGTCCGGTCGGGCTCGGCGCCGGAAGGGGCCTTGTCGAGTCCACCGGTCCAAGGGGCGGCGAGTGAATCTGTCGAGTCCAGCTCCGCCGCCGACGCGATGGATCCCGGCGCCGGGAGACGACCTCGACGCCCCTGCGTGAGGCTTCGTCCGCGGGCGGCCCCGCCGGAAGCGAGAGTCGACTCGATTCGCGATTTCCACGTGGGATCCCACCCGCACCTCCGTTTTC
>JBCDKB010000397.1:0-8338 GCA_038747035.1 Acidobacteriota bacterium | reverse complement strand
AATTGCGGCTGGTGAGATGGCTCCCGCCCCGGCGACCTCGGTCGCCGGGGCGGGAGGTTTGAGATGGGGCGCGTCTCGGAGGGATTCGACGCTTCGGCGCTAGGTAGCAGCGCCCAGCCGACCCATCCGAGACCGAAAGACCAAAAAGACCGAAAAGACCAAGCTGCTAGAGTTCTGGAAACCCCAACTCAGAACCCGCGGGCGCCCTCCAGCGCTTGCCGCACTACGGCCGCCGGGAGCCCGCACCCGCTGTAGGAAGGTCTCTGCGATGCTCGAGTCCCGCCCGGTTACCGAATGGTTGACGGCTTGGTCTCGCGGCGACGACGCGTCGGCCGAGCCGCTGATGGAGAGCGTCTACGACGAGCTCCGGCGAATCGCCGACCGCTCGCTCAACGACGAGCGGGAGGGCCACACCCTCCAGCCCACCGCCTTGGTGCACGAGGCCTATCTCCGCCTCGGCGAGCAGCGGAGCGTCGAGTGGCAGAGCCGGAACCACTTCTTTGCCATTGCGGCGCGGATGATGCGTCGGATTCTCGTCGACCACGCCCGGCGGCACCATCGCCAGAAGCGAAACGGCGGACAAAAGCCCATATCGCTCACCGTGACGCTCGATGGGGCCGCCGTCACCTCCCCGGACCTGCTTGAGCTCGACCTGGCCCTCGATGAGCTTGGCGCCCTCGATCCGATCAAGGTCAAGGTCGTCGAGCTGCACTTTTTCTGCGGGTTCTCGGTGGCCGAAACCGCCCGAATACTCGAGGTTTCCACGGCGACGGTGAGTCGCCAGTGGCGAGCCGCCAAGGCTTGGCTCTACCGCCAGCTCGAGCACGGAGGGAGTGCGTAGGATGGAGGCCGAGCGCTGGCGCCGGATCGACCAGGTCTTTCAAGAAGCGCTCGAGCTCGGGCCCCGTGACCAGCCGGGCTTTCTCGCCGATCGCTGCGCCGGTGACCCCGAGCTGCGCCGGGAGGTGGACTCCCTGCTCGAAGCGTCTCGACTCTCCGAGGGCTATATGGAGACGCCCCGGCACGCCATCGATCCGGATCTGCTCCGCCAGGAGCTGGGCGATCCCTGGGTCGGCCGCCGCATCGGCGCCTATCGGATCCACAGCCTGCTCGGACACGGTGGGATGAGCAGCGTCTACTTGGTCGAGCGCGCCGACTCCGAATACGACGGACGGGCCGCGGTCAAGATCATGCGTCCACTCACCGAGGACGGAGATTTCAAGCGGCGTTTCCGTCGGGAATGTCAAATCCTGGCGCGGCTCGACCATCCCCATATCGCGCGCCTGATCGATAGCGGCACCGCCTACGGCAGGCTTTACCTGCTCTTGGAGCTGGTGAACGGCGTCCCGATCGATCGGTTCTGCGACGCCTCGAGGCTCTCGATCAGACAGCGCCTCGAGATCTTCCTGGAAGTCTGTGGCGCCGTCGGGCACGCCCACCAGAACATGGTCATCCACCGCGACCTGAAGCCGAGCAACGTCCTGGTCACCGCCGACGGTCATCCGCGACTGCTCGACTTCGGCATCGCTAAGCTGCTCTCGCCCGAGGAGGATTCGCCGCAGCCGACCCGGACCGCCAAGCGTCTGATGACCCTCGACTTCGCCAGTCCCGAGCAGGTGCTCGGCGGCCCGATCACCGCCGCGTCGGACGTCTATTCGCTCGGGATTCTGCTCTTCCAGCTGCTCGCGGGAGCGCCGCCCTACCGGCTCGCCGGGGTGTCCGCAGTTCAGGTGGAGCGCACGTTGCGCCACGGAGCGTCGCGGCCGAGCGAGAGCGCGGCGGCGTCGGGGGAGTCCGCCGCCCGGAGACGTCGGCTCACCTCCCGGGCGCTGGTCCGGCAGCTCAAGGGCGACCTCGACATCATCGTACAGAAGGCGCTGCGCACGGATCCGAAGCGCCGCTACCGTTCAGTCGAACAGCTTTGCCTGGACATCCGTCGGTTCCTCGACGGCCATCCGATCCAAGCCGTCAAGCCCCGCCGGCTCTATCGCCTCAGCCGCTTCATGCGAAGGGAGAAGCTGGCGGTTTCTTTCATGGCGGTGCTCCTGGCCCTAGCCGTCAGCTCGTCGATCTTCGCGTGGCGCATCCAGAGCCAAAAGGCCCAGATCCGCGCCGAGCAGCAGCACGCCCAGGCGGTCTCGACTTTCCTCGTCGAAGTCTTCGACCTCGCCTCCCCGAGCTTCCACCAGGGCGAGCCAGTGACCGCCCGTCAGCTGCTCGATAACGCCTACGAGCAGTTCCAGACCCGGCAGGATCTCCATCCGAATGTGCAGATCGCGCTTCTCGAGGCCATCGGCGACGCCTATCAGCGGCAGGGGCTGCTCCAGCCTGGGCTCGAGACCATGGGCCGTAGCGTCGAGCTGGCCCGAGCCCACCACGGCGAAGACCACCCCAGGACCCTGGAACTGATCAGACAGTGGGCGACGCTCCATGAGCTGGCGGGTGATCTGGTCGAAGCCGAGAAATTGGCGCGCCTGGCCGTCGCCGGCCTCGAGCCCCACGGAGGCCACCGCCAGGAGCTGGCCAGCGCCCTGGGCCGACTGGCCTCGATCGTCGGACGTCACGGCGACATCGACGACGCCCGGAGCCTGCTGGAAAGGGCCATCGCGCTGCAGCGTCGGGCCCTGGGCGACCGGCACCCCGACTTGGCCTTCAGCCTCCACGAGCTCGGTCTCCTGCACTTCAAAGTCAGACAGCTCGACGTCTCGGAGCGGCTCACCCGGGAAGCCTTCGAGATCTGGCGGGTCGTCTACGGCGACAAACATCCCGACGTCCTGGCGTCGCAAAAGCAGTTAGCCTATCTGCTGCTCGAAAAAGGCGAGCTGCAGGGGGCCGAGCGTTTGACCCGAAGCGTGCTCGCCCGAGAAATGGAGCTTTACGATCGCCCGCACCCGGGCATGGGCTTCACCCTGGCCCGCCTGGCGAAGGTCCGGTGGCTGCTCGGAGATCTCAAAGAGGCGGAGGCACTGGCCCGAGCGGCGCTTTCGCTTCGCCTGGAGACCCTTGGCGACTCCCATCCGGCGGTGGGCGTCAGTCGATACAAACTGGCGGAGATCCTGCTTGCCGGTGGCCGGAAGACCGAAGCCGAAACGCTCTTCTCGCAGTCCCTGGCGGCCCTCGAGCGCAAGATGCCGAAGGCGGTCATCCTGGCCCACCCTCTCCTCGGGCTCGGTCAGATTCACCGAGGGCGAGATCCCCGGGCCGCGGAGGCTCTGGTCCGAAGGGCCCTTGAGATCCGGCGCGCCACCATGCCGGCCGGCGATCCGCTCGTGCTCGAGGCGGCTCTCGAACACGGTAGCTGCCTCGCCGCCCTCGGCGACACGGCGGGCGCCGAAGTCAGCTTCGAGGCCATCGCCCGTCAGCTGGACGCCTTACCGGAAACGGTCCACACCCGCGCGCTCGCCGAGGAGCTGGTCCGACGCCGGGTTGAGATCGGGGGCCCGGGGCCGGTCGACGTCCCTGTCGCGACGTCGACCGGCTGAGTCGCCGCTGCTAAGAGTTCACTGAGGGGGCTCAGAATTGCGGCTGGCCGCAGTTATCGATGCAGGTGTCTCGGGCGCTGCGGCAGGCGTTACGGCAGGTCGATCCCTGCGGCTCCTCGTCGGGGCAGAGGTCCATGCATACGCCCCAAGCCACCCAGCAGTCCGGAATGCAGCAGGCCCAGCCGACCTTCTGAATCTCGGGGCTGGAGGTCAGCCGGGCCAGCTCGTCGACAGAGAGCTGCTCGGTCGCCGGATCGATCGCCTTCTGCAGCAATGCGATGTCCGACGCGTTGAGCTCAACGGCCTCCGTCGAGGGCGCGGAAGCCGCGGGCAGCAGCGACGACGGCGTCTCGACGGTTTCAGGGGAGGCCCAGACAGTGACGAGGCTGAGCGAGGCACAGAGCAGGATCATGGAAATTCGGGACATGGCGCTTCTCCTTCTCAATCGAAGGTCAGAGTGATGGCGAGCTTTCGCCCGCACGGCTTGAACTACTCCTAGCGCGCCAAAAGCCGGTGGAGATCATCACCGGCTCGTCATTTCTTTGTGGCGTCGACCTCGGCAGGCCGTTGACAGGCCGATATATAGCCACTACGCTGTATAAAAGTAGACGTTTGATCTGGGCCATCAGGAACTTCAACTCGATTGCTCCTTCGACGATCTGCTCGTTTTAGAGCCCTCCACGCATTTGTGGGGCGCAAAATATGGAGATATAGCCATGAGTCTAATTAAAAGAAGAAGTCCACAACCCAAAGGACGCGCGCGTCTGGGCGCGTCTTTCGCCGCCCTTGCGGGCCTTTTGGCCCTCAACCTATGCCCGGCGACGCCGGCGGCGGCGAGCGACTTTGCGCCGAAGAGCGTGATCGATGTCGTGCACGTCCAGCCGTTCCAGCTCGACCAGTCTTTCCGGTCGGATTGGCAGCAGGAAAAGCCGGAGGTCCAGTCGGGCCTGCTGGTGGTGCTGAACATCGACACGGCTTTGGTGATCCCGCGGGACGCCTTGGAACCGGTGCTCTACGCCGGTGACCACGTCGTCCAGCGCCTCAACCGCGGCGACAAGTCCGGTTTCGTCGTCGGCATCATCCCCGGCACGCCCGACCTATCGACGGTGCCGATCTGGTTCGGTACACCGGCCCTACCGGAGGCGATCGATGCGCAGCTCCTGAGCACCGAGCGCGCCCGCGCCGAGGGCGCCGGCATCCGGCCGGTCGGAACCGTCGGCGCGAAGAGCCTGGCGCGGGAGCCGGTCGTCGCCTCCGACTTGACCGCCCTCCTGCGTGACCACGCCGCCGCCCTGGTGCAGCAGTACTCACCCCAAGAACAACGCCTCGCGGATTCCTGGCGTTTAGCCGTCAACAACCGTTGATTTGTCGTCTTTCCTCAACACGTCAACCGCTCAAAACGCCAATTCCCCCCTCGAGATCATCATGCATATAGAGAAACCTAGGCTCGTGAAATACGGGCTCCTCCTCTTCGGACTGAGCACCCTGCTCTTCGCCACCACCGCCAGCGCACAGGTCACCCGGACCGAGCTCGCCGGCCACTCGCTGACCGCCTATCCCTTCTTCGAGTACGTCAAGGCGATCAACTTCGATACCAGCATCGAAGTCGCCATCGACCCGACCCGCTTCCCGGCCATCGGCGGACAAACCTGCGACATTTACGTCGTCGCGGCGAAGTCCACGCTCCAATGGAACGCCAACAATACGCTCACCGACGTCACGCCGGGCGGCCTGCAGACGCAGACCTTCAGCAGCGTCGATATCCAGAGCAATACCGTGCTCGTGGTCGGGCCGAACCAGCTCAGCGCCAACGCCGGTCTGGGCCTCGGCGTCGGCTACGACGTCGTTCTGGACTGCAACCAGGACGGCCTGCTCAACGGCGCCGACTATATTGACGGCCGCAATAACGAGTCCGGCTTCTACCGGGTCCATGACACCACCGCCCTCGGCCCCGAGGCGGTCACGGAATTGACCTACAGCATCGCGTCTGGCTTCGGCATCCCCGCCGGATTCGAGCCGCAGAATCTCTTCTTCCCGACCAACGTCGCCGGCGTGGTCGCCGCCACCGGCGAGAACCTGCCGCTGGTCATCGTCAGCCACGGCAACGGACACTGGTACGAAGACTACGACCATATCGGCAACCACCTGGCCTCCTACGGCTACGTGGTGATGAGCCACCGCAACAATACCGTCCCCGGCACCGTCACCGCCTCGACCACCACCCTCGCCCATACGGACGCCCTGATCGACGCGCTGACGACGGGAGCCATCGTCGGCGCCGGCGCGCTCACCGGCAATGTCGACTTCGATCGCATCGTGTGGATCGGCCACAGCCGCGGCGCCGAAGGCGTGGCGATCGCCTACGATCGCATGTTCGACGCCACCTATACGCCGGTCAATTACGACACGTCCGACATCAAGCTGATCAGCAGCATGCTGCCCACGGACTTCCAGGGCACGGCCGTCGCCAATCCCCACGACGCCAACTACCACCTGTGGACGGCGTCCGGCGATTCCGACGTGAGCGGCGCCGCGGTCTGCGGACCCGGCTACCAGCTCTGCCGCACCTACCACCTGCACGGACGCGCCACCGGCAACCGCCAGTCCACCACCGTCCAAGGGACCGGCCACGCCTGGTTCCACAACGGCGGCGGCTTTGCGTGGTTCACCGGCCCCTGCTCCATCGGCATGGCCAATACCCACCTGGTGCAGCTCGGCTACTTCCTGCCGCTGGTGAAGCGCTACGTCAACGACAACATCCCTTCCCTCGACTTCCTGACGCGCCAATACGAGAGCTTCAGGCCGATGGGCGTTCCGGCCGCTGACCCGTGCATCCAGGTCAGCAACGAGTACCTGGACGCGACGCCGAATACGGCGAGCAACCCTCAGAAGACGATCGTCATCGACGACTACCAGACGAACTTCGCCACCGGCACCAGCAGCATCGGCGCGCCGGTGACCTTCTCGGTCACGAACCTGACCGAGGGCTTGCTCAACGACACCAATACGGACTTCGCCTGGACCTCGACGGATCCGTTTAACGGCGCCACCCAGGGCGGCAGCACGGACGGCCTGACGGTGCGCAGCGACTGGGAGCGCGGCGTCGTCTTTGACTGGAACGGCAGCAACCTCTTCTACGAGTGGCAGATCCCGGTCGGCGAACGCAACTTCACCGACAACCTCTACCTGTCGTTCCGCGGTGCCCAAGGCACCCGCCACCCCAACACCCTCGCCGTGCTCGGCGACCTCACCTTCAGCGTGACCCTCCGGGACGGCCAGACGTCGCCGGCCACGAGCACGATCAGCATCGGCGCCTTCGGCGGCGGCTTCGAGCAGCCCTACCAGCGCTCGGGCGGCTGGCACAACGAGATGGAGACGATCCGCATCCGGCTGACCGACTTCCTCAATAACGGCGCCGGCCTCGACATGACCGACATCGTGGCGGTGCGCCTCGACGTCGGCCCGACCCACGGCTCGTCCGAAGGTCGCATCGTGATCGACGACCTGATGTTGACCAATGACCGCGCCGTCTACGACGCGGGCGATAACGGCGATCCGCACATCCGGACCGTCGACGGCACCCACTACGACTTCCACGGCGCCGGCGAGTACACCCTGCTGCGCGACGGCACGCAATACGAGATCCAGACCCGGCAGACGCCGGTGGAGACGGCCAATCCGCTCTGGAACGCCTATACGGGCCTGAGCAGCTGCGTCGCGATCAACACCGCGCTCGCGGCGCAAGTCGGCGGCCACCGCATCAGCTTCCAGCCCGACGGTCCGATCACCGAGCAGGAGACGCGGATGCGCCTGCGCGTCGACGGCGTGCTCTACGACCTCGACGTCGTGCCGAGCGTGCCGCTCGGCGTCGGCGGCCAGGTGGCCAAGACGCCGGTCGGGAACGGCATCGTCGTGGACTTCCCCAACGGCTCGACCTTGCTCGTCGTGCCCGGCTGGTGGAACGCCCACGACGTCGCCTACCTGAATATCAGCGTGCTCAATACGCCGGCGACGGAAGGCATCGCGGGCTTCATCGAGGCCGGCCAGTGGCTCCCCGCCCTCTCGAACGGCACCTACCTCGGACCGAAGCCGGCGAACCTCTCGGATCGCCACGACGACCTCAACGTGACGTTCTCGGATTCGTGGCGCATCACCAACGCGTCGAGTCTCTTCGACTACGCCCCGGGCACGTCGACGTCCACCTTCACCATCCGCGGTTGGCCGTACGACGGCGCCACCTCCTGCGAGGTCCCGGACATGGACACCGTCGAGCCGATCGCGCTCGATATCGCCGCCGAGGCCTGCCTAGGGGTCGAGGACCGCAACCAGCGGGAAAACTGCACGATGGACGTCGCGTTCACCGGCGAGCTGGAGTTCGCCAAGACCTACGTCGTGCAGCAGAAACTGGAGAAAGGCGGCACCAAGACCGAGATCTTCCCCGAGAAGAAATGGTTGCCGAAGGGTGAGCCCGCGGCCGTGGTCGCGGTGGTCAAGCGTCTCCTCACGGATCAACGCCTCGCCGCCACCGACGAAGCCGACGAGTTCGACGTGGGGCAGGTGCAGTTCTACGTGAACAGCAAGCCCACCGGCGACCCGGTCAGGGTCGACCGCTTCGGCCAGGCGCGCTGGGAACTCCCGCGCCTGGAGCTAGGTGAGCACAAAGTCGCGGCGGAATTCACCCCGTCCCGCACCAACACCGTCGACCTGCCGAGCCGCAGCGTCGAAATCGTGCACGTGGTCAGAGAGATCCAGGACATCCAGGAATTCTGATCGCGATCTAGCGAGATGACCCGCGGCCGGCGCCCCAGCGCCGGCCGCGTTTGTCTTTTTGGGTAAAGCACAGATGTGACATTATT
>JBCDKB010000396.1:0-8365 GCA_038747035.1 Acidobacteriota bacterium | reverse complement strand
GGCGGCCTCGCACGAAAAGGTTGCGTCCCGGGCGATGACGCTCCCCAGTCCAGCGCTGATCGTAAGCTCGTCGGTGACGTCGGGCAGGCCCGCGGCGAGGCCTTCGTTGACGGTTGAGGTCCCATCAACCGCCGACAAGGTGACGTCGGCGTCGAGCACGATGGTGTCGGCGCCGGTGTCCCCCGCCGGACAGCCGCCGGTGGCCGTATCGGTATTGGCGGCGACGATCGCATTTGCCAAGGTGCAGGTGACGCCGTCGGCGCTGATCGTGGCGGCCTCGGCGCTCGGCGTCGCGAGCAGGCCGAAGAGCAGGGCCGAAAGGATCGTGGACTGTGCGGCGGGGAGGACGGAGAACGAGGTGATTCGGGTCATGCGAACCCTCAAGAGCAAAGTACGTACCAGTTCTGCGAGTGAGAAAAGAGAGGCAGCACAGCTCCGAGGCGAGCACTTTTTTCCCGGTGTGAACTTTGTGCGCGGTAAATCGTGCCCAGTGCGCACATAGTTCGCAGCGAGACGGAGGCCCTCGCCGGAGGAGATAATGACGACGATGAGTATGCGGCGCCCCCTAAGGATCGGTGAATTTGACGTCGAACCTGACCTGAATCGGCTGCGCAAAGGCTCCCAGGAGCAGGCGGTCGAGCCGAGGGTCATGGATCTTTTGGTGCTGCTGGCGGAATCGCCGGGCGAGGTCCTGAGCCGCACCGAGATTTTGGAGCGCGTCTGGCCCGAGACCGCGGTGCAGGATGACGCCTTGCGTCGCGTCGTCACCGTGCTGCGTCGGACCCTCGGGGACGACTCGAAGCAGCCGCGCTATATCGAAACCATCACCCGACGCGGCTACCGCCTTGTCGCGCCGGTGTCTTACCCCGAGGCTCCGGACTCTGGGGCTTCAGGCGCAGGAGTAACGACAGAACGTCGCGAGCCGGTCCCTTCACCGCGGCGGGCGGTATTCTGGGTCGCCGCGGCCGCGCTGGTCGTCGCGGTGGCCTTCGGACTTGTGTGGACCGGTCGCTCCGGTGACGCGGCGGAGACGCCCGCCGCGGAAGACCCCGTGGAGCTCCGGCCGCTCTCTAGCCTTCCTGGACACGAGTGGGAGCCGGAATTTGCCCCCGACGGCCGCAGCGTCGCCTTTCTCCATCGCCTCGACGGCGAGACGGCGCTTCGGATCCAGGAGCTCGAGGGCAACGAGTCGAGCGAGATCCTCAAGCGAGCTCGGCTGTCGACGCCGGCGTGGTCCCCGGATGGGACTCGCGTGCTGAGCGTCGCCGGCGGACGCGGGGAGTGCGAGGTGCTGTCGGCGGATGTCAGCGGCCAAGCCCCGGTCGAGGTGCTCTACACCTGCGCCGACGGAGAGCTCCTGGACCGGGCCCTCCAGCCCGATGATCGAACGCTGATCGTGAGCCGCCGGCCCGCCCGCTATGGCTCTCCGTGGCGGGTGCATCGATACGACCTCACGACCCGGGAAAGCGTGCAGCTGACGCTGCCCGTCGAGCCGGGGTCCGGCGATATCTTCATGACCCTGTCGCCGGACCGGCGTCGGGTGGCCATTGTGCGACATCTCATCGGCGACCATTCCAAGATGGTGATTCTCGACTGGTCCACCGGGGAAGAGCAGATCATCAACCGCGCCCCGGATACGACCTGGCGCGTGTCCTGGGGCCACGACGGGGAGTCGCTCATCCTCGCCGAGGACGCGGGCCTCTACCGCCTCGACCTCGAAACCGGCGAAATGCGTTGGCTGGTCTCGAGCCCCCAGGAATTGCGCCAACCCTCCGGCAGTCCGGCGGGTCCCCAGATCGCAGCGGTGGAGCAGCGCTTCCGCGCCGAAATTATTCGACGCCCGAACCCGCTGATGGCGGGGGCGGCAGGGGACGCCGACGCCGACGCCGTGGAGTTGGAAGTCGAAGTGGTCGCGTCGTCGACGCGGCGGGACTTCAGACCCCGCTTCGGGCCGAATCGGGATCGTCTCGCCTTCGTCTCCGGCCGCTCCGGCCGTTCCGAGATTTGGGTGACCCGCCCCGACGGCGGCCTCGAACGGCTTTTTGGCGTCGACCCGCCGAACCATGTGCACGAGTTCCTGTGGTCGCCCGCGGGGGACCGCCTCGCGGTGTCGGACCATCAGCAGCGGCTGATGACCGTCGACGTCGCGACCGGCGACGTGCAGGTCTTGCCGGGCTCGCCGTTTAGCGGTCAGCTCCTCGACTGGTCTTCGGATGGCTCCACGCTCTACCGCCTCGAGGTGACCGACGGTTCGCCCGAAGCGTGGGCGGTACGCCTCGACGGCAGTGGGCGTCGCCAAGTGACCCGCTGCGGCGTGCGGGCCGCCCAGGAGTCTCCGGATGGCAAGGCCCTCTACGTCACTCGCCTCCACACCCGCGGCCTTTGGCGGGTGGAGCTCGGCGGTGACGGCCAGGCGACGGAAGTTCTCGAAGACGTCCTGTGGTTCGCGTGGACCGTCACCGACCGCGGCCTTTACACCTTCGAGAGTTTCGTTGAAGAAACCGGGATCTACTTCCGGGAGGCGGTGGTGGGGGAGCCGACCCTGGTTCTGCCGCTACCCGCCGTGAAGCTCGATTTCTCGGTTTCTGATGATCATCGTTGGCTCGCCTACGCCGAAGCGAGCGAGCCGGATGGGGATCTCATCCTGATCGACGGGCTGCCGTCAGGGCTCTAGATTTTCGCCTTGAATGTCTCGTCACTCGGCGTCGGCGAGCTCGCCGCGCTGGGTTTCCGCGCCTAGGCGGCTCGCCGGAATTCGCCGCCGCGGAGGTCGGTGGACAGCGGGGGTGACGCTTATACCTTGACGGCTTAGGTATACATCGCTACGATACCTAAGTGGTCAGGGTATAGGCCTGGTCATATGAAACCCAACACATCCTGAGGTCACTGCATATCCATGGCTGGAAGCAATCTCTATAGCGGCACCCTCGATCTCCTCGTGCTGCGTTCCCTCTCCTGGGGGGCGCTGCACGGCTACGGCATCGGTCAATGGATACGGCAAACGAGCCAGCACGTTCTCAAAGTCGAGGAGGGGGCGCTTTATCCGGCGCTCCACCGGCTCGAGAAGAAGGGCCTGCTCGAGTCGGAGTGGGGGATGAGCGAAAAGAAAAGGCAGGCCAAGTTCTACCGCTTATCGGAGGCCGGCAAGGCCCACCTGCGGGACGAAACCGCACGCTGGAATGAACACGCGACGGCGGTGCGTTCCGTGCTCGAAGCGAGTCGGGGTTGAGATGAAGTTTTCTCCCTTTTTCAAGCGCAGCCTGCGGGTGACCCGTTTCCACAGCGACCCGGCCAAAGACGTGGACGATGAGATTCAATTCCACATGGATTGCCGCATCGACGAGCTGGTCGAAGACGGCTGGGGGCGCGAAGCGGCCGAGCAGGAAGTCCGGCGAGCTTTCGGCCGCGAAGCCGAGATCCGTGAGCAGTGCGTCCGGTTGACGTCCGAGATCAGCCGGAGGCGCCGGTTCATCGAGTCGCTCTCTTCCGTCCTCGGCGACATCAAGCTCTCCCTCCGGGACGTCCGACGGCACCCCGGCCATTTCCTCGGCGTCAGCCTGACCTTGGCCCTGGCGCTGACCCTGGTCACCGCTATTTTCAGCGTGGTCTACGCCGTCGTGTTGAATCCCCTGCCTTTCGCGGAACCCGACCGGGTGGTCACGGTCTTCAGCCAGAATATGAAGTCCGGCTCGGAGCGCATCGGCAGCTCGACCCGGGACTACCTCGACCGGGGGGAGGGCGTCACCGCCTTCGAAGACGTGGCCCTCTACACGACCATCTCCAGCTCACTCGGGGAACCGGGCAGCATCAGCCGAGAGTTTTCCATGGAGGTGACCCCGTCCTTCTTTCGGGTGGCGGGCGTGCCGCCGCTGGTCGGACGCTATTTGGATGAAGACCAGGTCCAACCCGGGCGCGAGCCCCAGATGGTGATCAGCGCCGGCCTGTGGAAGCGGCTTTTCGCGAGTGATCCGGCGGTGGTCGGCACGGCGATCGACGTCGAGGGGGAGCCCCACACGATCGTCGGCGTGATGCCGGAGTCGTTCTCGTTTCCGGGCTGGGACGCCGCGGTGTGGCTGCCGCTGGTCGTTAACGAAGGGGCGCCGCCGCGGAGGCTCTATGCGCCGCGATTCCTGATGCTGGCGCGCCTTTCCGAGGGGGCCTCGGTCGGCCAGGCGCAGGCGGAGATCGCGGCCCTCAACGCCCGGCTGGCGGCACAGCTGCCGCCGGAAGTGCGGGTCGAGCGCGAGCGAAACGCCTACCGGACCCACGTCGCCGGCTTCCACAAGGACCTGACGCGCAACGTCCGCGGCTGGCTTTGGCTGCTGCTTTCCGGCGCCCTGCTGGTTCTGCTCGTCGCCGGCGTCAGCATTTCAAACCTCCAGCTGGTCCATATCGGCGGGCGACTGCGGGAGCTGTCGACAAGGTTCGTGCTCGGCGCCGGACGGGGGCGCCTCGTCCGACAGCTGCTCACCGAAAGCCTCGTCTTGGCGACCGTCGGCGGCGGCCTCGGGATCGTTGCGGGGGCGCTCAGCCTGCGGTGGTGGCTCGATAGCTTCGAGACCTGGGAGATTCCGCGGATTGACGAGGTCGGCCTCGGCTCGGTCGAAATCTCGGTGCTGCTCGGCGTCGCCGCGTCCGTCATGGCCGTCGCCAGTCTCATCGGCGCCATGTCGGTCGTGCGGCCTGACCTCTTTACCTTGATGCGGGCCGGCTCGTCCACGGATTCGGGGGGCCACGCGCGGTGGCGCGGCATCCTGGTGACGGCGCAGATCTCCCTGGCGGTGGTGCTGCTCGTCGCCGCCGCCCTGATGGTCGTCAGCCTGCGCAATCTGCTCGCCGTCGACCTCGGTTTCGAGATGGCCTCCAAGGAGGTCGCCGCGGTCAGCCTTGCGCAGGACCGATACGCCGAGGCCAGCGCCAAGGTCGCCTTTTTTGAGACTTTCCAGAGTCGAGTGGCGGCCCTGCCCGGTGTCGAGCACGTCGCCTTGACCTCGCGGCTGCCCTTTTCGGGCTGGAATGACACGACGGCGATGGTCGCCGAGGGGCAGACGCTCGCCCCCGGGGAGTCCCCCGACTCCCACCACCGGACGATGGTGAGCCATAGCTATTTCACGGCCATGGGCATAGACGTCCTGGACGGGCGGGTCTTCGGGAGCCAGGACGACGGGCAGTCTCCCCGCGTGGCGGTGGTGAGCGAGGCCATGGCTCGGCACTACTGGCCCGGCGAGAGCGCCGTCGGCAAACGCCTCGCCCTGGCCTCCGCCGCGGGGGACGAGGAGGCGTGGCTGACCGTGGTCGGAGTGGTGGCGGAAGTCGTCCAGGAGGACGTCACGGAGTCGCCGGCGGGGGCTTATTACCTGTCGCTGCGCCAAGTGCCGCGCGGATTCGTGCGGGTGATCGTGGATCGCGGCGCGCGGTCCGGGGAAAGCCCGTGGCCGCAGGTCCTTGGGACGCTGACGAGCCTCGACCCCGAGCTCGCCCTCTTCTGGGTGACGACGCTCGAGGAGAGCGTCGCCAGCTCGCTGATCGCGTTTCGTCTGCCGATGCTCTTCCTATCGATCTTCGCCGGGATTGCCTTGCTGCTGGCGGCCGTCGGCGTCTTCGGCGTGCTCTCCCGGTCCGTCTCCCTGCGCTCGAAAGAGATCGGGATCCGGCTGGCGCTCGGCAGCACGCGGTCGCAGGTCTGCGGCTTTCTTCTCCGGAACCTCTCCGCCTTCGTCGGCGTCGGCCTGCTGCTGGGGACGCTCGCGTCCCTCGCCCTGTCGCGGTGGATCGAGAGCTTGATCTACGGCGTTGAGCCGAACGACCCGTGGGTCTTCCTCGGCGTCGCCGCGCTGATCGCCGTCTTTGCGATTCTCGCCGCCGCTTTGCCGACCCTGCGGGCGAGCCGGGTCGATCCGGTCAAGGCTTTGTCGGCCCAGTAGCCGGAAGAGCGCCGGAGGTTTCCGAGGAGCTCTTTTTTGGGGTGGGGGCGGCGGCTCCGAACTCGTGTGCTGCGTCCGTAGCCATTTGCTCTTGAGGTCGGGGGGGCTGATCCCGGGCCAGGCCTGTTGCCGCGTGGAGTGGCAGAACTCGCGCAGCTGCACATACATAACGGCCCTCGGTCAGCACCCTCAGATACGGAGATCCCCCCATGCCTCGATTTTCTTTTCTTGGCGTCGCCATCCTGGCGACGCTCACGGCGACGCCCGTGCTCGGCACCCCGACCTTCACGAAGCAAACCATCGAGTCCGGCATCAAAAGCGTCCCCGTGACCGCCGCCGACATGGACAAGGATGGCGACATGGATGTCGTTGCTTTGGACCCGGCCAGTCAACGGATCTCGTGGTGGCGCAACAACAACAGTGATGCGACCCAGTGGACGAAGGTCGCGACCGAATCCTCTTCGAGCGGTGTGACGCAACTCTCCACCGGCAGTCTGTCAAGTGACGATGACGTGGACATCGCCTACCGGCGGGCCCTCTTCGGACAGCTCGAGACCGCGCGCAATGTCTTTGGCCACGGGAACACCTGGGGTGTCAGCCGCGTCGCCAATGAGGTGGATGCCTTCGAAATGGGCGACATCAACAACGACGGCGCGACCGACATCGTGGCGGTGCGGAGTAGTTCCAGTCGGGTGGTCTGGTATCAAAGAACAGATATTTCGGGCCTTAACTGGCTGCAGCGCAACGTCGTTTTGTCCTACGACTCGCCAAAGCTCGCCCATCCGTTCGACGCCGACGGTGACGGCGACCTCGACCTGGCTATTTTCGGCGAAGACAGCGCCCTCGGCGGCCTCTCGATCTACTTCAACGTGCACGGCAACGGCATCGCTTGGGAACGCCATCTCATCGAAGACCTGCCTTCCGCGTCTCTGACGGCGCTGACGTCCGGTGACTTGGACCGGGACGGCGACCCGGATCTGGCGGCGATCATCGACGGCTCGTCGATCGGCTGGTGGGAGAACCAAGGGGAGGGGGCCGCCTGGCATTTCCGATCCCTCGACAGCAGCAGCCTCCAGGAGCCGGCCCAGCTCGCGGTGGAGGACCTCGACGCCGATGGCGATCTCGACCTTGCGGTCACCGACACCGCCGCCCATCGCATCTTCTGGTTCGAAAGTACCGGAGTCGGCTTCCGGGCTCGGACGCTCGGGACGCTCTCGGGCGCCTCGGGTCTAGCGCTCAAGGATATGGACGGCAACGGATCCATCGACGTGGTGGCGTCGAGCGTCAACGGCGGCGATCTGGTGTGGTTCCGGAGCGGCGGCACGGGGACGAACTCTTGCGTTGACGTGCCCCCCGGCGCCTTCGCCTGGTACGGCTTTGACGAGCAGCGGGGCACGACGTCTCGCGATCTCCTGCACGGCAACAATGGCTGGCACGTCAACGGCCCGAGCCCTATCACTTTCGGTCGGGTCGGCGGCGCTTTGCGTCTGGACGGTTTCAACGACTACGTCGAAGTCAATACTGACTCAAACAACAACCTGGGCGTCGAAGACTTCACGATCGAAGGGTGGATCAAGACCGACGATGCCTACGGTACTTTTGTCAGCAAGCGGGACTGGGTGGATGGTCGATACTTCGGGTATCTCTTCGGTCTATGGAACGGCCGACTGGTGGTCGGGATGGGTGACGTCGATCGAAACTCCATTCAGTTCGTGGTTCCGCGCAATCCCACGGTCTACGACGGCGAGTGGCGCCACGTCGCCGTCGGCGTCGACAGGAATATGCGCAACGGCGGGCGGGTCTACCTTGACGGTGTGTTGATCCACACCTTTGACCCCACCGGTGTGCGCGGTCGCCTGGAAAGCCGAAAGAACCTGCAGTTCGGGCGGGAGACGAATAGCGGCGGCATTCGCTTCGACGGAATGCTCGACGAGATGACCCTCTACAGCCGAGCCCTCACCGGGGCCGAGATCTTCGCCATCTTCAACGCCGGAGGACGCGGCAAGTGCAAGGGGGCAGGAGACGTGGCTCCGCCGCGCCTCGAGTGCGCGAACCTGGGGCCTGGCATTCACCGCTGCGAGGCGTCGTACGCCGGCGGCCTTCCGCCCTACGAATTCAACTGGACCTACGGCGGCAACGGCACGATGAGTGCGTTCGGTTCGACCGCCGTCGTCGAAATGGGGCATTGCTCCAACGGCGGCGGGGGCATCACGGTGCAGGTGACGGACCGCGATGGGGAGGTGCGGAGCGTCTCGAGGTTCCTGCTGTGCACGGGCGATTGCGCCCCGGGTGCCATCTGCCTCAACTGAGTCCGCCTCAGCTGAGTCGAGTCGCGAGGCCCGGCCGGGGCCGCGGCCCCCGGCCGGGCCGTCGGGCCCCATCAAAGATCCAAAGGCGCCGAATAAAGCGCACGACTCACGAGTAAAGCGCGGAAACCATCC
>JBCDKB010000395.1:0-8406 GCA_038747035.1 Acidobacteriota bacterium | reverse complement strand
AGCCTTCGCGCTGAACCGGCAGACCCGAGATTTCCGTTCTCCGCCGTAGGGGCGGGGCTTGTCCCCGCCCGCGCTGAAGCGTCGGTTTCGGGACTTGGAAGATTCCTGGATTCGACTGGTCTGCTGGCGCTGAGTTCGCCGACAGTCGAGGCTTCTCCTTTTCGGGCGGGGACAAGCCCCGCCCCTACGAAAGACAATCGCCGGGGCGCTGCCCGACGCAAAACATCGCCGGGGCGTGGCCCGACGCAAGACATCGCGGGGCGCTGCCCGACGCAGGACAATCGCCGGGGCGCTGCCCGACGCAGGACAATTGCCGGGGCGCTGCCCGACGCAGGACAATCGCCGGGGCACTGCCGGACGCAAGACATCGCCGGGGCGCGGCCCGACGCAAGAAAATCACGGGCGTGGCGGCCCGCGGTTTCGCGATGCGATTGCATCTGGGCTATGCTTCCGTGACATTCAACGGGAGACTGCTCGATGTCGAATCGCTTCGTTTCATTCACAGACTGTTTGGCACGCCGGCCTTTCGCCGCGGCCCTGATTTTCGGACTGTCCTTCGGCTTGGTCGCCACGGCAGAGGCGAGGCGCCTCGAGCTCGACGTGGTCGACGAGGGCATCATCTACGCCGTCGCCATCACCCACGCCGGGGACGACCGCCTTTTCGTGGTGTCGAAGGAAGGGCAAGTGTGGCTTTACCGCAACGGCGTCCAGGACTCAACGCCGTTCCTCGATATCCGCGACCGGGTTCTCTTCACCGGCGAGCTGGAGTCGGAGCAGGGGCTGCTGACGATCGCCTTCCATCCGAATTTCCAGCAGAACGGTTTCGTCTTCGCCGCCTACACAGACCGCGACGGCGTCGGCGTCTTGAGCCGCTTCAGCGTCACCGGCCCCGACCCCGACCAGGCGACACGCGGCAGCGAGCGGGTTTTGCTTCGGGTCAATCAGCCGGGCCCGAACCACAACCTCAACCACCTCGCCTTCGGCCCCGACGGCTACCTCTACCTCTCGAGCGGCGACGGCGGCTACCAGCCGGAGCCGCGCTGTACGCCCCAAGAGCGGGACAACCTGCTCGGAAAGATCCTTCGCCTCGACGTGGATCGCAACGTCGATACGGCGCCGTACCACGCGATTCCGCCGAATAATCCGTTCGTCAACGACCCGGGGACCCTCGATGAGATCTGGGCGCTCGGCCTCCGCAACCCGTGGCGCTTCACGTTCGACCGCGGGACCGGCGATCTGTTCATCGCCGACGTCGGCCACAAGCTCAGGGACGAGATCAATTTCGTGTCCGCTGGCGGCGGCGGCGGTCTGAACTACGGCTTCAAGATGATGGAGGGCTTCGCCTGCCGCGGCAGCGACGCCAACTGTTCGGACCCGATTCCGGGCTGCAACGACCCGGCCTACACGTCACCGATTCTCGACAACGCCCTGGTCGGCAACCAGTGTGCGGTGATCGGCGGCTACGTCTACCGCGGCAACCGCATTCCGGCGCTGCGCGGCACTTACCTCGTGGGCGACTATTGCGGCGCCACCGGCCTCATCACCCGCAGCGGCTCGACCTGGCGTCGAGAGGCGCTGTCGACGGAGCTGCCGGGGCTGGTGGCTTTTGGCGAGGACCGCGACGGCGAGATCTATCTGCTCGTCTCCGGCGACCTCTACAGCCTGCGGGATGTCGTCGACGATTCGTCGGTGGCGTTCGCCGACCCGGCGCCGCGGGTCTCCGAAGGGGCCGGCGTCGCCACCGTCCAGGTTCGCCGCAGCGGCGGCACCGACGGCCAGCTGAGCGTCAACTGGCGGGCCGAAGCGCAGACCGCTACCGGCGCCGATTTCGTGGCCGCCTCCGGCACCCTGGTGTGGCCGGCGGGGACCGACGGCGACCAGAGCTTCAACGTCACCGTCCTCGACGACGCTGAAGCGGAAGGCAACGAAACCGTTCGCCTGGTGCTCGAGAACGCCGTCGGCGGCTCCCTCGGCTCTCCGTCGCAGGCGACCTTGACGATCGTCGACAATGACCTCGGCGTCGGCTCGTGCGTGCCTTCGGAAACTGTCCTCTGTCTGCACGACGGCCGATTCCGCGTCACCGTCGACTGGCGGGAGTTCACGAACCTGACCGGACCGGGCCGCTCCGCGCCTTTGGACCTCGGCGATTCGGGCCTCTTCTGGTTCTTCTCCGACACCAATATGGAGATGCTGGTGAAGGTGCTCAACGGCTGCGGCTTCAACGACCGCTACTGGGTCTTCGCCGCCGGCACCACCGACGTCGAGTGGACGCTGCGGGTGGTCGATACCCAGACCGGGGCGCTGCGTGTTTACAGCAACCCGCTGGGGCAACCGTCGGCGGCGACTACCGATACTGACGCCTTCGTCGCCTGTCCTTAGTTCGTTGGGAACATCTCGGCCGCCGTCCGCGCCGACGCGGCGGCGCTCCGAGGTCCCGGAGAGCGACGGCCGGGCTCGCTCAGAAGAGGGCGAGGCGCACCAAGGCGCTGATCACGAAAAGGCCGGCGATATACGTCGAGCCGAGGATCAGCGCCGCGGGCGCCGCCCGCAAGACCGCTTGCCGATAGAAACCCGCCAGGGCGAAAGCCAGCACCAGCACGACGGCCAGCCCTAAGGCGACCAGGCCGACCGTTGAGGCGAAGGCGCCGATCAAGGCGAAGAAGATCTGGAAGAGCGCCAGGTGGCCGAAGAGATAGAGCCCGAAAACCCAGGTCTCCAGCAGGCCGTAGTCGGCGCCCCGGTAGAGGAATCGCTGGAGCCAGGCGACGCCGAGGGTGCCGAGCAGGCTGCCGTAAACGGCGAGGACCACCGCCAGCGTGTGGGTGCTCCCGCTCTGGAAGTGCCAGGGGGTGAGGGTGGTGACCGACGACGACTCGAGCAGGCTGAGGACGACCAAGATCAAGACCGTCGCCGTCGAGAAGGCGTAGAAGAATGGCGGCGTATAGGGCTTGCGACGGCCGGTTAAGTAACGACGCACCATCCGCCCGGGGTCGGTGCTGAGGGCGAGGAACGTCCGCGGCCAGGCAAAGTCCAGGCGGCGGAGCCGATCGATCGTCTCCGAGAACAATCGGCTGAAGGTGATCGGCTGCGCCTCCTGCTGGCCGCACTGGGAACAGTAGGCGCCGTAAAGCACCGACGTGCAGTTCATGCAGGTCGGCAGCGAGTCGGTCTTGCGTCGATAGCTGGGGGCCATCAAAAACTCCGGGGGGAGTTCAGAGCTTAACCCGAAGTTCCGTCCGCCATCGGCCTCAATGGAGCGGCGACCTAAATCCCTCGCCCGGAGCCGCTAATTCTCCCGAAGCACCTGGACCGGCTCTACCGCCGCGGCGCGTTCCGCGGGCCACCAGCAGGCGAAGGCCGCCACGGCCAGCAGCGCCGCGGCCACCGTCGCGGAGCTCACGGGGTCCTGCTGCCCGGCGGTATAGAGCCAGCCCCCAAGCAGACGAGAAGCCACGGCGGCGAGGCCGAGGCCCGCCGCGATGCCGACCGCGGCCGGCGCCAGGCCTTCGGCGAGCACGCGCTGGAGGATCGACCGACGCTGGGCGCCGAGGGCCATGCGGATACCGAGCTCCCGACGCCGTTCGCCGACGCTGAAGCTCAGCAGGCCGAAGACGCCGATCGAAGCCAAGAGGACCGCGAGGGTGCCGTAGGCCGAGACCACCGAGCTGGTCAGGCGCTCGCGGGCGATGGAATCGGCCATCAGGTCCGTAAAGCGCGCCATGCGGTGCACGGCGACGCCGGACCCGAGCCCGACGACGGCGTCGCGGAGCGGGTCCATGGGCGCCTCGGCGTTCGCCGTGCGGGCCACCAAGGCGAGCCGCGTGACCCAGTGGGGCGATTGGCTGAACGGGCGGTAGATGGTCGACTGCACGGGCGTCTGGATGCCTTCGTGGCGAACGTCTGCGGCGATGCCGACGACCGTGACCCATTGATCGCCGTCCGCGGAGCTGCGGAAGCGGCGGTCGAGGGCGTCCCCCGCGGGCCAGAAGGCGCGGGCCATGCTTTCGCTGATGACGCCGACCGGCGTCGATCCCGCGAGATCGCCGGCATGAAAAGCCCGGCCGCGGAGTATGGGGATCTGCATCGCGGTGAAGTAGTCGCCGACCGTGGCGCGCCAGTAGGCCGAGTCGACGCGGCCGGACGTCGCCTCCCGGCCTTCGATCTCCAGGCTCTGGTAGCCGCCGAACTCGGCCACCGGCAGCCGCGAAATGCCGCCGGCGGCGGTGATCCCCGGGACGCCTTCGAGCGCTTCGGTCGCCTGGGCGTAGAAGTCGACGAGGCGCTGGCGATCGGCCCAGGCGCCGCCGTCGAGCTCCGGTCTTAGGGTGAGCAGGTTCTGCGGCTCAAAGCCGGGACTCAGGCGGTCGAGGGCGATGAAGCTGCGGGCGCTCGAGACCGCCAGCACGGCGAGCAGGGACGCCAGCGCCATCTCCGCCACCACCAGCGCCTTGCCGGTCCGCTGGCGGTTCCGTCCGCCGCCGGGGTGGCGCTCCGCCATGGCGTGGCGGAGGTCGAGGCGCGAACCGTAGAGGGCCGGCACCAGGCCGAAGAAAATTACCGTGGCGAGGCTCAAGGCGCCGCCCACGGCGAAGACCCGGCCGTCGATCGCCAGCGCTTCGAGTCTCGGCGTCGCCGCCGGCAGGGCTGCGCGCAGCCCGGCGATGGCCCACGCGGCGAGCAGCAGGGCGAGGCCGCCGCCGGCCACTGCGATGGCCGTCGCTTCGAGCAGCAGCTGGGTGATCAGGGTTGAGCGGCCGGCGCCGAGGGCGCCCCGGATCGCCATTTCCTTTTCCCGCGCGGCCGCCTGCGCGAGCAGGAGGTGGGCCACATTGACGCACGACACCAAGAGCAGCAGCCCGGACGCGCCGAGCAGCAGGTAGAGCGGCGCCCGCGCCGGGCCGGTGAGCTGGTGGCGCAGCTTGACCACCGTCGCGGGGGTCGAGAGCTTGTCGAAACCGGGCTCGAGATTGAAAGTCTCGGTGAGGACGGGCACCAGCCTGTCGAGCTCCTGATTCGCCGAGGCGATCGACGCTTCCGGCGCCAGCCGGCCGATCAGGGCTAGGAAATGGGCGCCGCGGTAGGCGCCGGCGTCGCGGTCGATGGTCAGCGGCAGCCAGAGCTCCGTATCCCGGGTGGGGAACGCGAAGTCCGGGGGCATGATGCCGACGATTTCGTAGCGCTCCTGGTCGATGGTGAGCGACCGGCCGAGCGCGGCCCGGTCGGCGCCGAGCTCCCGGCGCCAGAAGCCGTCGGAGACCAGGACCACCCGGTCTTGTCCTTTCGTTTCTTCGTCCGCTTCGAAAAGGCGACCGATAGGCGGCTGGACCGCCAGACTCTGGAGCGCATCGGGAGAGACGATGCCGACCTCGACGACGGTCGGCCGCTCGTCGCCGTAGAGCACGTCGCCGGTGGCGACGGCGCCGACGGCGCTGTAACTCTCGGCGTGGTCACGGATGAAGTCGAGCTCGGCCCGCGTCCAGCTGCCTTGCCCCCAGAAGCCGACGACCCGTTCCGAGTCGGGGAAGGGGAGCGGGCGGAGCAGCGCGGTATCCACCAGGGCGAAGATCGCCGTCGCCGCCCCGAGACCTGCGGCGAGGGTCAAGACGGCCGGCGCGGTGAAGCGGGGGCGGCGGACGAGGCTGCGGAGTGCGGGCGGTAAGGGGTAAGAAGGCATGGGGCCCTTTCTAGGCGCGAGCTCGGAATCGCTGAATCGGCGGAGTGGACGTCGTGGAGACCCGGGAGCCTGGGCTCCGCGGCCGAAGGTCACCGACTAGAGAAGCAAACGCGATGCCAAACGCTTCGGCGACCGTAGGGCGTTGGTTTTGGCCGATTTGGGGCCCCGGTGCTCCTTCCCCAGTGTCCGTTCTTGGGACGCACCGGGCGCCGACGGCGGCGCTCTGGGGAGTGGCCCAGGACGCAGCGCGTGGAAAAATCGAGAACAGAAACGACCGCGCCGGAACTAGAATGCGCGGCTGGGTCAACGCAGTGTCAGCCCCGGCGCGGATCCGGCGCCGCCCGACCCCGACGCACGACTTCACCCAACGCGAGCGATAAACGACCGATGACGATTCTTCGAGGCCTCGAGGGCTTCGAGCTCCACCGCCGTGGACTCGGCCTTCTACCGCAGGCCGGCGGCCCCGCCGGCTCGGCGATTTTTGTGCGGGTTGAAGCCTCCGCGAGGCCGATCCGCTCGTGTACCTGCAGGGACTGCCACGGCGGCAAGACCTGCGACTATCTGCGGCAGCTCGGCGTCGGCGCCCGCTATTTCACGGAAGAGCTGGGGGGCGATTTTTCGACCAGCTTCGAGAAGACGCTCTGGTTCCGCCTCGCCAAGGTCGTGCACGGCGCCGCGCCGCTGCCGTGCGATCAGGCCAAGGTGCAGCAGGTCGAGCGCGTGGCCACCGGCGATATGGCGGTGCGGGTGCTCAACGCGAAGGGGGAAGAGGTCGCACGCTACGTGGAGAGCTCGCCGGCGCGGATCGCCTTCCTCGAGCGAACGGGCAAAGTGAGCGGCGAGCAGTACACCGACCGCGGCGCTTTGATCGCCCGGCTGGCCATGTACCAAGTGACGGAGCAAGAGCGGCAATTTGAGAAGCACGGGATGATGTCCAAGGGGCGGGCGTGGGCGTCGAGCTTCTGGTACCGGCTGGCGTACCACGCGGTGCGCACCTGGGGCGACGTCGGGTGGCCGGAGCGCCTGGGCCTGTGCGAAAACGCCGGCACATTCCATCCCGCCATCGAGACGTCGACCGGCGCCTTCAACTTGATTCACCGCCTCGCCGACGGCCAGGAGACGGTGAAGATCGTGCTGCCGCGCAAGCGCGTTGAAGCGATCCTCGAGCTGCTGCGCGAGTTCTACCCGGACCAAGAAGACCTCCAGGTGCATCCGGTGCCGCTCGAGTCGCTCTTCCGCGTCAGCCAAGAGACCGAGCTCGACCTGGAAGTTCGGCCGATGATCAAGGTGCTCCAGCACTCCGGCGAGGCCAAGCTCTACGACCGACGGGACTTTGAGAAGTACCGCTATGGGCAGCTCTTCTACCTGCGCGAGCTCGGTCTGCTCGCCCGCTTGCCGCGGCGGCGTGAGAGCGCTGCAAAATTCAAGGCGCCGGTGAAGATGCGCCTGGCGCGCTCCCAGGTCCCCGCCTTCCTCGACGAGCACGTGGAAGCGCTGGAGGAAGGTTCCCTGGTGCTCGACGAGCCGCTGCAGGGTCTGAAAATCTGGAAGAGCTACGACCGCGTTGAAGTGTCCGGCGATCCGGTGACCGGCGGCTCCCGGAGCGCCCCCGGTGCGTATCGCCTGTCGGTGCGCTACGGTTTCGGCGACCTGAGCGTATCCCTCGCGGACCTGCTGCGGGCGCGGCGGGAGAAGCGGCCCTATTTCGAGACGTCCGACGGTTGGGTCGACCTGCGGGCTCCGGCCTTCGCCGAGCTCGAGCGACTCGAGCGCCGGCGGGTCGACGCCGAGTCGGACGGTTCGGAAGCTGGTTCGGACGGTGAAGCGGCGGACAAGGATGCGGTCCTGCTCTCCGCCGGCGAGCTGATTCGCCTGCAGGCGGCCTTGGAGCGCCCCCTCGACGTCACCGGTCCGGAGGACCGCAGCGCCGTGCTCCGGCGCCTGCTCGACCAGAGGCCGCCGAGCCCTTGGAGCCAGCCCGACGGCTTCCTGTCGCAGCTGCGGCCGTACCAGGTGATCGGCGTCGACTGGCTGCGCTTCCTCGCCGAGCAGGGCTTGGGCGGTCTGCTGTGCGACGACATGGGCCTCGGCAAGACCCACCAGGCGATGGCGCTGATGGCGGCCTTAGCGAGCGGCGGCGGCGGCCCGGCTCTGGTGGTGGCGCCGACCAGCGTCATGAGCCACTGGCGCGACAAGCTGCGTCGCTTCGCGCCGGCGCTCGAATCCAGGACCTACCACGGCGCCGACCGTAGCCTCGCCGGCCTCGGGCCGCGGCACGTCGTCATCACGTCCTACGGCGTGCTGCGCCGCGATATCGACGAGATTGAAAAGAAGTCGTTCCACATCGCGGTCTTCGACGAGATCCAATACCTCAAGAATCGCGGCACCGTGTCGTATGAAGCGGCGGCGCGGCTGCCGACGGCGGTAAAACTGGGCCTCACCGGCACGCCGATCGAGAATTCCTTGGACGAGCTGAAGACGCTCTTCGATCTGGTGCTGCCGGGCTATTTGGGCACGGACGAAGCGTTCCACGGCCGCTACGACCGGGCGCTGCAGACGATCGGCGCCGGCATGAAAGAGAACCGGGCGCGCCTCGACGAGCTGCGCCGGGTGATCGGCCCCTTCGTCCTGCGTCGACTGAAGTCGAGCGTGCTCGACGAGCTGCCGGAGAAGATCGAAGACGAGCGCCTGTGCACCTTGAGTCCAGAGCAGGTGGCGCTTTACCGGCAGGT
>JBCDKB010000394.1:0-8427 GCA_038747035.1 Acidobacteriota bacterium | reverse complement strand
TCGAGACCGTGGACGGACCTGGAGCGGTCCCGGGACCGCTGCCGGGCGGTGGTGCTACCGGCGGCGCTCTCGGCCGCCGATGAAGCGATCGCGTCGGCGGGGCGGGCGGCCCGGGGCCTGCCGGACTCCTTCTCCGACCCTGGGGATGAGACCGAGCGACGCGCCGCCGCCGCCCAGCTTGAGGGCGCCCGGCGAAGTTTGGCGTCGGCGCGGTCGGAAGGCGACTCGACACGCGCCGACGAAGCGCTCGAGTTGGCCCGCGACGCCGAAACCCGCTTCGCGTCGCTGGCCGCGCGCCAGGCGGCTGCGGAAGAAGCGCGGCTGGAGACCGCGCGTCTCGACGCCCGCCGGGCGGTGGGCGACGCTGACTTAGAGCAGCGCAGCCTCAACGCACGGCTCCAGGATCCCCGCGTCGCCTCAGCACGCCGCGAGCATGCGGACTCCTTTCGGGAATTCGACGCGGCTCGGTCCGAAGTCCCCGACCCGGCCGATCTGCGTCGCCGATTCGACGGCGCGGGGACGGCGGCGGAATTCGAAGCCGTGGGCCGGGAGGCGTCGGCGCTGGCGGCGCGGCTGCGCGGACTCGAGACACGGCTCACGGATATCTTGGCTCGCCGCCCCGAGGTGTCAACCGCTCCCGAGACTTCCGTGCCCCCGCCGATGGCTCCGGCTGACGCCGCGCCGCGGCGCCCGGCCTCGATCGCTCCGTCGCGTCCCAAAGAGACCCCCGCCACGTCGCCGGCTCCCGATCCGCAGGTGCAGCGTCTGGTGGAGGCGTCGAAAGCCCTCCTCGCGCGGGTCGCCGACCGGGAGGGCGAGCTGCTGGAGGCTTGTCGGGAGCGCCTCGGGTTGGCCACCCGAGCCGTCGACGCCGACCCGGGCGAAACCTCCCACCGTCGCAGCCTCCAGCGCGGCTACGCGGCGCTCCAGGTGGTGGCCGGCGCCGAGGCGCTACTGGCGGGCCAGGCCACCGACGCCCTGGACATCCTGTCGGCCCGTGACCTGCCGGGGGACGCCGTCGGCGGCCAGGGGCTTTTCCTGCGGGCCGCGGCGCTCTTCCAGCTGGCGCAGGTCGACGACGAGCGGGCCGAGGTGCTGCTTGAGCGGGCCTCCCGCGACATCGCCCGATTCCGCGCGCTCGGCGCCGTCGGCCCGCCGGTAGAGTCACTCTACTTCTCGACCGGCTTCTGGCGATTCTTCGCCGAGGCCGTCGGCGATGGCGTCACCGGGGGAGCCGCCGGGGGCGACTGAGGACCGCGCGACGGCTCGGGGAGCCCGGGTCTCGGTGGCCGGCGCCTCGGTCCGGCGTCTCGGGCCCTTGGCTAACGAAGAGATGAAGGATCCGCGCCAACGCCGGCTTCATTTCCTACGGGCCCCTCGGCGCCCGCCCCAACAAGCCAAGGCGGCCGCCAGCGGTAGAGGGCGAAGTCGATGCCTTAAGCGCCGGCGGGGGGAATCTCCATCTCGAGGCGCGGCGGCTGCTCGGGACCTTAGGGGAAGCGGGGCGAGCTGAAGAGCTGACCTTCGCAGACGGCCCGCAGCCCGGCGACGGGCCACCGCAGCTCCACCCCGGCGGCGACTCTTCGCCACGCCGCCGGCGAGAGGGCTGCCGGCTCGCCCGGCCCTGTGGGCCATCGACTTTCCGCGGTGATGGGTCGCTCAGTCCGTGCTGATCGGCGCGACGGGGGCTTGCCCGAGGTCGTTGTGGAGAGCGACGTCGTCGAGCATGGTGATCATGCCTGTGCGCTCGATGCGGAAGTCCGCACCGAAGAGTCTCTTGCCGTAGTAAATCAAGGCCGCGGCGAAGAATCCTTCATCGCGCTCGGCGCAGAGCCACGCGGGGTGTGCCAAGCGCTCCATAGCTTCCCGGTCGCTGGCCGCCAGGTCCCCCGGGACGCCACCCTGGTCGGGGGTTTCGAGGACCAGGAACGGACCCTGCTCTCCACGCACGAAGAAACAGAAGAATCGCAAGTAGTCGAGCGCGTTGGCGGCGGAGACCGCTAGCGCCGGCTCGCCCCCTAGCTTGAGGGCGTTGGCCCGATGGATGGGGGGAGACTGACCTTTCAAACGGAGGTGGCCCTCCGGCACGTCGAGGGCATAAAGAGCGAGGGGATCGGGGCCGAGATCTTCTCCGCGCACCCGCACTAGGCGAATGGGCTCGCGATAAAACGGCAACGGCGAGGCGTCGAGCGTGAGGGAGTCGGTGTTTTCGAGGCCTTTGAGTTCCGGCATGGCTTTGGAGCTGAGGTTTGTGAGGAGCTCCGTCCGGGAGTCTTCGATGGGAGACCACGTGAGGCCATCGTCCCAAGTCCGGGTCTCGGGCCATCGGGAGCCGCCGCCGGTTGACTTCAGGTAGTCGCTCGGTCGGCGGCCCCATTCGTCTTCCACCGGAAAGCTCCGGACTTCTCCGTGGCCAAGCTTGCCAAGCTGGTTCAGCCGGTTGGCGAGCTGGTGAGCGCTGGCGTGGTGCCAGACCGTCCAGCCGAATTGATTGCGCTGGGTCAAGAGCTCGGGGCGACGATTGACCACGTGGCGCAAAAGAAGAGGCGGAGGATCCGCCTCGAGCAGGCGCAGCAACAGGCCTGTGGTTTCGTCGTCAGCGGGCGAGACGTCGAGGCCATCGAGTCCCGAGAAATATTCGACGACCGGCCAATTCTTCTGGGCGACGGCGAGGTCGAATGGCGTTTCCCCGGCCTGATTGCGGGCGTTGAGCACCGCGGCGTCCTGGGCGTGCTCGGTGACCAGCGCCAAAGGCGAGCGTTTGTGGGCGAGCAGGTGAAGGAAACTATTGCCCCGACCGTCGAGGTCTTCTTCTTGGGGCGGGCCGTGCTGCTCGAGGTAGCGATTGAAAGTGCGCCAGTGTCCAAGCCGGGCGGCGAGCACATAGGCCGGCTCTCCATCTTTGCGGACCGCTTTCGCGAGATCTAGGTCCGGGTGGTCGAGGAGGCGCTTTTGTACCTTCGGAAACTTCGTCGCCGCCCCGAGCGCGGTGCGGCCGATTCGATCCTCGAGGTTGACGTTGGTGCGGGGATCTTCGAGCAGGGCATCGACGGTGGCCAGCACGTCGTCTTCGTAGCTGCTCACATCCTCATCATTCGATTGACGGGGAATGGCGAGGTGTAGCGACGCGAGCCCTTGGTCCTGGGTGGTATTCGGGCAAAGCCAGGGGAGCAGGGCTCGGACGCAGCTCGGGTGATGGAATTGTGCGGCATTATGCAGGGCCGTGGCCCCCATGTTGTCGGTTGCACCCACGACCTCCGGCGATCCAAAAAGGCGACCGAGAATCTCGTCGACGACAGCCTTTGAGCCGTACATCGCCGCCAGGTGGAGATCCGTACTCTGGAAGCTCGTGACTGCGGTGGCGCTTTGCAGGGTCTTGAAGTAGACCCACGCATCGCGGGCGTCGGCGGCTGCGGCGCTGTGGATGGGCTGCCACTTCCGGTTGTCCTCGGCCTGCGGGTCAAATCGATGCGCCTCGACGAGGGTCCGGGCCATGCCGACCCGGTCGTATTGGGCGCAGAGGTGGAGCAGGCTTCTGCCGTCTGGGCACGCCAGCAAGGTCTGCAGCTCTTCTCCCGCAGTCTCCTGGTTCGAGGCCTCCAGCAAGCGGTGGAAAATGCCGAGGCGGCCTTGATTAATGGCCGCTACGATCGGCGGCCATCCCTCTCCCCCGCGGTCCCGTTTGATGGCCGAAGCTCCGTTCTTCAGAAGATACTCGACGGTTTCTTCCTGGGCCCAGGCCGCCTGGTCCAACGGTCGTGTCAGGGACTTGCCCACCCGGTTGGGGCGGAGGAGGCACTCCGGGTCTATCTGACGGAACCGCTCGAGAAGATCGAGCAGGCCGTACGAGGCGGCGAGGTTGACGTGGGTGCCTTGGTCTTCGGCGACCCCATCTTCGGCGACCCCCTCAATCAGAGCTTCCGGTGTGGTGCTGTGCTGGAATAGCGTTAGGCAATAGTCCCGGAGCAGAACCTCAGGGTCTTCCAAGAGGGGTGCCCCCAGAGACCACGCCCTGAGGTAGCTGCTCAGGATCTGGGCGACCTCATCGAGGGATTGGGGATTCGCGACGTGACTGAGGTCGGGCCGGCCGCTGAGGTTCCACGCTTGGGCGTTGACGATGGTGCGGGCTTTGAGCTCGAGGTAGGTTCGCCGCTTCTCTGACCACCTGAGTGCGTCGGGCCAGTATCGGAGAACCGCCTCGTGAACCAGCCGGGCCCCTTCGCGGCCGACGGGTACCATCAGCCGGGCTTGCAGGAAGGCGTCGACCAGCTCGCGTTCGGCGCTGTAGGGCCGCAGGCGGCCAAGCGTGCGCAGCTGGAGCTTCCCATCGCTCACGCCGACGAACGGCTGCAGGAAGTGGTCGAGCTCAGACAGATCGATCGGGGCCTGGGAACGGCCGCGGCGCCACGCGATGGTCGCTTGGTGCTCGATGAGCTTTTCGAAACCTAGATTGAGCGTCCCGGGTGGAATGCCGAATCGGGGGGCCCCTCGGGTTGAGTCCGCGAATTCGAGGCCGCCGCCCTCGATCCGGGGCTCGTAGATCGTCGCGATGGTCTCGAAGAGATGGGAGAGCTTCAGCGCGAGCAGTGGCAGAATCGAGTTGCGGGCGCTCGCTTCGTCGTCGGGACGCAGGGCGTTGAGATTCGCTTTGAGCGTACTCACGACCTCCTCGCTCAGCTGGAAGCCGGCGCGCTGGAAAGGGCGCACGATGACTTCGTGGAGAAAGTCGTCGGAGAGGTCATCGACATTCAGCGCATAGGAGTTGATGAAGGCCTCGCCGAGGTGTTTTTGGTGAGCGTCCTTGCGGCTGTCCTCGAGGGTATAGATCACCGCCAGGCGGTCGGAACGGCTTGCGGTCTCGATAAAGTGAATCAACGGCCGCCAGTCCTCGGCGGCCGTCCGGGCCGCCACGAGGTCCAGAATCTCCTCGAATTGGTCGATGCCAAAAACGAGGCGACCGGGGAGGAGGGTGTCGGCGCCATCGATGTCGGCGAGGTGTTGTTCCAGAGTCTTGACGGCGGGCTCCGCGGCGTTGGCCCCGGCGCGTTGGATCTGGGAGATCACCCGGCGCCCGAGCCGAAGATCCGTTTCGTCTTCCACCAGGTGCAGCAGGGTCGGAATGATCGGCATCAGGTCACCGGCGACATCCCGGAAATCTTCCGGACGGGCGGCGACGACGCGGTAGCGGTCGTAATTCTCATCGGCACCGAGGGCGCGCAAGACGCCCGCCCGTAGCGTTGACGATTTACCCGAGCCGCTCGGACCGGTGAGGCGCAGGGTCAAGGGTGGAGCATCCTCTTCCCGGGAACGTCGCCGTTCGAAGCGACGTTCGAGCTCGCCGACGGCGCGTTCGACGGTCCGTTTGCGTCCTACGAAGTCGAGGCCATCGTTGATGTCGTAGAACCTGAGGAATCGATAGGGATTGCGTTGACCGATCGGCGCCCCGAGTATCTTTTCCGCCACGAAGGCGGAGACCGCGCGGTCGATGTCTCCGAATGCTTGGGAAGGGTTCTGCGCTCGCCCGGCCTTGTTTAGGGCGCGGAAGAAGTTGTGCACGGCAAGGCGGTGCTGCTCGTAAACCGTGTCTTCCCAGGCTCGGCGCTGTGTCCGATTCATCCCCGTCGTTTTCTCTCGCAGGTACTGGTCGCCGCCGAGCGAGATGTCGTGGTCTAGGGAGATGGGCTCGTCGGCGATCAGGCCGAGGTAGACCGCGGTCGGATGCTCGCTCGCCTCAGTCCCGAAAGCATCCAGGACCTCGAAGACCGTCCCCGTGAGCGGGTAGTAGCCCGCCCGCAGCTTGTCGAGCCGCTCTTCCAGATCCTCGGGCCACGGATGGAGAAGGCGGTATCCATGGTCGGGGTTGACCCACTTCTCGATGCCGGGGATCAGCCGCAGCTCGAAGCTATCTTCAAGGGGGAGGCCGATGCGCTCGCCGATGAAGGCGACCACGCCGCGGCAGTGCGGGTCCGCCGGGCGGGGCAAATTCTTCTGCATGGTGAACCGCTGATCCAAGCCTTCGGGTCCGATTTCGACCTCCCAGGAGAAGACGTGGATCTCCCCCGCCCGTCCGCGCTGGGACAGGGTCCGGTTCACGGATTCATGCGCTAGGCGGCGGTAGTCCTGGATATCCGTGGAGCCCGCGACGAAGATGAAGTCTTCGTCCATCCTGCGAAAGCCTTCAGGGGTGACGGCGTGGTGCGGCATGGATCCCTCCCTTGCGACGGGTACCTTGGGGGAGAGTTCAACGGGCGGAATCGCCCGTTGAACCGGGGCTACCTCAACACTAACGTTGACTTTTTCAATTCTGACGGGCCCTTGGACCGTCAAGAAGCATAGCGGGCGGGGAGCGACGGAGCGGCCGCCTCGGGTCGCCGGCCTGTCCGGTCGCCGCGTTTTTTCTCGGTGGTCATGGAAACGACCTCCGTGGAGAAACCAATGTGGAATCGATCGATCGTTTGTCTGGCCCTCCTATCCGCCCTGACCTGCTTATCGCCGGCTCGCCTCGACGCGGCGATTTTCTTGGTCACCACCGTCGCCGCTGATGGCGAGGGTTCTTTTAAACGGGCCCTGGAGGACGCCAACGCCGCGCCGGGTCCGGACCTCGTGCTCTTCGCCTCGGAGCTGACGGGCGTGGTTGACCTCAGCGGGGTGTCGCTGCCGGCGGTCACCGAATCGGTGGAGATCGTCGGCCCGGGCGCCGGTCGCCTGGCGGTCGACGGCGGCTTGGCCCGCCGCGTCTTGAGCTTTGGGGGGCCCGCCGAGAGCACCTACTCAATGCTCGATCTCACGGTCCAGCGGGGGCGGGTGGGCAGCGTCGGCGACCGGTCCGGCCAGTCTCGGGGCGGCGGCATCCGGCTGGAATCGGGGACTCTGGTGCTGGAGAACGTCGCGCTCAGGGACAGCGTGGCGCTCGGGGCGGGCGAAGGGGGAGGGGTGTACGTGGACGGCGGCGCGTTTTTGCGCCTCGTGCGCTGTGTGGTGACGCGGAATCAGGCGTCGTCGGGCGGCGGGATCTACGCCGCCGGTGACGTCACCGTCGAGAAGAGCACCCTCAGCGCGAACGTGGCGGAGGCGGAAGGTGCCGGCCTCTTCGGCGCCGGCACGGTCCGGCTCTTTGAATCGACCCTCAGCGGCAATCGGGCCGTCGGATCGGGGCTGCCGACCGGCCGCGGCGGCGGCGTGTTCATCGATAAACCGGGACTGCTGATCGCGAGCCACGCGACCCTCGTCGACAACCGGGCGCTCTCCGGGCCCGGGATCTCCAGTCGCGGGACGGTCGGCTCGGTGAGCGCCTCGATCATCGCCCGCAATCTCGAGACCGACACGGGGCTCGAGCGCAACTGCGAGTCGTCCCTCGGACCCGCCGACGCCAACAATCTGTCGGGCGACATGAGCTGTGGCTTCAGCGGGGCCTCCGACCTCGAAGGGGTCGACCCCGAGCTGTGGCCGCTCCTGCGCCTCGGCGGCTCGACGCCGACGCACGTGCCGCGGCCAGGCAGTCCGGTGATCGACGCCGCCGGCACGGCCTTTTGCATCGAGCTCGATCAGCGCGACGCGCCGCGGCCGTCGGACGGTGACGGCAGCGGCGTCGCCGAGTGCGATATCGGCGCGGTGGAGTTCACCGCCGAAACGGACGGCGGCCTCGTCTTCGTCGACGGCTTTGAATCCGGCGACGTGTCGAGCTGGTCGGGCCAGTTCCCCTAAAGGCTCGAGCCCCACGGCGTCCCTAAGGCGCGAAAACCTCGGCGAGGAGCTCGATCGCCGCCGCGCCGACGCCGGGGGCCGTGGCTTCGCTGGGGCCGGCGACGTGGAGGACCGCGACGGAGTGCTCCGATAGCCAAGCCCGGACGGTCGAGGCGCCGCTCGGGGGCGTCACCTCGAGGACCGGTCGGCCGAGGCGGCGCGCGGATTCGAGCGTCCACTCGGTGCCGGGATCCCGGGGCGTCGACGGGCTCTGCGGGCCGAGAACCTGGGGGGCGCGGAGAACGAGGGTGGCGTCCGAGTCGCGGACATTCCACGCGGTGCGCTGGGAGCGGGGCACCTCCGGCGCCTCCTGACTTCGTTCCACCGGCGTCTCGATAAGCGGCAGATCCGGCGGAATCTCCCCGGCCTCCGACCGGCGTCCGGGTGGGCACCAGCCGCCGATTTCGAGGCCGGCGGCCCGGGCGCTCCAGAGCGCCGCCTGGTCGACGCCGGTCTGGCCCCCGGCGATCACCTTGCGGAGTGGCGTTCCGTCATCTGAGGGTGAGAGGATGGAAACTCAGGCGGTCCGCTAGAAGCGATACACCATCGACAGGATGCCCGACTCCGCGCGGTCGGAGGTCTGGGCCGCCTGAGTTTCCATCCTCTCACCCTCAGATGACGGAACGCCACTCCGCAAGGTGATCGCCGGGGGCCAGACCGGCGTCGACCAGGCGGCGCTCTGGA
>JBCDKB010000393.1:0-8455 GCA_038747035.1 Acidobacteriota bacterium | reverse complement strand
GCGCTCAACAACCTCGGCCTCGCGGACCGCGGTCTTGAATCCTGGGTTTCGGCCGAGGAGCGCCTGCAGCGGGCCGTCGAGATTTTCGAGGGGGCCTACGGGCCCGGCCACCAGTGGGCAGTCAGCGGCCGAAGAAATCTGACCTCCGAGCTCATTCTTCGCCATCGGTGGAGCGAAGCTCGGGCGGTCGCTCGGCGGCTCGTCGAGGTGACCGAAGGAACGGGGAACCCGCCGAGCCTCGGCGACGCACTCTTCAACCTCGCCCGCGTCGAGCGGCTCGCCGGTCGTCCGCGGGAGGCCTGGACAACGCTGCAAAGCGCCGAGGATCTGATCCGCCGCGAGCTCACCTCGGATAGCTCCCGGCGGCTGCGCCACCAGACCCAGACGGCTCGCGTGCTCTCGGCCCTCGGCCGCCCGGAGGAAGCGCTGCGACTGCTCGCACAGATCGACGCGGAACAGGGCGAGCTGCCGGCGCACCACGTGACGAGGCTGCGTACCGAAGACGCCTATGGCGCGGCCCTGCGCCGGGCTTCGCGCCTCGACGAAGCCGCCGAGCGCTTCCGGCGAGTCGTGGCTATCCGCGAGGCCCACGTGGCGCAGAACAGCCGTCTGCTCGCGGACGCCTACTCGAGGCTCGGCTCGACCCTGGCGGCCTCGGGGCGCCTCGACGAGGCGGCGCCCGCCCTCGGGCGGGCGATCTCGATCTTCGAATCGAGTCTCGGACCGGACTACCCGGAACTCTCGGTACCGCTCCATGCCCTCGGGCTGCTCGAGCAGCGCCTCGGCCGGATCGAAACCGCCCGTGGGCTGCTGGAGCGGGTGGTCGAGCTGCGTCGCCGGCACTATCCGGCGGATGACCGGGATCTGCTGGCCGCCGAGGACGATCTGGCCGAGCTTGTGGCGGCGTCGGAATAGGCCGGCGTCCGGGCGCTCGATTCGGACCTCGACGGGCGGCCGGTTCCCCCCGAGGGGGCGAGGGTCTTGCGCGAAGTCCGATGAGACGGGCCCGACCTTTCCTGCGCCACGGAGGGAAAGGCCGGATCGGGAAGACGAGGCTTCCCGCCCCGCGTCCCGGAGACTTCGCTATGCCAGCCACCCTCATGCTCTTACTGACGCTGCTCCCGCCGGTCGCCGCCGACGGCGCGGCCGCCCCCCGGGCTCCGCTAGAAACCGCCCGGCCCGATGCCGTCGGCGTCTTGACTGACCCCGGCCAGGACCCGACCCCGCTCGCCGGCGGGCCGCCTTCGGGCGCCGCGGTGACCTTCGACGTCGACTGGCGCCTCACGTCGCAGCCGGCCGTGGCCTTCGGCCTGGCCTTTGACTTCATCCAGGAGATGCATATCGACGTGACGGAGTTCCAGGGCCTGGAGGCTTCGCGTTCGACGTGGCAGTGGAGCGCCATCGATTTTCAAAGAGAGCTGGTCGATGACGGCAGCGGATCTTTGGTCGAAATGATCTCATCGCCCGCCGTGAGCGCCGGCGCCTGGGAGTTCGCCGACCCCGGCGCCGCCGAGCGGCTTTATGAAATCGGCCAAGAGAATCTCTGGAGCGTTCAACTCATACAGACCCCGTTCGCTTTCCTCAACCTGCTATTCAGCCTCGAGAGTTTCGGGGTCATGCCCCTGGCCGCTTCGCAGCAGCTCTTTCCCAACGGTGAGCTCGGCACCGCGGTGCGGGCCGCCGGCGGTGAGCTGGCGGGGCAGGTCGATCAGCCGGCGGGCCTCACGGCCGCCGGCACGACCCTGACCCTCGACGACAATAGCTCCGTGTCGCCGGGGGACCTGCTCCGACTGGACGGTGAGATCGTCGAGGTCGCGACCGTGGATCCGAACGGCGTCGACGTCGGCCTGCTCCGCGCCCGGGAAGGCACTTCAGCGGCGGCCCACGCCGACGGTGCCCGGGTCTATGCCGTCGAGCCGCAAACCGAGTGGCCGGGAACCTCGCTGACCGCGACGCGTGAGGACGTCGATGCCCAGGCCGGCGTGGTGCCGTTGGCCCTGGGCCTCGCCCTGTCCGACGGCGACGTGATTCGCCTCGGGGACGAAGCCATGGTCGTGAGCTGCGCCGCGTCCCCCTGCGGCGACGAGGTGACGGTCACCCGCGGCGCCCGCGGCACGGTGGCCGCCGACCACCTCGCCGGAACGCCGGTGAAGCGCTTTTTACCGGTCGAGGACCTGACCCTCGATCGGCTCACGGAGCACAACCTTCAGCGGGGCGCCGGCTCGATCGATTTCAGCGTGACCGTGGATGTGCGTCGGTCTTTCGACCTCCGACGATTCAAGCTGCTTTTCCAGAATATCGTTATGGATTACCTCGGTGCCGGGCACGTGCCGGACGGCGAGGAGATTCCGGCGGCCCTCGACCAGTCCGTCGACATCGAATACCGGCCCGAATCCGCGGAGGAGAATCGCTGGGTTTACCGCTCCCGCCTGTGGTTCGATTCGGAGGCGACCTTCGACGCCACGGTCGCGCTCTTCAACGACGAGGAGGCTTTCTCGCCGATTTTGCTTCAACAGTTCCTGGTCCAGGCCCCGGAGTGGAACGGCGCGGATCTGCTGCAGTACACCGCGACCTGCCGCCCCGATCCGTCGTGGGCAAACCAGGAAAAACAGTGCATCGACGGGGTGTCGACGGCGCCGGACCTATCGATCGCGATGACCGCCAGTTCCGGCCTCGCCGTCCCTGGGGTGAGCCTGTCGTACACGGTCGTCGCTTCGAACGACGGCCCCGCCAATGCCGCCGTGCAGGTCGAAGATACTTTCCCCGAGGGCCTCTCGTGCTCATGGATCAGCACCGCGGCCGGCGGCGCCACCGGCCACACCGACGGAAGTGGGGACCTTGCGGAGACCTTGGACATGCCGTCCCTCTCCTCGGTGACCTACGCCGTGGACTGCGCTATCGACCCCGGACTCACCGGGTCGCTTTCCAATACGGCGTCCGTCACGTCGGCGGCGGAGGATACCGATCCGACGGATAACAGCGCCACGATCACCACGCCGGTGGTGCCCAAGGCCGACGTCGGAATTGCCGCTTCAGGTCCGACGATTGCGGTGCCCGGCGGCGCCGCGACCTATGCCGTGACGGTCACGAACGACGGGCCGAGCACGGCGGAAGCGTCGGTGGTCAACGCCTTCGGAGCCGGCCTCGGGTGCAGCTGGACGAGCACGTCCTCGGGTGACGCTGGAGGCTCAGCGGGACTCGGGGTTGGGGATATTGACGAGGCTCTGGTTCTTCCCCCGAGGAGCTCGATCGTCTACACCGCGGAGTGCGCGGTCGACCCGTCGGCCGTCGGGTCCGTGTCGAGCGCGGCGGAGGTGACCTCCAGGTTCGACGCGTCGCCGGGAAATAACGTCGCCGCGGCCGTCACGGTGCTCACCCCAGCCGCCGATCTTTCGGTCACCAAGACCGACGGCGTGGCGGAGGTGGCCCCGGGCGGAAGCACCACCTACACCATCCGGGTGAGCAATGCCGGTCCGAGCGCCGCTCCGGCCGACGTGGCCGACGTTTTTTCGACCGATCTCGCCTGCGTCTGGGCCAGCGCCTCGGCGGGCGGAGCGCTCGGCAGCGCGGGTGCGGGCGCGGGCGACATTGCGGAGTCGCTGACCCTGCCTCCGGGGGGCTCGATCGTCTACACGGCCGAATGCGACATCGATCCGGCGGCGACGGGACTACTCTCGAATACGGCGACGGTGAGCTCCGACGTCGAGACATCGCCGGCCGACAACACCGCGACGGATACCAGCCGAGTGGCGACGATCCCTGGCTTCTCCCAGGATTTCGAGCCGGATTCGATCTCCCCGGGCGAGATCAGCACCCTGACCTTCACCGTGGACAACTCACCGAATGCGCTGGCGGTTTCGGGCCTCGCATTCACCGGGGCTTTTCCGGCCGGTTTGCGGCCGGCGGACACGCCGAATCTGGTGTCGACCTGCGTAGGCGGCACCGTGGAGGCGAGCCAGCCGGGGGGAAGTTCTTCGGATGGGTCTTCTTCGGAAGGGTCGTCCCTACTGAGCTTTAGTGGCGGCACTGTCCCCGGGCGTGAGATCTGCTCCGTGGGCGTCGACGTCACGGCCCTGACGGGGGGCGCTTACATCAGCGTTCCGAGTCCGCTCTCGACCGACATCGGAGAAGGCGCTGCGGCCGCCGCGACGCTCGTGGTCCTAGCGCCTCCGGTCTTGACCCAGGCCTACGGTCCTGAGCTGATCGCCGTCGGCGAGAGCGCGACGCTCACGTTCACGATCGACAATACGGGTTCCAGCCTCGCCGCCGACGGGCTCGCTTTTTCCGCGCCTCTGCCGGCGTCGCTCGAGATCGAACCGGTCCCCGCCGCCGCGACGGATTGTGCGGGAGGCCAGGTCACCGCCGTCGGCGGGCTCTTGACGCTTGTCGGGGGCTCAGTCGACGGGGGCGCGACGTGCACGGTGCGCGCCGAGGTGACCGCCTCGACGCCGGGTGTCTTTGCGAATACCACCGGGCCCCTAAGCTCGAGCGCCGGCCCCGGGGAAGCGACCGGCGGGCAGCTCACCGTGGTGCCGACCCTGAGCATCTCCGGAGTGTCCGGCTCGGAGGCGGACGGCGTTTTTCACTTCTCCGTGACTCGAAGCCACGGCGGCACCCCGGTCTCGGTGACGGCGACGACGAAGCCGGGCACCGCCACGGCCGACGTCGATTTCATCTCCAGCACCGGGGTGCTGAACTTCGGGGCCGACGAGACCCTGAGCCTGGTCTTTCCGGTTTCCTTGGTCGACGACGTCGTCGTTGAGCCGACGGAGATATTTACCGTCGAGCTGGCCGACGTGACGGGGGCTATGCCCTCGGACTCGGCCGTTGGCGTCGGCTCCATCGAGCCCGACGGAGATGCGGCCGTCTTGAGCCTGCGCGCCGTCCAACGGCGCGAGGCGGGCGGGCCCTTCGAGCTCGAGGTGGTCCTCGATCAACCCGTCGACGGCGCCGTGAGCGTCGATCTTTCGACCTTCGACATCACCGCGGAGGACGAGACCGGCGACGGCGACTATCTGTCGCTGGCCGGGCACGTGGTCCAGCTGCCGCCGCTCGTCACCCGCCGGGTGGTCAACGTCGGCGTGCAGGACGACTCGACCCTCGAGGCCTTAGAGACCTTCGGGACCACCTTCTCAAACCTCCAGGCCGGAGGCCTGAACGTCTCCCTGGACCCGTCGCCGCAGGTCCACGGCATCGAGAACGACGACTCGGTGGTGCTGTCGATCGCTGACGTCCAGCGGGCCGAAGGGGCGGAAGGCCAGCTCGAGACAGTGGTGCTCACGGTCGACCTGGAGGGCGAGTCGACGGTCGATATCGGCTTTGATTTCCGTACGATCGAAGATTCAGCCGAGGACGAAGGGGGCGACGGTGACTTCCGAAGGAGCGAAGGCTCGGCGGTGATCGCCGCGGGCGAAAACGCGGCGACTTTGGAGGTGGCCGTGGTCGGTGACGACCTCGAAGAGGGGGATGAAGTCTTCTTCGTCGACCTATCGAACGCGAGCCCGGGGGGCCCCGTGTCCATCTCGAAGGGGCGCGCTGTCGTCACGCTCGCCGGCGATGATGACTTCGGCCCGCCGACGGTCATCGCCGTCGTGGATGGAGGAGGCGATGAGATCCGGAGCTGCGGCGGCGTCTCGACGGCCGTCGCGGCGCTGGGATTCGAGTTCGACCAGACGATGGCGGGACCCGGTCGGGGCGGGGAAGCGGGCGACGTGACCGACCCGGCGAGCTATCTCCTGGTTGCCGCGGGGGACGACGGCGATTTTTCGACGGTCTCCTGCGCCGGGGGGCAAGCCGGCGATGACGTGCCCATCGGCGTGAGCCGGGTCGACTGGGACGGTGCGGGCCGGGCGACGCTCCGCCTGGCGGAGATCCTAGGCGCAGGGCTCTTCCAACTCCACGCGTGTTCAGGCCTGTCTGATCTCGCCGGCAACGGCCTCGACGGCGACGGCTCCGGAGGAGGGGCCGAAGACTTCATCCGACGATTCCGGGCGGACCCGGGAAATCTCTTCGAAAACGGCCACTTTGACGACTGTGGCCTCAGCGCAGCGACGCTGGCGCCTTGGTCCGTCGACGTCGGGTCCCCGAGCTCCGTCGAACCGCTGGGTGCGGACGCTGGAGGCTCGCCGCTCTCCACCTCGGTGCGCCTGGAAGGCCTCGGGTCGGAGCCGCAACTCACCCTGTCGCAGTGCGCTCCGGCGGGCGGCGGTGCGACTTACGACCTTTCGGCGAGCGTCGGGGCGGGACCTTCCGGCACCGGGGTCGAGGTGCGTGCGTTCTGTGCTTTCTACCCGGACGGCGCCTGCGGGGCCGGCTCGCTGGGCGCGCAGGTTCGATCGCTGGTGCTTTCGGGGACGGACGAAGACTTCCGGCAGCACGGAACGACCGCCGTCGCGCCATCGGGAGCTGGTAGCGCGCTGTGCGGCGTCGATTTTCAGGCCCTCGATGGCGTCCAGTCTTTCGACGCGGCGGTGGACCGGCTGGTTCTCCGGAGCGACGGCGGCCTGATTTTTGCGGACGGTTTTGAGTCCGGGACCACATCGTTGTGGTCGAGCACACAGTGAACGACGAGGGGGTGAAGAAATGGTGAGTTTGAAGACCTGCAGGGCTGGCGACGTTGCCGTCCCGTCCCTATGCCTATGCTGAGAGCTTCAGCCCGAACGGGGGACCGCCCTACGAGAGCGTTCAGCGGGCTATCCGCGATCAGCGCTTCAAGCTGATCTGGCGCGACGGTGCGGTCGAGGAACTCTTTGACCTCTCCCTCGACCCGTTCGAGGCGATCAATCTTTTGGACGCTCCGCTTGACCCAGCCGCAGAAGCGGCGCTCGGCACGCTTTCCGAGGCGATGGAGGCGCTGCACAACGACGCGATTTTTCGCGACGGTTTTGAGTCCGGCGGCACCGACACGTGGAGCGCTGTGATCGGGCCGCCGAGCGGGGGCAACCGCTAGCTCTCCGCCCCGTCGACCCGAGTCGTCGTCGTTTTGACATCGATTTGATCTTCATTTGAGACCGGTTTGACCGCGTCTCCATAGCCTTTGCTCACTGGCCCTCGGGCCGGCGGCCGGGGAGCTCGCCGTCGGCGGAGCGCCTTCGCCCCCGGCGGCGCTGGCTCGCACGACGTTGACTCTTGCGAGGGCGAGCGCCGGGACACTACTGGATGCAAGCGCCGATGGGCGCTCCGACCGGCGAGGAGCAAGGAAATGGATCTAGAACCGCAGTCGGCCGAGCTGGTGCCAAAGGCGCGGGACGTCGTCATTCTGGCCTTGGCGGCCGGGTTCTTTTTCTTCCTATCCCTCGGCGAGAGGGATCTATGGAACCCCAACGAGCCGATTTATGGGCGGGCGGTCGCCGAAATGTCGCAGGGCGGCAACTGGCTGGTCCCGACGGTCAACGACCTGGTCTTCGCCGAAAAGCCGATTCTTTACTTTTGGACAGCTTTGGTTTCGGCGGAGCTCTTCGGCGCCGTCAATGAGTGGAGCCTCAGGGTGCCCGCGGCCTTCGCCGGCGTGGTGAGCGTCGTGCTGACCTTCCTATGGGTGCTCCCGTACGTCGGGCGGCGCCGGGCGCTGACGACGGCGGCGCTCTTCGCCACGCTCTACCAGGTTTTCTGGGCCTCGCGCTCGGTGCAGATGGACATCTTCGTCCTGGCCTCGACCTTGGGCGTGGTGGTGCCGCTGACCCGGTGGCTCGATTTTGACGCGCCGGCGGCGCGGGCCTGGACGCTCGCGGGGCTCGCGGCGGGCCTCGGCTTTGTCGCCAAGGGTCCGGTCACCATGATTTTGCCCGGGATCGTGGTCTTGGGCTACGCGGCGTCGACCCGGCGACTTCTGCGCTTGGTGCGCCCTGAAGCCCTGTGGGGCGCCCTGGTGGCGGTGGTGGTCAGCCTCCCCTGGTACGCCGCCCTCTGGGTCCAGGGGGAGTCGGCTTTTCTCTTTGAGGTCTTGATTCGCCAGAACTTCTTGCGCTTCGTCGACGCGTGGGACCATCAGCAGCCCTGGTGGTACTTCCTCAAGTATCTGTGGATCGACTATGCGCCCTGGTCATGGCTGCTCCCGGCGGCGGCTTTCACCGCGGCTCGCAACCCGGAGGAAGGCCGGCTGCAGCGCCTGAGCTGGGTCTGGATCATCGGCATATTGGTTTTCTTTTCGCTCTCTGAAAGCAAGCGCGCGCCCTATATCTTGCCGATCGCGCCCGCCGTCGCTGCGCTGGCGGCCGTCGTCGTCGACCGGACGGCGCGTCGACTTCAGCCCGCGCGCTCGGTCGCCGGCGTCTTGACGGGGTGGGCCTTCGGAAACCTCGGCGTAATTTTTGTGCTCGGCGGCCTGGCGTTGCTCTCGCCGTGGATCGAGGTGCCCGGTTCGGTGCAGGTCCTGGCCAAGCTCGTCGGACTCTTCCTCGCGGTGTGGGGCGCGTTGATCATCGCCGCCAAATGGTGGGTGCGAGACCATCCGGCG
>JBCDKB010000392.1:0-8468 GCA_038747035.1 Acidobacteriota bacterium | reverse complement strand
CGTTGTAGTACTCGGCGACGCAGACCATGGGTTCACCGGAGTCAAAGTCGTGGCCACAGCGGGTGAACCAGCGAAAATCGCCGTTGGGGTGGAAGGCGGAATCTTCCGGCAGGCTTCGGGTCCACTCGGGGTGGGCGCCGCGGATATCGTGGCAGGGGCCGCCGGGCGCGGTACCGCAAGCTCGCCCTTCATGGTCGGGGTCCGGGCCCTTGGCGATCGTGCCGTTGTCGCAAATCGGTGCGTCGGAGGTGGGGTAGACCCACTTCGCCATGCAGCCGTGCTGCTTCATGAGGCCCGGACTTGAATACCCGAAGTCGACGAAGGCGAAGGTGTCTCCGACCTCCGGCCCCGCGGTCTTGACCCGCAGCTCCAGGCCGACCAGCGGCAGCAATGCTTCAACCCTCAGCGCAGTGCAGGTATCCGAGTCGAAGGCCGGCTGAAACTGACTCATCAGCCACGTAAGAATCTCGAAGAGCTGTAGGGGATCCGTATCACCGCCCACGCACTGACGGAATCCTTCATCGGCCAAGAGCGGTGCGAGCACGGCGAGGAGCTCGGCGGGCGGCAGGTCCAAGAGGTCGTCACCCGAGCCGCCGTCGCCGAGGTCGGCGAGCTGGTCGATCGGCAGCGCCCCGAGGTCGATTCCGGGACAGCTCGTCGAGAGTGCGCAAATGAGCCGGAGGGCGGCGTCGAGCTGGGCCATGGGGATCTTCGCGTCGGTGTTGCTATCGGCGAGGCTTCCTTCGGCCGGGCTGCCCCCGTGATGACGGTCGGCACCGAGGCCCGCCGCCAAAGAAGTGAGGGCCGCCGTCGAGATCAGGCCCGGTTGGCCGAGCCCGCGGTCGCGAGATCCCCGGGTCACTATCGGAGCAAACTCGGAGAGGCTACCGGGCGATGACGCCCCGGCGCTCTGGGTCCCCGCGGACTCGAGGACGAGACCGCCCTCCGTCTTGAAATCGAGGGTCACGGCACCCTCGGGTTCGATCGAAATATCCGGACAGCCCCCCAGGCCGTCCTGGATCAGCACGTCTAAAACCGAAGTCTCGAGCTCCTGCTGGATGAAGAAAGTACCGAGCTCGTCCACATCGCAGGTTCCGAATTGACCCTTTTGGCCGAAGAGCACGCAGCCGACCTCGATCAAGGCGTCGATGAGGTCGCCGGACTCGCTCTCGAAGACAGGCTCGTCCACCGTGACCCGCAGCTCGTGACTGCGCTCGTAGTCGATGGACTGGCCGCAGAGCGGATGTTGCTTTCCCTCGGGGCAGACGACGGTGCCGTCGGTCGAACCCACCTGGGGTCCGGGATTGAAGCAGACCTTGTCTTCAACCTCGGCGCAGTGGGGGAGCTTGCCGCCTTCGACCTTGGCGAAGCGCTGACATTCAAAGCCCAGGTCGATGCCGACGCTGCCGCGCAGGATCTGCTTGTAGGTCGTGCCGTAATAGGGCAGCACCTCGGTGCCCAGTTTCGCTTTGTCGCCGAGATCCGCCGCTCCTCGGTCGACCTCGATGTCGAGATCCACGTGGAGTCGGTCGCCGCGTCCTTCAATCTCCACCCAGGGGGAAGACCGCCTCTGCCCGATCGCCGGGCAGCCGCCGAGGTCACAGTCCACGTCGTCGGGGCGGGTCCAGAACGGCAGCAGGTCGGACTTGAGCAGCCGCCCCCGCCGATTACCGCAGTAGAGCTTGTTGGCGCAGCCCTTGACGTAGCGGGCGAGCTGCTCGCCGACGAGCCCTTCGATCTGCCGCGCTAAGAAATCGGCGGAAAAGCGGATCGACGGGAGGCGGAAGCCGCCGGACACGGGGTCGTAGCCGCTGATCAGCGTCCCCAGCTGGTCGGCCGACAATCCCCACTGGGGGTGGTTACGGAGGGTGGAGCTGGAGAGGGTCCGCATGCCGTCGAGCCCGGGTCTCGGTCGAAGCAAGCAGCCTTCGGCCTCCTCCAGATGGAAGAGGTCAAATCCTAGGACCGAGAGCCCCACCCCTTGGATACACCACTGCTGCGGATCGTCGTGGTCGGCGCAAGGTACCGCGTGGCTTTGCCATTCGCAGTGGCTCTCGGCGACGTCAATGCCGAAGGAAAGATGGCGGATGTCCGCCAGGGTGCGGGGTCCATGGGGCGTGACGGCGTACCGGTCGGTGGTCCCGGGGACGTGGTCGTCAAGTCCCCGGTCGAGGAAGTGGCAGACGGGGCCGACCAATTCGGGGGGCGACGTGAGTTCCGTCGGGTTTCCCCACGTCGGCGTCGAAAGGAGCAAGGTCGCAACAGCGGCGAACCCTCGGAGGCTTTTGACCATGGTGTTGAATCTCCCGGCCAGCCGGCGGACTCCACCATGGAGTCCGGGTGACCGGTGATTCAACGACCGCGGTCCCTTGATTTCTCACCGCGGCTGGACGCCTCGTCGGGTGTCCGGCTTTAGTTGGTCACTTTCACCAGGCCTCCCGAGTAGACGAGGGAGTAGCCCTGGGGGAACTCCGGATCCGTGCCGCCCGGGATGGTCACGTTGATGTTGGTCGTTCCGAAGGGGGCGTTCACGTTGGGAATGTCGACGAAGATCGGGTTTGAGAGGGAGGTGTCCTCCCAGCCCCAGGGGCCGCCGCACTCGAGGCAGAGATTCTGGCCGAGCCGGTGGAGGGGACGAATCCAGCCGGTGTAGTTCAGCCAGGGCGTGGAGATCAGCGATCCGGAGAGCGTGCTGAGCCAGGTGGGGGAACCATCCGGCCGGAAGAAATGGGTGGTCGCGAAGGCGGTGGTCGAGAGGAAGTCAAAGGACGGCATGCGGGTCAAGACGAGACCGGCTGCGCCGCCGTTTGACGGACGCCACTGACCGTCGGCCCCGAACGCTGAGCCGGCCAGGTATTGGAAGGAGCCCGTAAAGACGAGGTTTCCGCTTTCGAAACCGTGCTCGCCGGGCTCCGGTTGATTGAATCGAAAAACCCTTAAGGCGCTCGACGACGTGGACATGAAGTCGATCTGGAGGAAGCCGTAGGGCTCGGCGACGACGCTGGTGCCGAGGGCGTCGCCGGGGGCGGCGCGCAGCTCTTCGAGCACGGCCTCCAGCCGACTGCCGCCGATCCTCGCGGGGGTGGCGCGATACCAGATCGGCGTCTCGTCGGCCCCGCGGTAGGTAAAGAACAGAATCTGCCAGCGGCCCGACGGATCTTTCTGCACATCGATACCGTTGCCCGGCCGCGACGGGTCGTACCACAGGCCACGCCAGGGATTGCAGTTTAAGCAGCCGTCAAGAACGGTGGTGACCCGGCTCCTGCCCTGGGCCGTGACTCCGGTCGTTTGGATCGGCGACGCCGCTGAACAGGCGATGGCCGTGCAGGCCCTCACCGAGTATTCCCGTATGCCGTTGGCGCGTCCGCTCACCGCGTGAAAAGTACGCGGGCCCTCGTAGATAGTCGTCGATTGTTCCGTCGCCGTGTCGGTCTCGATCAAGCGGTATTCGGTGACCGCGGGATGGCTGCTGGCCTGCCAGGTGACGAGATAGGCGCCGGTCGGCGAGACGACACTGTCGGTGCCGGTATGGAAAGGGTAGTTGGCGAGGGCGGAGCCGGTGATCGGCGACGGCGCCGCCGGATCGTTGTAGCGAATGAAGACCCGGGCCGAGACCACGAAGCCGCCGCCGAGGCTGAGCTCGTACACAAACGCATCGTCGCCGGCGAAGCCCGGGGAGGGCGGGACGTAGCGGAAGCCCGTACACCGGCCGTTGTTCAGCAGTCGGCTGACCGTGCCGAGGGTGCCCGCGGTGACCGGTTCTCGGCACGTGAACTCTTCGAGAAGCAGGCCGTCATTGCTCACCAGGTCGACGATCGAGATATCGACCGCGCCGCTGCCGCCGAAGAGAATGACGTCATCGCTCGGATCGGGGCGTACGGCGAAGCGTATTCGACCGACATCGGTGAGGAGGCCGTTGGAGACGGTGTATTCGAAGGACGCCGTGCTGTACTCATCGAGCGACGGCGGGGCGTTGGCGCTGACCGTGAATCTGACGGTCGTTCCCTGGTCAACCAGCTGGCCGTTGACCGGATTGCTGACGCCGGTGACGTTGAGCGGCCGATGTTGCCAGTCGATATCGTCGGCGATGAGCTCGCTTTTTGAGAGGGTGACGGTTTCGCCGACGTCCACAAAGAACAGCTGGTCGCCGGCCACCGGCAGATTGGAGGAGTAAGCGCCCACATAAAGCAGACGATTTGGAGTGGCCCCGGCGCCGCTGGGAAAGCTCAGGCTGCTCTTGGTGCTGGCGCGGATCAAAGCCTCTTCGATCGCCGACGGCGAGGCCTGTGGGAAGCGTGAGAGCAGCAGGGCGGCGGCCCCGGCGACGTGCGGCGCCGCCATCGACGTGCCGCTGAAGTGGCAGATCGCTTGGTCGTCTTCGGCGGACATCGAGACGACGTCGGCCCCGGGGGCGTAAAGATCAACCAGACCCGCCCGCGAAGCGCAGTCTTGACCCGGGTTAGCGAGCTGGCCGCATTCGCAATAAAGCCCGTCCTCGTCATCGCTTGCGCCGACGATCAGGACCTCCGGCGGATATCTTTCACCGACCATAGACACGAGCTCAGCGCGTTGGCCGGGTTGCCGAGGTTGCGTGCAGCTGCTGAGGTTGAGCGCGTTCAGATTCCCCGCGGAATTGATGACCACGATCTTCTCCGCAATCGCCAGGCTGACGGTTCGCGCCAGGGTGGCGCTTGTCGTCAAGATCTCGTCGTTGGCGCTCAACGTCACCACCGTCGGGACGCCCGGCCGGCGTCTTTCGAGGGCCTTTTCAAAGCCCATCAGGACCGAGCTAAGTGTTGGGAAAGCGCCCATATTCAAGGACGTCATTCGCAGCTTGCCGCGCGCGACGCCAAAGTTTTTACCGGCGACAAGCCCCGCGACGTGGGTGCCGTGCCGGAAGGGGGCCAGATTGCTGTCTCCGACCACTTCCTCGGACACATCAAGCCCCCCGAGCTCAGCGTGGCTGAGCGCGATGCCGCTATCGAGCACGAAAATGTCGACCCATGAGTAAACGAGCGAGGCCGGTCGGTAGGTGCCGTCGAGGCCACTGCGGTCGTCGATTCGATCGAGGCCCCAGTTGCCCGTGCACAACGGACCGTCCGGGCAGTTGGGCCCCCACGGAATTGTCCATCCACTCGGGGTCGCCGGGCCGTTGGGGTAGGGCTCCTGGCGAAAGCTGCCGTCGTCTTCGAAACAGTTGGGCGGTCCGGGTAATCCCTTAACCGCGGCTCGTTGATCGGGGACCTGCTGTGGCCGCGCGACGGCCACGTCCTGCTCGACGAAAGCGACGCGTGGATCGCTAGCCAAGCGCCTGGCGGTGGCGAGGTCGCCCTCGACCAGGGCGCCGGAGAGTGCCCTCGACCACGTGTTGAGCACCTCGATGTCGTAGTCGCGACGGAGCCCGGCGGCGATCTCGTCGGCGCGGTCACCGTCGCCGTGGAAGGCGACCAGGAAGCGGCCGCGCTGGGTAGCGTCGTCGAGTTGCGCGGGGCGGTGGATCTGGAGCCTCTGGGCCGCCGAGACCTCGCCGTTCGCCGAAGCGCCGCTCGGCATTGCGGAAAGAGTTGTCGTGGATGGGCCCGATAGGAGGGCAGCTATCAAGGCGAGGTTTCGAATGCGAAAGGTATCGAGCATGTGGATCTCCCAAGGCGTCGCCGGAGGCTCAGCCGCAGATTGAGGTGGGGCTAGGGCGCTCCAGGCTCGCGAGGAGATGGCCAGCTCGCGGGGCCTAGCGGCGGCGGGAACCACCGCGCGGATCCGTATTGAGGCTCTAGCTGAGTCTCAACGCGTCATGGGACGACAAACGTGACCATCTCTTTTAAACACCGGAAGACGAGTTGCTGGGCGAGCTTCAGCCGCGGCCCAGGGCGGCCCGCGGGTCGCCCTGATGTTCGGAAGGTCCCCATGAATCGACCCCGGTAGAATGGTGTCCGGGGATGGTCTCCTTAAACGCCGTTGAGGCGGCTCGTTTTTCCGTTTCAGAACGGCTTTTCTGAATACAATGTCAAGGAAACATAGACTCTGGCCGGATCATCACCCGGCCCAGCAAGGAGGGAACGTCCTATGGAGTTGAGACCCGGCGAATTCGGCGAGGATCACTGGCGTCGACGCGGTTTCGGGCGTCGCGCGGCGGGGTGGATTTTGGGGGCGGCCGGCTTAGGGGCGGTGTGGGCCGGGGCCGCGTGGGTCGGGGCCGACGAGCTCGTGGACCCGCCGCTGGAGTCCCAGCTGAATCCGGGCGCCTCCGTCGGCGCGGCCGGCGAGTCGGTGGTCGTATGGTCGGACCTCCGTTCGGGGTCCCGGGAAATCTTCGGCCGGCGCTTCGATAGCGCCGGCCAAGCGCTCGGCGCGTCTTTCCAGGTCAACACGGCGGTCGCGGGGTCACAGGCCTACCCGAGGGTCGCCCTCGGTGACGGCGGCAGCTTCACGGTCGTTTGGGGGAGCTTCTCCGGGAACTCGGACGCCGGCATCCGCGGGCGACGATTCGATGACTTCGGGCAGCCCGTTGGCGACGAGTTCCAGGTCCACGTGGGTGGACCGCAGCAGCAGCGGGACCCGTCGATCACCCGGCTTTCCGGAGGGGACTTCATCGTCAGCTGGTTTATCAGAGACAGCGCCGTCTTGGCCCGCCGACTCGGCGCCACCGGTGTTCCGGTCGGTGGCGAGTGGGTCGTCGACGGCAGCGGCGATGATCTGAACCCGTCTGTGGTTTCGAACGCCGATAACGAAGTGCTGGTTCTTTGGGGGCGACGGGGCGTTGGGGGAGTCGGGGCGGCGGGTATCGGCCGACTCTTCAACTCCAGCGGCACGCCGCTCGGTTCCGAGATCGCCTTTCCGACCAACAATACGAACTTCGTCCCGACCGGCGCTTTCAGCGGCGAACGGTTCCTCGTGACCTGGGTCGTCGGTGACTCCTTCGGCGAAGTTGCGGCTCGTTTGCTCGATAGCTCCGGGACCGCGATCGGCGCCGACTTCATCGTTCCGGACTCCAGGGTCGCTGAGGTCGCGGCGGCGTCCGACGGCGCTTTTCAGCTGATCTGGCGGGCCCCGGACGGCGCAGGTAACGGGATTTTCACGCGCCGGGTGTCGAGTACGGGGGCCCTCCTCGGCGAGATCCAGCAGCTGAATTCCAAGGTCCTCGGTGATCAACTCGAGCCCGCCATCGGCGGCGACGGAAACGGGAACCTGGCGATGGTGTGGCGGGGGCCCGCCGGGTCGGGAGGCAACAAGCCCCTGGGGATCTACGGCTGTTTTGACCTGCCGGACGCGGAGATCTTCGCCGACGGCTTCGAGAGTGGGGAAACCTCGGCTTGGGATGCGGAAGTCCCGTAGTGAACTGATGCGCTAGTCTTTGCAGATGTTTGGGCGGGCATGGCAAGCTCTTCTCGGGGGCCTCGCGCTCTCGACCGTGATCCTCGTTTCGTGCACTCGTTCCGGGGCCGAGGAGTCTCGGGCTTTTGGGAGACCGACCGCAGAAAGCGGTCGGCTCGACTTGAGCGATTGGCGGCCCGAATCCGATGGGCCGACGCAGCTCTCCGGGACCTGGGATTTCTATTGGCGACAGCTCCTGAGCCCCGGTGACGACCCGGAGGGCGGGGCCGCGCCCATCACCGTACCGAGCTTTTGGCATCGCACCGCGGTCGCCCCGGACGCGACGGCCGGCCGTGGATTTGGCACGTATCGGCTGCGGGTGAAACTGCCGCCGGATCGGCCGGCACTCGCCGTGCGTCTCGGAAACGTCAATACCGCCGTCGAGGTCTTTGCCAACGGGCTGTCGATTTGGCGGGTGGGTCGCGTCGCCGAGGATCTGGAAGGTTCGGTTCCGGGCTACCGTCCGGGGGTGGCGCCCTTGCCGCCGATAGATGACCCGATACTCGACCTGGTGGTGCAGGTGTCGAGCCACGAAACCGATCGCGGCGGTCTCGACGAGCCGGTCTGGCTCGGCCGTACGGAAGATCTGCTCCAGGCCAGGTCACGCGAGCTCACCCTCTTGGGCCTATTGGCCGGCGGCTTGCTGACCATGGGGATCTACTATCTCTGTCACTTCGCCGTGCGGCGACGTTCCGAGGTCTCCCTCTACTTCGGACTTTTCTGCCTCGCCGCCGTCGGGCGCCTGATGTGTACCCACGAGCTGCTGGTGCTCGAGATCTGGCCGGAGATCCCGTGGTCGCTGGTGGCGAAGGGGGCATATTTCTTCACCTTCGCGATCGTCTGTGCTTTCGTGCTCCACCTGCAGGCGCTGTGGCCGAGCCGGGTGCCGGCTTGGTTCTTCCGATTTGTCTTCAGCTCCGCCGGGCTAGCGGGGGCCGTGGTCCTGGCGACGCCGCCGAGCTTGTTCACGCGAACCTTGATCTTTCTCCAGGCCTACGTCGTCGTGTGCGTGGTGCTGTCGGTCGTCGTCTTCGCCTCCGCCGTGCGCAGCCGCGCGGAGGGGCTGGGACTCTACGCGGGCGGCTTCCTCTTCGTCG
>JBCDKB010000391.1:0-8506 GCA_038747035.1 Acidobacteriota bacterium | reverse complement strand
CGGAACGGTAGTGCACGCCCGCGGCGTCACGGCCGATCGAGATGTTGTTGGCCAGCTTGTTGATCTCGCCGCCGAGGGTGAGGTCGTCGCCGGTCCAGTCGTCGAGGGCGAGCCCGTCGGAGGTGGCGATGACCGGCGCCTGGATCGCATAAGACTCATTGAAGCACGCCTTCAGGACGGTGGCGCAGGCACCCGCCATGCACGCGTGGCCGGCGGGGTAGGACGGGTGGGTCGGGGAGCCTTCCGGAAAAGCCACCGGCAGCAGCGCGGTCCCGTTTGCGGACAGCACCCGCTCGATGGCGTTAGAGCGCATCAGGTCACCGTGGACGCCGTAGTCTTTCGCCCCGCTCTGCTGGTTTTCCACCCGGCCGCCGAACGCCTCGGGGCGCAGGCGACGGTGGACCAGCCATTTCTGGAACCACGCCGTCTTCAGGCCGACAGACGCAGCCTTCGTCACCAGATCGAGCACAAACGGGCCGCCGAAGGTCGCGAAGCTCTCCTGCCGGGAGATCTGGAGGTACGGATTCGTTTCGCTGAGCGCGTCGGGGCCGAAACCGAGCATGATCAGCGCCGCGTTCAGGTACGCCTGGAAGCTGAAGTCCACGTGCACCCACTCGCCCAATCCGCGGTTGCTGGCGATATAGCGCGGGGTCGGGTCGAAGGTGATCGACCGGATCGGCTGGGCGCCCCGCTGGACGGTCAGCCATTCGCTGTAATCGACCATGAAGTCGTCGCCGGCGAGGGGTTGCTCGTAGCGCTGGTCGAGGAAGCGCTGGGCGAAGGGGATATCGAGCCACAGAAATTGTGACAGGTAAGGGCCGACGCGATCGCCGGGGGTTTCGCCGCGGAAGAGGGTGCGCGCGGTGACCCGGCCGTTCTGGCGGGGGCCGACCGTGGCCGAGAAGCGATTGAGGTCGTCGAGCGCGGCGCCGATCAAGGGATGGCTGCCGTATTCGTTGAACGGCACGTCCCGGGTCAGGGCCTGCCAGTAGACCTCGCCCATCTCCGCCGCCGCGGTCGGGCTCGAGAAGGCGGGTGCCGGCGGGATGCGGGAGCTGTGGGCGTCGCCGCCGGTCATTTCATAGGCGTAGGCGGCGAGCGGATTGGCCAGGCCGCGTTCAGCCTGGGGCGAGGCCGGCACGGATTCGAGGGCGCCTTGGTAACCCCGCTCGAGGGCGTTGAGGTAGCGGCGATAGGTGCCGGTGTCCACTTCGCCGAGGTTGTCCTGGGGCATCGTCTTGGTGAAACAGGCGCGGCGGTCCGCGTAGGCGGTCTCGTCGCCGTTGCAGGGCTGCTCCGGCAGGCGATCTTCGAAGAGGTTGCGGGCGGCTCGCTGGCGCACGCGCATGGCGCGCTCCCGGCGGTCCTGTCGGTCAAGGGGGCCGATCACCGCGGCGCCGGCGGTACCCGGGGCCAACAGGCCGCCGGCGGCCAAACCTCCGGCGGCCAGGGCGCCGGCGCCGCCGGCGCGGAGGAATCCGCGGCGTGTCAAGTCGACTGCGTGGGTGCTTGGGCTCGGATCTCCGGCTTGAATCTCGCTCGATGCCGCTTTCGTCTGCGCTGGGGAATTCGACATGCTGCTCTCCTAAATATGCTCCGTCCGACGACGTTTCTCCGGGGTTTTCACCTCGGTCTTTGGCTTCATCGAAAAGAGCTTAGGGAGAAGATGGGGTAGAAGTTATGCACCGGCGCGGTCATTTGTGGCAGAGCTGTCACAACTAGGTCCAGAACTACCGTGGGAACGTAGATCGCCCCTTGACTCTCAAGTCGCTCGAGACTTTATGCTGGTTCTCGTTCGGGGCGAGGCGCTCCGGCGACGCTTCAACCGCAGCCGCCACGACGGGAGAATTAGGTGTTCAAAATCGGCGACTTTTCGAAAATTGCCCAGGTTCCGGTGTCCCAGCTGCGCTATTACGCCGATATCGGGCTCTTCGAACCGGGGCAGGTCGACCCGTTTACGGGGTACCGGTACTACAGCGCTAGCCAGCTGCCGGCTTTGAACCGCATCCTGGTGCTCAAGGACCTGGGCATGACGCTCGACCAGATTCGGGGTGCGCTCGGCGACCAGATCGGCGCCGAAGAAGTGCGCGGCATGCTCCGTTTGCAAAAGGCGAAGATCGAGCAGTCGCTCCAGGAAGAGCTGCTGCGTCTGCGGGCGGTCGAAGCGCGGCTGCGGCAGATCGAAGACGAAGACGACTCGGAAGGTCTCGAAGTGGTCGTCAAGCAGGTGCCGGCGCAGCGCTTCTTGTCTATGCGCGAGACCTTTCCGATCATGACGGAGACCGCGGCGGTGGTCGGCGAGATGATGCAGATCGTGCCGGACCGATTCGGCCCCAAGCTCGGCTATATGACCGCGATTCTGCACAACGCGGGCTACAGCTTCGAAAACGTCGATATCGAAATGGGCTTCGCCGTCGACATGGCCGTCGAGAGCTCGGTCCGGCTGCCGAGTGAGCGCGTCCTGGCGGTGCGTGAGCTGCCGGCGGTCTCGACGATGGCGACGGTCGCCCGCCTCGGCTCCTACGAAAACAATTGCCGAAGCTACGGCGCCCTCGGGCGCTGGCTCGAGACCCACGACTACGCGATTGACGGTGTCGCCCGGGAAGTCTTCCTCGAGATGCCGAAAGAAGGCTGTGATTTCGTGGTCGAGATTCAAGTACCGATCAAACCCGCCTCGACGGCGCTTCCGTCATCGCCGCCAGCCCTTCCGTCTTAACCGAGTAACCGGCCCTCCGCCGGCGCCTCGAGAAGGGCCCGAACCCGGCGCGCTTTGACCGCCGGTCGCCCTCGGCTGGCCTGGACCGGATCCGCTCGGTCGCTCCTGATCTCACGGATCGATATATGGAACGGTCGATCCAAAAAACAGCTTTGCCGTGACTTTCCTCTTCGCCGGATGTGCAGTCGCCATGCGGTTTAGCCACCCACGTCTGAACTGACTAACCCCTAGGAGAACGCGATGCAGATTGAACGCCACCTCACCGTCCAGGCCCCGCCCAACAAAGTGTGGGACGTGCTTGGACGCCGCTTCGACGAGGTCCACCTCTGGGCCAGCTCGGTCGAGCGTTCCGCCGGCGCCGGTCCAGCGCAGGTGCCCGGAGCCCCGACGGCGGGGCGAACGTGCCAGACGGAGCTCGGTCCTTTTAAGGAATCGATCGTCGAATTCGATGAGTCGAATCAGGTCCTGGCCTACACGGCGAGCGGCGAAAAGATGCCTTTCTTCGTCAAAGGACTGCGCAATCGGTGGTCCCTCAGCGCGGCGCCCGGCGGCCACACGCGGGTCGACATGCTGATGACGGCGGACCTCGCGTTTCCGTTCAGCGTGTTCATGGCGCCGGTCATGAAGCTGCAGATGGGCCGGATTCTGACCTTTGCGATCGAAGAGCTGAAGTACTTCGTGGAAACCGGGGAACCGCACCCCCGCAAGCTCCGCGCCCGTCAAACCGCACTCAGGGCGGCCTGAGTTGAACCTAAAACCCATGACGTCTAAACCGATACAAGGACCGAAAATGAGCCTTTTCAAATCCGTTCTAAGTCCCGCCGCGCTCGCCGCCGTCACGCTCCTCGCCCCAAGTCTTGAAGTCTTCGCCCAGGGCGCCGCCCAGGCGCCGCCGCCGAGAATCATCGGCGACGTCGAGGTCGACAAGCTGACGTCGGCGCCGCTGCAGCTCGTGCGCAGCGTATCCCTCGACGCCAGCAGCGAGGATGTTTTCGCCTTCATCGGCGACCACTCGCAGTGGCCTGGATTGCTTTCTGCGATCGAAACCGTCTCGGTGGCGGGCAGCGGTCGCGTCGGCAGCACCCGCTCCTTCGGCCTCGCCGGCGGCGGCCAGATCGCCGAGCGGATCGTCGCCTATAGCGAACCGGGGCCGCAGGGCACGGCGACCTTCGCCTACTCGGTGAATCCCGGAAATCCGTTTGGCGTGCAAGGTCACCTGGCGGTCTTGGCGCTGCGCCCGGCGGATGGCGGCGGCACGGTGCTCGACTACCACCAGCTCTTCGAGCACCCCGACGTATCGGCGATCCTGCCGGTGGTCGCCGCCGGCACCGACGAGATCGTGTCCCAGATTCTCTACCGCTTCGGCGGCGAGCTGCGCGGCCATAGCGAAGCGAGCGGCGGCACGGTCACGATTGAAGTCCGGCGCGTCGTCGACGTGTCGAGCTCCCGGGCCTGGCGGGTGCTCGGCGAGATGTGGGGCGACGTTGACCGCTGGGCGAGCATGATCAGCCACTCGGCGGTCACCGAAGCCAAGACGAAGTCGTCCTTCGACGGCGCAACCCGCTCCTGCGAAGTGCCCGGCACCCCGGGTTTTCGAGAGACGATGACGGCCTACGACGAAGACCGGCTGGCGCTGACTTACCGGGTCGTCGAAGGCATGCCGCCTTTCATTGCGAACGCCCAGAACGCCTGGAAGATCCGGCCGATCTCCGATCGCCAGGTGATCGTGAGCTCGCGCATCACCCTCGACGTCGCACCGGGTACGCCCGCCGTCGCGTCGGCGATGGCCAAGGGGCAGTTCACCCAGATCCTCGATATGACCGTCGACGAGCTGGTGCACTTCATGGAAACCGACCGCCTGCATCCGCGTAAGCTCGCGGCGCAGCAGGCGGCACAGCAGGCAGCCCAGGGCGGCCCGTGATCCGTCGATTCGTCCTTTCCCTCTCGGCGCTCCTGGCGACAGCCTGGGGCGCCTTCTTCGCCCAGGCCACGGAGGCTGTCGAGCCCGGGCAGCGGCTCCAGGTTTCAGCCGACGGCGAGCCCGTCGAGGCGCTGGTCGTCGGCCTCAGGGCGCCTCGGCACGGTTCCCAAGTCGGCACCGCGCTGATGATCGGCCTCCACGGCTACGGCATGGAAGCGTCCCAGATCTCGACGTTGGTCCAACTCGAGCCGAGCTTCGACTACGTCTACATCGCGCCCGAAGGCTTCCATCGGCTCGAGGACGGCTCGAGGGCGTGGTTTCCCATCGGCTGGGACGGCGAGCGCATAACCCTCGACCCGGCCGACGTCGACGCTTTCACCCGCCGCTTCGCCGCCTTCGTGGCGGCGGCCGGCGAGCGATTCGGCGCGGACCGTGTCTACGTCATCGGCTACAGCCAAGGCGGCGCCGCCGCCCTCCATCTAGCGACCGAGCGCCCTGACCTCGCCGCGGCCTACGCCGCCTTCGCCGGCGCCGTGCTCCTTGAGTCAACGCTCGATCGCGAGCCCGATCCGAAGCGGCTGGAGTCGCGGCTTTTCATCGGCCACGGCACCTTCGACCCGCTGGTGTCGACCGAGCAGATGCGCATCGACGTCGAGCGGCTCCAAAAGCTCGGCCTCGACATCGACTACCGCGAATACCCCGTGCCCCACGTCGTCGGCGCCGACCAGCGGCGGGACGTCACCGAGTGGCTGGAGCAGCTCCCGCGCTGATCCGGTCAGTGGCCATAGCTGGCGACGCGGGCGATCTGCCACGCGTCGTTTGTTTGTCTCCAGATGTGGAGGAATTCGAAGGTGCCGCAGTCGTCCTTGCCGTCGACGGCGTGGCAAAAGGTGTGTTGTCCGGTCTGGATCGCGCCGAAGCCGGGGACTGGGTAGGCCGTTTCCGGTGGACCGTCGGGGCCGCAACGCCTCGAGGCCTGTAGGCGAACTTAGGGGCTTCAGTGGCTCTAGTTCAGGCCGCGACCTCTCAAGTATCTTTCTTCGACTGTCCAAATGCCATCCAAGCGGAGTCAGTTGCTATTGTGACGCACGCTGCGTCGTACGAGTTGAGAGAGTGCTTTAGGAGGAATATCGTGATCGTTCGCTCTGACGCTGATTTGGAGGCGAGCGTGATTTCTCAGTACAATCAACGCGACCCTTCTCGGAGGCGGGAAACCGTCCTGGGGACCTTCGAAACGGAATGAAGTCGGATCATCGGCACTGCCAAGTATCCCGGCTACGATCGAGAATTGCACCGGCGCATTAGTGAGTGGCATCTCGCGCAGGACAGCGAAATCATCACATCCGCCTCCACTTAAGGCAGTATTTCCTTCCACGAAATCACTCCAAACGAGGCTTTCACCCTGGAACACTAGGACGCCAAAGAGTCGACCGGGTATCATTTGGTAGCATTCCTCAAATTCAAGTCGGAATGACTCAGTGTCGTCAACCCAGAAAACCTGGGAGAAAAATAGGTCAGACGCAATTTTTTTGTTTCGACCAGGGAGCTGGCTTCCGTCTAGTCTGTGATGGTTAAGGCCCGGAGAGGATTCACTCTGAGTGTTGCTGTCGCTTGTACTAGAGGCGGAAGTCGCAGGAGGTGTGGGCCCAGTCAATATAGGAGTTTCTGGCAATGGTGTGGGGGCTGGTGGTTGCCCTCGCACGCTTTCCGCTCGACTTACAAAGACTTCTCCGTTGATAGGCTGTCTGACCTGATATTGCACCTTATCCAGCTCTACACGGTTAGTGTCAATGTGCTCTGAGCCAAAGGTGGAAGCGATTTTCTCTTCCCCTCGGTAAACGTGACTAAGGCGATCAATACCTGGGCGCATCCGGCTTTCCCAAGCAAGTTCACGATCTCCCGAGTCAAGTAGCCTGACGCGAAGGCGAATTGCAGGGGAGCCGTCATCAAGCCTTGAGATGTTGGTTGCCTTGCGTGGATCGAGCTGAATATCAAAGCTCTTCCCAGAACCGAACTCGGCGTCCGTCACGTTTACGAGGAGTTCCCGAAACTCCTCGGCATTCGCTAGAAACAAGCCCCCTTTGCTATTTGCGACCGCAGCATAAGGGTGTTGGGCTGAGAAGGTCTGCCCGGACTGATTTCTTGCTATAATCTTCAGGAACGGTGCATCGTAGCGTTCATCTTCGGCACTGAAAGTTGGAAGTTGAACATCGAACTTGTATGAGTACTGGATGAGGACCTCATCTGGATGATTGGGGTTCAGTACGGACTGAGCACTGAAGTCTGGGGTTATCCGTTGCTCAAACTCAGCCCCAAGGAAGACTAGTTCCACATCTACATAATTCTCATCGCCCAGGGTGACCGCATCCACCCGGACAGAGTTGGGCGTCACGCTCGCAGAGACATCAAGTCGCTCGGTCACAAAGAAGTGAAGCAATCGTTGCCCGTAGTGCCTGCCTTGGAACCTGAGCTCGAGCTGGTATTTCTTTTCTGGCTCAAGTCTGAACCGTGAGACGTCCAACTGCCAGGTGAGTGGATCCGTTCCTGGAATCAGGCGCGCTGCGCCAGCGTACTCGATGTCTAGAATCCGAACGGTCAGATTCTCGGTTTTTTCAGCCTGCTTGTTCTCAGCCGCGATTACAAGCGGGACCCCAGGCCTGAGGTTTGGGTTCGGCAAGGCGAACAGAGGTTCTGGCTCCGGAGCGAGGAGGTGGTTGCTAATGATTGCGAGGTAGGCCGCAAGTAGTCCTAGAAAGGCAAGCACAGCAGACCAGAAACTCTTGCTTTTCAGGAGGCCACGTGCTGTGGCGAGCTTGGGCATCTTCATCAACTCCGTCTCAGTGCATCGCAGCACCGCCGCAGCCGCTGGTACGCGGCTGATGTGGCTAGAGCTACTCATCCCGGGCCGGAGAAGGCCAACGGGAATTTTCCAACCATTATAGTGAAGACTCTAGCGGATCTGGTTTTCGCGGTCGTGCCTGGGCGCGTCCCGCTCGCCTTCGAGAAAACTCCATACAGAGGTGGTGCGCAGCTCCGAGAGTTCGGACTTGACATCGACTAGCGCGAATACCCCGTCCCCTAGGTCGCCGGCGCCGCCCAATGGCGGGACGTCACAGACTGGCTGGAGCAGTTTCCGCGCTGGTCCGATTCAATGACCGTAGCTGGCGACGCGGGCGATTTGCCACGCGTCGCCTGTTTTGCGCCAGATTTGGAGAAGTTTAAGAGGTGCGAGTTATTCTGGTCTTCGTGGAAGCTAGATCGGGAATCGTGGTGTCAGGAGCGTTCCAGGTTTGTTCCGTCAGAAGTTTCACTTGACCGCCGAACCGCTGGAGACCTTTCGGCCGATACGGCCGCTTGCCGAGCTTGGGATTGCGGCTGGAACCTACAATGAAGGCGTTTTATCAGTTGTGCCTGAGGGTGCCTTGGAAACCGTCAGAGGCTGGGGTGAAACCAGGCTGGAGTTTGGCTCCCTGGTTCCCTTTGCCTACACAGGCTTCGGCGATGTCTTCCTGGCTAGTCTTCAGCCCCTTTCGATCTACTTTCTAGAGACCCAGAGGCGCAGGTTGGAGTTCGTGGACTCTGACCTTAGCTGGTTCCTCGATGAATTCCTGGACCATCACGAGGTTCAGCTTTCAGTCCTCAAGACCGGGAGACTGAGATCGCTTGTCGCTGCTCATGGGGCACTTCACCACGGACAGATCTTCGCATCGGAGCCCTGGGAGATGCTGGGCGGGGAGCCTGAGACTTCGACACACGCCAAGGTTGATGTTGAGGTTTACCTGTCGCTAGTTGGTCAGGCTACTTAGTAGCTTCCTCGCGGTCCGATCAATGCCCGTAGCTGGCGACGCGGGCGATCTGCCACGCGTCGT
>JBCDKB010000390.1:0-8507 GCA_038747035.1 Acidobacteriota bacterium | reverse complement strand
GTCGCATCCGCGTTATTCATTTGCGTTTGCACTGTACTCAGATCATTTTGCTGAAGTTGTCGCTCTGCCTCCGTACAAGGCACTCCATCTTCTCCACACCCATTACAAGGAGACTCATATTCTATTTCTACGCTAATGCCATCTATTCCAAATCCACTACCGCCCTCTACATATATACTAAGCATCAAACTCTCTAGCTGATAGGGACTCAACTGCTCTGGTTCAGCAACCGATAGGCCCAGCTCTCCTCCACTTCCATTGGTATCGAAAAACACAAAGGTGCTATCTCCCTCATTGATCTTTACAAAGTCTACCCCATTGTGTAATCCAAACCGGATGAGACCATTTACATTAGATAATTCTGTATAACCGGTGACTTTGATCGCCAGTGATTTGACGACTATATTTGCTCCTCCTTTGAAAAAACCAATATCCCAACCGATTTCAGAAAAGGAGGCACTATTTCGTTCCCATAGATTACCATCCGGGATAAGGGAACGATCAGTATTTAGATAGGAAGACCGAATCTGTTCATCGGCTGGGGTCTGGTGCCGCTCACCCTGGTGCCGATCACCTTCGCCTACGCGATCGTCCGCTTCCAGCTGCTGGACATCCGCATCATCCTGCGCCGGAGTCTGCTCTACACCGGCACCACGGCGGCGGTGACGGCGGTCTACGCCGGCGGCATCGCCACCTTCAACGCGGTCTTCCGGGGCAGCGACCTGGCGAATAAGGGCTATTTCGGCATCATTTTGGCCCTCGCCATCGTCGTGCTCTTCGACCCGGTGCGGCGACGGGTGCAGAACCTGATCGACCGTTCCTTCTTCGCCGGACGCTCGCGTCTGCAAAGCGCGATGGAAGAGCTCGGCGAAGCGATGACCGCCCAGGTCGACCTGAAAGCCGCCGTCGGCGACCTGGTGGAGCGGCTGCCGCAGATCGTTGGATTCCGGTTCGCGGCGCTTTATCTCCAGCGCGGCGGCCGGATCGAACGCATCGCCGGGCCCGAGGAGTTGCCGAAGACCCTGCCCCACCTGCCGGAGCTCCAGCGCTACCTCGGACGCCGCCAGGGCCTCGTCCGCCTCGACCAGATGGGGGCGCTGCCGCTGCGCTATCCGGAGGTCGCCCGCTGGCTCGACAAGCTGGCCGAGCACGGCGTCGAGGTGCTGGGGGAGCTGGCGTCGCAGCGTCGCCACCTGGGGCTCCTGCTCTTCTCGGACCGGCCGGAGCAGCCGCCGCTCGAGGAGGAGGAATGGGAGCTGATGGAGCGTCTGCTGGGCCAGTCATCCCTGGCGCTTGAAACCGGCCTGCTGCTCGAGGAGCGCACGCAGAAAGCGGAGCTCGAGCGCGAGATGGAGATCGCGGCCTCGATCCAGGCCGACCTGCTGACCCAAGGGATCACCCTCGGGCAGCGGTGGAAAGTGTCGGCTGAGTGCCTGCCGGCGCGGATCGTCGGCGGCGACTTCTTCGCCCAGATCCCGTCGTCCGAAGGCGGCGCCATCGTCTGGGGCGACGTGTCGGGCAAGTCGGTGTCCGGCGCGATGATGATGATGGCCGCCCACGAGGCGCTCTACGCCCTCGGTATGGTCATGGACCAACTCGACGCTGAAAAGCTCCTCCGCCTCGCCAATCGTCGCATCTACGGCCTGGGCAAGCGCAGCTTCGTCGCCCTGGGCCTCTTTCAAACCGACGACCATAGCCACCGACTCGGTTACGTGGTGGCGGGGCAGCCGCCGCCGCTGGTGCGGCGCCTCAATGGCGAGGTCGAAGAGCTGCCCCTCGGACGCCAGCGCTTGCCGGTGGGCTCGATGCCGAAGAGCGAATACCAGCGTCTGGAGGTCGAATTGGAGCCGGGGGAGCTGGTGCTCGCCTATTCCGACGGCGTCACGGACGCGCGCTCGCCCGACGGCGAGTTCTACGGCGAAGAACGCCTGATGGAGCTGCTCGGCTCCATGTCCGGCGATGATCCGGACGCCGTGGTCGCGGCGATCCTCTCGTCGGTCGGCGAATTCACCCGCGGCGCCTTGCTCTACGACGACGTGACGCTGCTCGCCGTCGCCTGCTGTGGCGGCGCAGGGGCGGAGGCGGAAGCATGACGAAGTCTGGTTGGATTCTGGTGGGGACCGTCGGCTTGGCCCTGGTGATGACGTCGCTCCTCGTCGCGACCCGGGCCCTAAAGCCCGAACCGCCGCCGTGGACCACGCGGTCATCCGAGGCGCTGCGCGCGTTCGAGCGCGGGCTCGATAGCCTGGCGAAGTACTACGGCGCCGAGGCGGCGCAGCACTTCGCCCGCGCCGTCGAGCTCGACCGGGACTTCGCCGTCGCCAAGCTGCAGCTGCTGCTCACCGACGGCGGCTCGCCGCAAGAGCGCGAGCGCTGGTTCCGCGAGCTCGGCGAAGCGGAGATCAGCCAGCTGTCGCCGCGGGAGCAATTCCTCATCGGCTACTGGCGTCTGCGCTTCTCGGGGAATTCCGCGGAAGGCAAGGCGCTGCTCGACGAGTACCTCGCGCGCTACCCGAAGGATCCCTGGGCGCTGTCTACGGACTGCGGGCTCGAGTGGGAGCGTGAAGCGTGGGACCAGGCCGAGTCCTGCTACCGACGGCTCATCGCCATGCACCCGAATTGGGTGCGGGCGCAGAACCGGCTCGGCTTGATCGCCATGGCGCGCGGTCAATTCAAGGACGCCGAAGAGCACTTCCGGACCTACGGCTACATCGCCCCCGACCAGGCGGCGCCGTGGGATTCCCTCGGGCAGCTGCTCGCCGTCCGCGGCCACTACGACGAGGCGTCGGAGGCTTACCAGAAGGCGGTGTCGATCAAAGACGACTATTGCTCGGCCCGCTGGCACGTGGCGGTGCTCGAGTCGCTTCGCCGCCGGTTCGACACCTCGGAGACCCGCCTCCGGGAGCTCGAAGCGATCGGCGCCTGCGGCGAATTCACCACGTGGGGTCTGGTCTGCTCGCGGCGGGCGTGGAATGCCTACTCGACGGGCGACCTGGCGTCGGCCCGCGCGTATCTGGACGACGAGTGTCTGGAAAGTCGCGGCGGCTTCGATTTCGTCGCCCATCGCCTGGCCCTCGCCGCCGGCGATCTAGACGAGGCCGTGCGCCTCGAGCTGGCCCTTAAGGACCGCCTCCGGGAAAAGCGGGAAGACGGCGACGTCTATGTGTTCTACGGCAACTTCCTCCAGGCCACCGGCAAGCACCTGGTGGCGATGCGCACCTGGTCGGAGTCCGGCGCCTCGGGCGACCGTGACGGTGTCAAGCGCGCCTGCCGACTGCTGCGGGAGGCCGACGACACGATGCTCTACTGGGGGATCGACCGGGCCATGTTCAAGCTCTTCAACCTGCGGCAGCTGGCGCGTTGTTATGACCTGACGTCGCAACCGGATCTCGCCGCCCGGGCCCGCGCCGACCTCGACCGGGTCAACCCCCGGTACCGGGCGGAGTACGCGGTTCCGGAGCTGCCGGGCACCGGTTCCCTCGATCGATGAGCCCCGGTCGATGAGTTGGGTGACGGAAGCGGTCGAGGAATCGATCCGTCGCCTCCCGGATCGCCCGGGCATCTATATTTTTCGGGGCGCCGATAAAGAGCCGCTCTACGTCGGCAAGGCGAAGTCGCTGCGCAAGCGCGGGGCGAATTACCTGCGCGAAGACTTCGAGCGCCGCCTGGTCAACATGCTGCGGGAGGCCGAGCGCCTCGACTACCTGATTACGGATTCCGAGGCCGAGGCCCTGGCGCTCGAGAATAATTGGATCAAGCAGCAGCAGCCGCGCTACAACATTCGGCTGCGGGACGACAAGACCTATCCGTACCTCAAGCTGACGCTGGCCGAAGACTGGCCGCGTATCGTCTTCACCCGGCGGATTCTGAATGACGGCGCGGAATATTACGGTCCATATCTTCCGGCGGGTCTGGCGCGTAAGGCGATCAAGCTGACGCAGAAGCTGCTCGGCATCCGCGTGTGCCGCATTCCGATCGACGGGTCCCTCGAGAGGCCTTGCCTCTATTACGACATGCGGCGCTGCCTCGGGCCGTGCGTCGACGGATTGACCACGGCGGCCGATTACCGGCAGGCGGTGGAGCAGGCGCGACTTTTCCTCAAGGGGCGCAATGACGAGCTGATCCGCGAGCTCAAGGCCCAGATGTGGGAAGCGTCCGAGGCGCTCGATTTCGAAGAGGCGGCGAGGCTCCGGGACCTGCTGGCGGAAGTCGAGGATATTTCCCAGCGCCGCAAGATCTCGTCGGTCCGCGGCGAAGACGTCGACATCTACGGCCTCTACACCCTGGGGGGCTCGGTTTCTTTGACGGTCTTGGTCATGCGCGGCGGCCAGATCCTCGACCGCCGTGAGCTCTTTTGGGAGGGGCGCCCGGAGGATGAGGTCGAAGCCTCGGCGCTGCTCTCGGAAGTGCTGCCGCAGATCTACGACGCCACGACCTTCATTCCGAAGGAGATTCACCTGCCGGCGCCGATCGAGGGGGAAGAAGCCCTGATCGAGTGGCTCACCGAGCGCAAAGGCGAACGGGTCTACGTGCGCCTCCCGTCCCGCGGCGCGAAGGCGGATCGGGTGGCGCTGGCGACGCGCAACGCCGAGCTCGCTTTCCGCCGCCGATTCAAGGCGGAAGACCGCGGTTCGCTGGCGGCGCGGGCGCTGATGGAGCACCTCGGACTCGCGGAACCGGCGCGGCGCGTCGAGGGTTTTGACATTTCCCACTTCCAGGGCGCATCGACGGTGGCGTCGATGGTGGTGTGGGAGTCGGGCAAGATGCGCAAGGGTGAGTACCGCAGTTTCAATATCCGGGGCTTGGATCAACCGGATGATTTCTTCGCCATGCGTCAAGCGGTGGAGCGTCGCTACCGACGGGTGCTCGACGAGGTCGGCGCGATGCCGGATTTGATCTTGATTGACGGCGGCCGCGGCCAGCTCAACGCCGCCCTCGACGCGCTGGCGGTGCTCGGCGTCGAAGAAACGGCCGTCGTCGGCCTGGCGAAACGGGAGGAGGAGCTCTATCTGCCCGGGGAGCCGGCGCCCATTCGCCTACCGCGCACCGACCCGGGACTTCAATTGCTCCAGGAGGTGCGCGACGAGGCCCACCGCTTCGCCGTGAAACGCCACCGGTCCCAGCGCAAAAGCCGCACCTTAAGGAGTCGGCTCGACGAGCTCGAAGGCGTCGGTCCGAAGCGCCGCAAGCAGCTCTTGACGCGCTTCGGCAGCCTCTCCGGCGTGCAGCAGGCGTCGCTGGAGGACTTGAAGAAAGTGCTCGGTCCGAAGCTCGGTGACGCCGTTTTTCACCAGCTGCGGGACGGCGGCGGCGCCGGCGAGAAGAAGCCCGCTCTGTCGGGCAGCTAATCACCCTCGGAGTCCTCTCCCGCGACCGGGGCGGGCGCGGATCGGGTTAAGCGCGGGCTTCGCGGTAGAGGCTGTGGGGCGCGAGGAAGCGGAAGGAGACGTCGAGGCCGAGCTTGATCGTCTCGCCGTCGGTGAGCAGCGCCTTCTCGTTCTTGTTGAGCACCTTGCGGCCGATACGGGAGCCGTTGGTGGAGCCATGGTCGTTGAAACGCCAGGTGTCCCCGTCGAGCACGAAATAGCCGTGGACCTTGGACACCGACTCCACCGCGACGGTGATGTCGTTGGTATGGGATCGGCCGATCGAAATGAGGTGCTGGTACGGATTGCCCGGGCGCTTGGCGAGGAAAGCCACCTTGCCGAGGTAGCGCAGGATCGCGACGCCTTCAATCCGCTCGGTGAGCAGCTGGACGCCGCGGTCCACCGGTTCGAGCATGCGGCGCAGGCCCGAGTTGGACCGCTCCCTGTCGACGGCGAGCAGCGCGGGACGCGGGTAGGCCGCTATGAACTGGCCGAGGTCCATGGCCTTGGCGTCGGTCTTGACGGCCGAGAATGGGGTGAAGCCTTCGTCGTTGGCGTGGGGGTGGGTCCAAGTCTCATGCATGGCGGGGCTCGCTCGTGGTGTAGACATCCCGGATGTGAGCGGCCAGCTGGCCGAAAACGCGACTCCACCAGGGTATCAAAGGACTCCGAGCTGCCGTCCTTGGAAATCCCCGGGGACGGCGGCACTATCCTTGGACGATTTCACCGCAGTGCCGTCGCCCGAGTGACCTGGGGCGAAGACAGCCTGTGGTCTTTCGTGGCACGATTCGGTTCTACGATGGCTTTTTCTTCCCGCCGACTCCCGGCCTTGGGCCTGATAATCGCCGGCCTCTCCCTGGCCGCGGTGGCGCTCGTCGTCGATCGCCCGCGGGACGGCGTCGACCGCGCCGAGCGCTCGGTCCTGCTGATGACCCTCGACACCACCCGCGCTGACCGGCTAGGCCCTTACGGCGGCGAGGTCCCGGTGCCGGCGCTGTCGGAGATCGCGCGGACCGGCGTGCTCTATGAGCAGGCCTACGCCGTGGCGCCGATCACGATGGTGGCCCACACGTCGCTCTTCACCGGCCTGTGGCCGCCCCAGACCGGCGTGCGAAATAACGGCATTCACGCCGCCGGCGAGGACTTGGTGACCTTAGCGGAGCGTCTGCGGGACGAGGGCTATCGCACCGGCGCCTTTGTCTCGGCGGCGGTGCTCGAGAAGCGCTACGGCCTGGACCAGGGGTTTGACACCTACGACGACGATCTCTCCTCGGGTCTGCGTCGAGTGCCGCGCATGGTGCCGGATCGGCCCGCGGGCGCCACCGTCGACGCGGCCCTCGCGTGGCTCGAAGAGCTCGCAGACGACGAGCGCTTTTTCCTGTGGATCCATTTCTACGATCCCCACGCCCCCTACCTGCCGCCGTCGCCCCACCGCGAAGCCTGGCCCGGCCGCCCTTACGACGGCGAGCTCGCCTACCTCGACGCCGAGATCGGTCGTCTGCTCGAGCACCCGCGTCTTACCGGCGAGGACGGGCCGATTACGGCGGTGATCGGTGACCACGGCGAGAGTCTCGGCGAGCACGGCGAACAGACCCACGCTTTGCTGGTCCACGACGCGACGCTGCACGTGCCGTTCATGCTCCGCTGGCCCGGGGGGCCCGAAGGCGCACGCTTTCAAGGCCCGGTATCGCAAGTGGATCTGCTGCCGACGCTGCTCGACCTGCTCGATCTCACGGCGCCGGGCGACCTGCCGGGGGATAGCGTGGTACCCGGCAGTCGGCGGGCGACGCGGGACGCGCGGCGGGCCCTCTACGCCGAGACCTACTTGCCGCATTACACCTACGGCTGGTCCAAGCTGCGGAGTCTTCGGCGCGGTCCGCTGAAGCTGATCGCCGCCGACGGCGGAGAAGAGCTCTTCGACTTGCGTTCGGACCCGCGGGAGTTGTCCAACGTCGGTGACCAGCAGCCCGGCGCCCGCCATGATCTCGGGCGGGACCTGGGGGAGCTGATGGATTCCTTCGGCGGCGGCCGCGAGAGTGCCCAGGAATTAGACGCCGAGTCCGCGGCGGAGCTGCGCAGTCTCGGCTACCTCGCCGCCGGCGCCCTGCCGGAGCGCAGCGGCCCGGCGCCCCACCCCCGGGACATGATCGACGTGCATACGGGACTCGAGCGCGCCCGCCAGCTGCAAGGAGATGCGCTCTACGACCTGGCCTCGGCGGAGCTCCGGCGGGTGCTGGAACGCGACCCGGAGAATCTGGCGGCGCGCATCGACTTGGCCGAGAACCTGGCCAGCCAGGGTGAGCTGGATGCGGCTTCGGAGCAGGCGGAGAAAGCCCTCGCCCTCGACCCGTCGTCGGCGCGCTTGCACCTCCAGCTGGCGTCGATCGAGGGCCGCCGGGGTCGCCTGGCGGACGCTTTGGCTTTGGTGGACCGAGCGCTCGAGCTGTCGCCCGGGCAAGTCGAAGGGCACCTGCAGCGGGCGCTGCTGCTGCGCGGCCTCGGCCGCGGCGAGGCGATGGTGACGTCCCTGGAGGCTAGCCTCACCGCCCACCCAGACCATCCGCGCCTGCTGACCTCGTGGGCGGTCCTGGTGCTGGCGCCGTCGGGCCGGGTCGACGACGCTGAGGAGGCGCTGCGCGCGGCGTGTCGACTCGATCCGTTCCTGGCTCCGGCGCACCGCCGGCTGGCGGAGCTCTTGACGCGATCCGGGCGCGTCGAGGAAGCGCTTGAGATCTATCGCGCGGCGGTGCGTCGCCGGCCCCAGGACGCCGGTCTCCACGCCGGCCTCGGCGGCGCCCTCGCCCGGCGCGGCGGCTCGGATTCGCGCGACGCGGAGCGCCACCTGCGGGAGGCGATTCGCTTGAGCGCGCGGCCGCGGAGCGATCTCTTCCTCCAGCTGGCGGCGGCGCTCGAGGCCCGCGACGCCACCGAAGAATCCGCTGCGGTCTACCGTCGCCTAGCCGATCGGGAGGTCGTCGGCCCGCGGGAGCTCAGCAATCGGGCGGTGGCGCTCTTGCGCTCCGGCCGCCCGGAGTTGGCGCGGCGGGACCTCGAGGCGGTGCTCGCCGAGCACCCCCGCCACGCCGATGCGCTGGCCAATCTGGCGGCGGTGACCGCCGAGCTCGGGGACTGGTCGGCGGC
>JBCDKB010000389.1:0-8518 GCA_038747035.1 Acidobacteriota bacterium | reverse complement strand
GCTGGCGACGATCCACAGCCGATCCCAGTGCAGCGCCTTCAGCATCTCGCCGCCGAGGCGGGTGAACGGATCGACCAGCGGCGCGAAGGCCAGCACGCGCAGGAAAGTCGGCGCCTGGGTCCACTGGCCGCCGCCGACGAGGTGGAGGACCAGCTCGGCGTTGATGAAAAGCACGAAGGCCGCCGGGATCTCGATCGCCAGAATAAAGAGCGTCGAGAGCGAGTAGGCCCGGAACGTCTCCTTCGAGCGTACGCCGAAGCGCAGGAGCGCAGGATAGAACGCCCGGGTCATCGCCGGCAGCAAGATCTGGCCGGCGGCCATGGTCGCCCACTCGATGGCGAAGTCGTAATTGCCGACGGTCTCGAAGTCGAAGCGCGAGCCCAAGATCAGCGGATCGATCTTGCGGATCAGGATCGAGCAGAACCAGATCAACGCCAGGGGCATGCTTTGGAGCAGGAGCGGCATCATGCCGCCCGGGTCGAAGCGCAGCGGGATCTCGCCCCACACCCGTCGCCAAAGAACCAAAGCATAGAAGCCCGTCGACGCGGTGTGGGCGATCGCCAGGCTCCACACGCCGTAACCGGCGTAGGCGAGCAGGCAGGCGGTGGCGACAAAAACCAGGTTGCGCCACAGCTCCGGCGCCACGGCGCGGCCCACCGAGAGCTCGCCCTCGAGGTAGATCCGCGGCACCGTCGCCAAACCGTCGAGCAGCAGGAAGAGGGCCAGCAGGCGCAGCACGCCGATGGTTTCCGGATGGCTGCCGGCGTAGAGCGACGGCCCCCAGGGCGCCAGCAGCGTCGCCACCAAGAAGAGAAAGCCGCCCCAGATCGCTTCGAGGGCCAGCAGGTTGCCGTAGGGTCGCGACTCGGTGCGCAGCACGTGGTAGCCGAGTCCGAGGTCGCGGATGGCGCCGAGGATCAGGAAGATCACCAGCGACCAGTTGAAGAGCCCCCAGTCCTCCGCCGGGATATATCGACGCAGGATGAACTGCGCGATCAGCGTCGACAGTACGCGCACGCCCTGGGAGAGGGCGGCGGCGCCGGAGGATCGAAGATATCGTCCCGCCGTGTGACGCGGGTCCGACCCGGGGGCGCCCGCGGCCTGGTCTGATTCGGTGGCCGACACGGCGCGCAGTCTAACGCCGCGTCACGTCAAGGTGCTGGGATAGCATGCGCCGGGTCCGCTGAGGGCGACGGCGCGCACTTCGATCGAGACGGGTTTTGATGAACAGAAACGACAGCTTCGACGTGAATCTCACCGGCCCCACCGGCCTGGGCTTGATCTGCACGCGGCGGCCTCGCCGGGGGCGGTCAGGTCCGGGGCTTGTCTTCGGACTGACGGCCTTAGTTCTCGGCGCTATCGCCTGTACCCAAAGTCCGGTCGCACCGCCGAGACAACCCGAGCTGCCGGAAGACCTCGACGCCGAAATCGCCGCGTCCCTCGGAGCCCGATTCGAGGCCGCCGCGTCGTCGCCGATGAGCCCGGAGCTGCGGGCGGAGCTGGCGATGGCCTACCACGCGCACCAGTATCTAGAAGCGGCGTGCCCCAGCTACCGGCAGGCGATCGCGCTCGGCGGCCCGTCCCACGCCGAGGCGGCCCCGTGGAGCTACCGACTCGCCCATTGCCTGCGCGAACTTCCGGCGCCCCCCGGCGTCGCCGTCGCCCAGCTCGAAGGGGTCGTGCGGCTGGATCCGGCCTACGGGCCGGCGCGGGTGACGCTGGCGGAGTGGCTGGCGCAGGACGGTGAGCTCGACAAAGCCCTGGCCGTCCTGGACGACGCGGCGGCCGCCGAATCCGACCCGGCGCCGGTCCGGTTCGCCCGGTGGCGGATTCTGCTCGAGTCGGGGAAGGCCGCCGACATGGCGGAGGCGGCCGAAGAAGCTTATGCGGGTTCGAACGACCCCCGGATCGGCGCCCTGCTCGGCCGGGCCTACCGGCAGCTGGACGACCCGCGGGCCGGTGGGCTTCAGCATTTGTCCCGAGTCCAGGCGGGCGCCGCGCCGGATCCCTGGCGTGACGCGATCCAGGATTTCGAAGTCGGCTTCAAGGCGGATATGGACCGGGCCCGGCGATGGACGCAGTCGGGCGAGCCGGATCGCGCGGTGGAGCTCCTGGAGCCTCGGCTTGAAAGCCGGCCGGACGACGCGACGGTGATCACCAGCCTGGCGTCGGCCCACGTGGCGGCCCGGCGACTGGGGGACGCTCAGCAGATCCTGTCCGACGCCATCGGACGCGGTATCGAGCATTTTGCGATCCACCTCAATCTCGGCCGGGTCTACCAGCTCGGGGGCGCGCTCGAGCCGGCCCTCGAGCAGACGCAGCGCGCCATCGACCTCAACCCGACCCTCGCCGGCGCCTGGACGCAGAAAGGTCGGCAGCTCTTCTTGGCGCGGCGCTTCGATGAAGCGTCGGACGCCCTCGACAAGGCCACCGAGCTCGACCCCGCGGATGTGGAGGCGGCCCTTCTGTTGGGCAAGAGTCGATTCCAGCTCGGGCGCTACGGCGCCGCGGTCGAAGAGCTCGAGCGTCTGCTGGCGACCTTCGGGCGCCACGGCGAAGCGTCGTTGATCGTGGCGCTGGCCCATGAAAAAACCGGCGACCTCGACCGGGCGCGCGATGCGGTCCGGAAAGGGCTTCTGGCGCCCGGCATGCCCGGAGCGCTGGTCCAGGCGCTGCGCCAGCTGGAGACGCGGTTGGCTGTCGAAGTGCCCTCGGATCGCCCGTGAGCTGGAGTCGCCAACCGCTTTCACGGCCAGCTTGGATGGCTGCCCTGGGACTGTCGCTGGGCGTGCTGATGGCTTGTGGCGCGCCCGACGGGGCCGACCGGGGCGCTCCTCCCCCGACCCCGGAGGAGTCGCCGCCGACCATCGAATTCCGCCGCGCGTCGAGCGAGTCCGGACTCGGCTTTGTCTATTCTTCGGGGTCCCGAGGCGACTACCTCATGCCCGAGATTATGGGCGGCGGGGCGGCGCTTTTTGACATGGACAATGACGGCGATCTTGACGTCTTTCTGGTCCAGGGCGGCCCTCTGGACGACTCCCCCGGCGACTCCCCTGGCGACCGCCTCTTCGAGAATGTGGGCAGCGCTTCCGGGGTCCTCCAATTTCGCGATATCACCGAGGCGAGCGGCATCCACGGCCGAGGCTACGGCCACGGCGCGGCGGCGGGGGACGTGGACAACGACGGCGACGTCGATCTCTACGTGACCAACCTCGGCGCCAATGTGCTCTACGAGAATCTGGGGGCGGGCCGCTTCAAGGACATCACCGACGCCGCCGGCGTCGCCCGCGACGCCTGGAGCACGAGCGCGGGCTTCGTTGACGTGGACCGCGACGGCGACCTCGATCTCTACGTCACCCAGTACCTCCGCTGGAGTCGGGAGACCGAGATCCCCTGTTTCAATGCCCGCGGCGCCCGGGACTATTGCAGTCCCAATAACTACAACGCCCCGGCCCGCGACGTGCTCTATCGCAACGACTCCACGACCGGCGGGAGCGTCACCTTCTCGGATGTGAGTGAGTCCATGGGCCTCGACCGGGCGTTCGGCAATGGCCTCGGTGTGGCCATCAGCGACTTCAATGGCGACGGCTGGCTCGACGTCTTTGTCGCCAACGACGGCATGGATAACCAGCTCTGGGTCCACCGGGACGGAATCCTGCGGGACGAGGCTTTGATTTCGGGCTGCGCCGTGGACCGCGAGGGGGTCAAGAAGGCGGGGATGGGGGTCGCCGCGGAAGACGTCGACCTCGACGGCGATATCGATGTCTTGGTCGGCAACCTGCATCGGGAATCCGACTCCTTCTTCAGCAACGAGGGGGACGGGCGCTTCCTGGACCAGACGCTGTCGATCGGCCTCGGCGTGGTCAGTCGCAAGTACACGCGCTTCGGCCTCGGGCTCCGCGACTTTGACAACGACGGTCACCTCGATCTCTTCCAGGCGAACGGTCGCGTCACGCGGCACTCCGCGAGTCTGGCGGACGATCCCTACGCCGAGCCCAATGTGGTCCTGCGCGGGGGCGCCGGGGGCGCCTTCAAGCTCGTCACGACGAGCACGGAGCGGGCGACGGACGGCTGGGGGGACGTGCCTCGGACGAGCCGCGCCGCCGCCTTCGGCGACCTCAACAGCGACGGCGGCGTCGACGTGGTGGTGGTTAACCGCGATGCGGAGATCGACGTGCTGCAGAACGTCAGCCCCGACCGCGGCCGCTGGCTCCTGGTGCGGCTGGTCGAAAGCTCGGGTCGCGACGCGTACCATGCGATCTTGCGGGCACAAGTCGACGGTCGAGCCGTGACTCGATACGTCAATCCGGTCTACAGCTACCAGGCGAACCACGATCCGCGGATCCATATCGGCCTGGGTGACGCGACGCAGCTCACCGACGTCGAGGTCGCCTGGCCCGACGGCAGCCGTCAGTCCTTTGGTGACTTAGCGGCCGACCAGATCGTCGAGCTGCGCCGGCGCCCTTAGTCGTTTGGCGCTCCAGCCCCCGCCGGTGGCTCGCAGCAGCCGGCTAGCGCGGCTCGGTCGCCGTCACGCCCTCGCCCTGGGCGATCACCACGACCTGGTTCAGCGGCGGGTCGTCCACCCGGGTCGTGTCGCCGTCCGGCCAGGTGACGTCGATCCGTTCCACCGACGAGACGCCTGGGCCGAGGCCGAAGCGCTGGGTCAGCTCGTGGTGCGACAGGAAGCTGTCGCTTGAACGCACGTAGCGACTGCGTTTAAGGCCGCCCGCGCTGACGTCGATGCGGGCGCCGATCGCAGAGCGATTCAAAGCGCCGCCGACGAGCTTGACGCCCAGCCAGCGGCAGTCGGGCCGTTCGGAGCACACGAGGGAATCATTGCGCAGCAGGGTCGGCACGTCGTCGAGATTATTGACGACAATGTCGAGGTCGCCGTCGCCGTCGAGGTCGCCCATGGCCGCGCCGCGGCTCGCCTTGACGACGCCGAGGCCAGGTCCGGATTCCGCCGTCACGTCCACAAAGGCCCCCGCTTCCGAAGCGAAGAGCAGATTCCCTTGGGCGTAGCTGCGCGCGGGATCCTCGAGCGCGTCGACCTGGGGATAGACGTGGCCGTTGGCGACGAAAATATCCAGGTCGCCGTCGAGCTCGGCGTCGAAGAAGAAGGTCCCCCAGCCCAGGCCATAGCGCACCGCCGCGCTGGTCAGGCCGGAGCCGACGGTGCGGTCTTCGAAGAACCCGGACTCGTCGCCGCGGTAAAGCGTATTGAAGTCGTCAGAAAAATTCGTGATGAAAAGGTCGAGCCAACCGTCGTGGTTTTGGTCCTCCAAGGCGACCCCCATGGACGCCTGCTCGTTTCCGACGCGGTCGAAGGCCACGCCGATCTCGGCGGCCACGTCGCGGAAGCCGACTCCTTCCAGATTGCGCCACAGAAAGTTGGGTTGGGAGTCGTTGGGCACGAAGAGGTCCACATAGCCGTCCCGGTCAAAGTCCCCCACGGTGGGCTGGAAACCGAAAGACGGTTTGGCTTTGTCGAGGCCGAATTCCGCCGTCACGTTGGCGTAGCGCGGCACGCCGTCTTCGAGGCCGTCGAAGCGGAAAAAGCTATCGGCGGCGCCGGGGAGTCCCTGGGGGCCGGACATCACGTCGAGGCCCTTCCAGCGCGCCACGGGCCAGTCGCGTTCCGCTCGACCCTCCATCACCTGGTCGAAGCGAATGTAGTTGGCCACGTAGAGGTCGAGGTCGCCGTCGCGGTCGACGTCGAGGAAAGTCGCGCCGGCGCTCCACCGGGGCTCATCGACGCCCGCTGCTTGGGCGACCTCGCGGAAGGTGCCGTCGCCCCGACTCAGGTAAAGCGTATTCTCGGCGTAGTTGGTGACGTAGATGTCGAGCCAGTCGTCGCCGTTCACGTCAGCGACCGCGCAGCCTTGCCCCCAGTGCCCGCGGGAGTCGAGTCCGCTCTCGAGCGTCACGTCGGTGAAGCGACCGGCGCCGTCGTTGGCGAAGAGGCGATTGCTCGGCGCTTCCGACCTTGGGGTATCGCCGAAGCGAGATCCGTTGACTAAAAAGACGTCGAGGTCACCGTCCCGGTCATAGTCGAAGAGGGCGACGCCGGCGCCGGTGGAGGCGGGAATGTACATCTTGTCGGCCTCGCCGCTGACCTGCTTGAAGGCGTCGAGCCCGGAGTTGTAGACGGTGTCGACGAAGTGTGGCCTGGGCGGCGGCGCGGCCGATTCCTGTACCGATTCCTGAGCCGATTCTCGCGTCGGGTCAGCGGCCGGCCCAGTCGTCGAGTCCGGCGCAGCACAGCCAGTAAGGCCGCCGAGCAGCCAGAGGACGGCCGCGGCGATGACCCGCCGCGAAGAGAGGTGGGACTTGGAGGGTAAACTTCGCTGACCGCCGGTTTGAACCAAGGACTGGGTTGCTCCATCGACACTTCGACCCGAGCCAAGAACGGCCGGTCGGCGATCGACAAGGTACCACTTGGCTAGACGTTTCCATACTTCCGGGGACCCATGAAAGCTCAACGACCGATGCACAGTCTACCGGCGCCGCGGGGCGCAAACTTATCCCCTAGGCGCCTCCGCGGAGCGTCGAGGACCGGGTTGGTCCTCGCTCTCGCGCTACCCCTCAGCTTCTTGATCGCGTGCCAAGGGGGAGAGGTCGGAGGAGAGGGTGGAGCCTCGACCGGAGCCCAGGATCCGCGGGCCGAGGCGGGCGGCGTGGATTCGGCGGGATCGACGTCTGCCGAGGCGCCACAGACCGTCAAAGTCGGCCCGCAGACCGCGACCCTGATTGCCCGGGTGGAGCAGTTTTTCCGACGCGGCGAGCACGCGGCGGGCCTGGAGCTGGCGCGGCAGATCGACCAGCGTCTCCCCGGAACGCCGCGGATCCGCTACCTGATGGGCGCGATGACCGGCGCCCGGGGCGAGCATCGGGACGCCGTCGAGCATTTCGAAGCGGAGCTGCAGCTCGATCCCGACCACATCGGCAGCCTCTTGGGTTTGGCCACCGCCCATACGAACCTCAGCGAGCCGGAGGCGGCGCAGCCGTTCCTCGAGCGGGCGCTCCTGGCTGAGCCCGAGAATCCCGCGATCCTCTTGCGTCGCGGCCAGAACTTGGCGAGCCAAGGGCGCCTCGAGGAGGCGGTGGAATTCGTCCAGCGGGCTAGATCTCTGGCGACCGCGCCGAGCTCCGGGGCCGGCGGAAAGGCAGAGCTGCTCTCGACGATCGATTACGAGCTCGGCGAGCTGGCGCGTCAACGGCGGGATTTCGTCGCCGCCGAAGGCTTTTTTCGCAGCGCCCTCTTTGAAGACCCCTACCACCCCGAAGCGACCTACGGCTTGGGCCAGAGCCTGATACGTCAAGGGCGGGCTGAGGAGGCCGAAGCTTTTTTGCGTCGCTTTGATCGCCTTTCGCAATTCGACTTCAAACGGCTGCTGGAGGTCAGCCGCCGTCAGCCGCCGCCGGCCGGCGTTTTTCAAGGGATCGCCCGCTTTCATCGGACCCGGGGAGACTTGGAGGCGGCCAAGGCCGCTTATCAGCGCTCGCTGGAGCTCGCGCCCCAGCAAGCGACCTCCGCCTACGGCTTGGCGTCGATCCTGGTGGAGCAGGGCCGCCTCGACGAGGCCACACGCTGGGCCCTCTACGCCCGGATCCAGGAGCCGGAGAACTGGCGGAGTCACTACTGGCAAGGCCGCGTTCGTTTAGCTCGGGGCCAAGTCGAAGCGGCCGAAGAGGCCTTCGCGGCATCCCGAGAGCTCGGGGCCTGGTCTGCGGATTCCCACCTCAGCCTCGCCGAGGCCTATCGAGCTGGGGGCCGCTACGATCTGGCGAAGAGCGCCCTTGAGCGGGGCCTTGATGTCGACCCCGACGGGCCGAACCTACTTTTCGAAATGGCGCGGCTGGAAGAGCTCCAGGCCCGCGACGCTGAAGCCGAGGTCTGGCTCCAGAAGACGCTCCGGGCTGCACCGACCCACGCCAACGGCCTGGTGCTCGAGGGCATTAGACGGCATCGAGCTGGAGAGGTTGAGAAGGCCGCTCAACGGTTCAAAGCCGCTCGATTCGCCCAGAGGGCCCAGCTCCTGGGGCGCGGACAAGAGGAAGAGTGGCTCTCCCAATTTGCCACCCTCAGGGGCGGAGCCGAGGCCCTCGACGCCTACCGGCGGTTGTCCAGCCCTTAGCAGCCCATGGTAAAAGTCCAGCCGCGCTGCGAGCGGCCCATCTTCGCTGGCTTTTCGTTGAAAAGTCTCAGAGGCCCCACAGTATTCCTGCAATTTTTCGCCTCAATCCAGCGGAAAATTGCTCGTTCTCGCGTTGGGCTGACTTTCACCTCGGGCTGTTAGACCCCACCGGTGGACGCACGGAAAAGGCGAAGAAAAAGCCGCTGAGTCTTCAGCGGCTTTTTCTTGGGTGTACCCGAGGATCGGGCCTGACGATCAGTTGATCGCAAAGTTCCGGCGATCAGTTGATCGCAAAGTTCCGGCGATCAGTTGATCGCAAAGTTCCGGCGATCAGTTGATCGCAAAGTTCCGGCGATCAGTTGATCGCAAAGTTCCGG
>JBCDKB010000388.1:0-8570 GCA_038747035.1 Acidobacteriota bacterium | reverse complement strand
TCGATGCTTTCAGGCGCGGAGTTTTATCCAATCTCATCGATCAGGTCTTCCACTTCAGCGACCGATCTTTACAACGTCAACAACCTGATCCAGGGACCCGGATCGGGATACGAAGCCTTGGAGCCTCACAACAGCATCAGCGGGGGCTCGACTCACACCTGGGTGACCAATGCTCCCAATGGAGGAAGCGGTAACTACTTCGCCAATGGCGTTCCTGATCCAGTGCTCATCATCGATTTGGGAGAGGACCAGTCTCTCAATGAAATCAGCACCTGGGGTTACGCCAACAGTAATACCAACGGAGGTCGCGAGTTTACTCTGCGCTTTGCCACAGCTTCCGAAGGCGATCGCAATTTTGGCGATTCCATTTCATACTCACCCTCTTTCGCGGCGGGTTTCAGTGCCAACTTGCGCGATTCCCATCCCTTTTCCCAACCAATCACAGCCCGCTATGTCGAGCTGACCTTCACCGACAATTGGCGTGGAGGACAAGGCGGCACTCCAGGAGGCGACCGTGTGGGCCTGGGTGAGATCGCCTTTGAAAACCAGATCCCCCCGATTGATCCTCTCATCCAAAGTGACCCCGCCTTTCAACTGGACCTTGATGGGTCTCTTCAGATTTTCAATTTCGAGGTGAGTAATTTGGGAGCAAGGCAAGCCCTCCTGATCTCCTCAACCCGCTTCAACGGCGCCGATGCCTCGGCCTTCTCTCTCCTCTCGACACCGACCTCCATCGCTCCCGGGAACACGGAAACGTTCCAGTTTTCCTTTGACCCAACTGGTCTCACTGGAAATGTCGCCGCGACTCTCGACTTCAATACCAACGACCCGAGCCAACCTTCTCTCTCGGTCGCCCTGAGCGGATTCATTCATGACCCGCGAATTTCCCTACCCGGGTTTTTGACCTTAGGTCCCTTCCCAGAAGAAGCCGGGCCGCAATCGACCCCTCTCACCATCGAGAATCTCGGCGGCGGACAAACCCTAAGCATTTCAAATCTCGAGATCACGGCGCAGACCCAGAACCCGTCCAATCGTCGCCAGCTGCTGCCGGTGGCGTCGCTGGTGCCGGAGAACCCGGACCTCGACGAAATCAATATCGGCGCCCTGGGCGACCCCGCCCGCGGCCCGTTCGTTTTCACCGCCGTCTCGGTCTTCCCGCAGCAGGTCGAAGAGCTGATGAAGAACCCGCGCGGGCTCTTGGTGTCGCTGGCCAATTTCGACATCACGGACGAGGCCGGCCGCAGCTTTTCCTTCATCTCCCAGGACGTGCTCGACCGCACGGCGGGGCTGACTTTCGACCTCGGCGACGGCCGCGTCGAGAGCTTCCGCGTCGCCACGGCGAGCGTGCACGATCGCCAAACCGGGCGTCCGGTGGGCATCACGGTGCGCTACGCCCTCGAAGAGATCCTCGGACTCTTCGGCGCCGCCACCGTCCGCGACGGCGGCGACGGCGTGTCCGCCACCGCCGCCGTCGGTGACGACGTGCAGGTGGTCGCCGTCGGCGCTCCGGTGGAGCCCGGCGAGGTGGTGGTGACGGCCGGGGCCGACGGCCTCCTCGATTCCAGCGGCGCCGGTGACGACCGGGCGACCCCGGCGGATTACGAAACGGCGCGACCCCAAGGCAACCAGATCCTCGACGGCGGCGACGGCGTCGCGGATAGCGTCGCCGTCGGCGATGACGAGCAGGTCGTAGCGCCCGGGGATGCGGTGGTGCCCGGCGGCGTGGTGATCGCGGCGGGCGCCGACGGCGTGCTCGAGAGCGCGCCGGCCGGCGACGACGAGGTGGCGCCTGAAAGCGGCGCCGTCTTGACTCGGTTCCGCGACGTGGAAACCCTGCTCGAGGACGACGCGGCGACGCCGGACGTCGACGAGCGACGTCGCTTTTGGGTGCTCTATACCTCGAAGGATCTGCCGGAAAACGCCGACCTCGAAAATGTCGTGCTGCGTTCCGGCGACGAGCTGAGCTTCGCCTTTGTCCAGGACCAGGACGGCGACGGCGTGACGGCGCGGGAGGAATTTCTGCACGGCAGCTCGGACCTTTTCGCCAATACGGACGGCTGCCCGCCGCAGGACGCCTGCGCCGCCGCGGCGGTTCCGGACCGCACCGAGCCGCCCATGGAGGACGGGTTGTCCGACGCGGAAGAGATCCAGGAGGGCTGGCGCGTCCAGCTCGCCGGAGCTCCCCAGAGCTTCCCGGTCTTTCCGAATCCGGTCCAGGGGGACTCGGACCGCGATTTCCTCACCGACGGTGAAGAGCGGGCCTGCGCGCTCGATCCCCGCCAGCGCGACACGGACCTCGACGGTCTTTCGGACTGGGAGGAGCTCACCGGCCAGCGCCTCATCGACGGCGAGATCGTGCAGATGGTGTCCCGCGACCCCGATACCGACGCGATCGTCTTCACCATCCTGCCCTATACGGGCGACGGCGAGGGGCCCCTGCTCTTCCACGAAAGCCTTCCGGATTGCGACGCCCTCGCCGGCATCCAGGGCTTCGCCACCGATCCGCTCAACCCGGACACCGACGGCGACTCGGTGTCGGACTTCGCCGAGCTCCAGCTGGGTATCCATCCGAATAATCCCTTCGACGGCGGCGACTTCCTCGACGACGACGGCGACGGGGTCTCGAATAACCGGGAGCAGGCCGGATTCTCCGTCGGTCTGAACTGCGGCCCCGCGGCGCCGCCGAGCTGCATCCAGACCTTCACGTCGAACCCGAATGACCCGGATAGCGACGACGACACGCTCCCCGATCTGCTCGAGCACTTCATCGGCAGCAACCCGCTGTCCGCCGATACGGACGGCGACGGCCTCGCCGACAATGACGAATACCGCGGTCAAGGCGAGGCGTGTTTGACGATCATCCCCGGGCAGCCGTGCGTGCTCTTCTCGAGCTTGATCGACAACGACTTCCTGCAATTCGTCGCCCGCTGCCTGACGGCGCCGAATTGCGACTATGACGAAGCGACGCTGCTGGCCGGTCGCGAGCAATACGGCACCAATATGAATGAGAGCGACAGCGACTTCGACCTCGTTTTGGACGGTCCGGAGCTCTTGGACGACCTGATGATCACGGTCAACGGCGGTCAGCAGGTGCTGCCGGCGCCGGCTTCAGATCCGCTGCTCGCCGATACCGACGGTGAAGGCCTCGCCGACGCCGTGGAGCGCGCGGGCGGCACCGATCCGCGCCGCGCCGACACCGACGTCGACAGCGTCGACGACTTCCGCGAGGGCGCCATCGGAACCGACCCGAGGACGCGGGACCGTCGGCTCGATTTTGCGTGGGAAAGCCTGGTGCTGACGGTCTGCGACGACGGCGCCGCAGATAGCTTTTGCGAGATCGAAGGACGCTGGCGCTTCCAGACGCCGGATACCTCCTTCGTCACGGTGCTGCAGACGAGCTCGGTGTTCACGCTGCCTGTGGACACCAATCTCCTCTTCTTCGAGCTCTTCCCGGTGTCGCCGGCGGGCCCGTTCGTCCGCACCGACATCCTGCTGGACGGGCAGTCCGTGCGGGTGGTCTCGGACTCGGTCGAGGAAGTGGATGGCTTTTCCAACGACGATATCCCCGAAATTGACGAGACCTTCACGCTGAGCTGCGACGGTTTCGGCTGTACGCTCGACCGGAGTGGTCTCATCATCGTCGACCAGAATAATGACGACGGCGTCGTGCTTCGAAGTACCCTGAACGTGACGCTGCAGCAGTAGCTTCGGCGGAACGCACCGAGCCAAGGAGTCGCACCATGTCCAACCCAGCCCCCGCACTGCTCGATTTTTCGACCCTCACTTTCGATTGCTACGGCACCCTGATCGATTGGGAAACCGGCATCGAGCAGGCCCTGCGTCAGACCATGCCGGGGGCGCCCGGGGACGTGGAGCTGCTGCTCGAGACCTTCGGCCGATGCGAAGCGGAGGAGGAGGCGACCTCACCGACGGCGCTCTATCCGGAGATCTTGGCCCGGGTGCACGCCCGCCTGGCGACGGCGTGGGGCGTTGAATCGACGCCGGAGCAGGCGGCGGCATTCGGCGCGTCGGTGGGTGACTGGCCGGCGTTCGAGGACTCGCCGGCGGCGCTCCAGGTGCTCAAGCGCCATTTCACGCTGGTGATTTTGTCTAACGTCGACCGCGAGTCTTTCGCGCGCAGCCAGGCGCGGCTCGGTGTTGAATTCGACCACGTCTTTACCGCCCAGGACATCGGCAGCTATAAGCCGAATCCGCGGAATTTTCACTACGCCATCGAGCGTCTGGCGGAGGGCGGCGTCGAGCAGGGGCGAATCCTGCACACCGCCCAAAGCCTCTACCACGACCACATGCCCGCGTCGGCCCTGGGCTTTAAGACGTGCTGGATCGACCGGCGGCACGGCCGCGAGGGCACCGGCGCCACCAAGGCGGCGCCGCACGCCGTGGACGTGGACTTCCGCTTCGAGGGCCTCGCCGACTTCGCGGCGGCCGTGGAGGCGGAAGCGGAAGCCCGCCGGACCTCGGCGGGCTGAGTCCCCCGCGGCGAGGGGGGCGCATGGCGGCGGGCTAGCGAATCGGCTACTCTCTGCGCTCGCTTAAGGAGCCGTGATGCGACGCTGTGCCTTTCTCTCGACCGACAATCTCGAAGACTTTTTCATCTACGACGAGCTCACCTACCCCCATTTCGCCGAGCTCGGCTGGGCCGTGGACGCGGTGCCGTGGCGGGCGTCGGTGGACTGGTCCCAATACGAGCTGGTCGTCGTGCGTTCCCCGTGGGATTACCAGCAGGAGCCGGAGCGATTCCTCGAGGTTCTGGCGGATATCGACCGTCAGACGCTGCTCATGAATGGCCTCGACGTCATCCGCTGGAACGTGCGCAAGGACTACCTCAAGGACCTCCGGGACCGCGGCGTGGTGATCGTTCCGACGCTCTTCCGGGGCGCGGGGGCGCCGCTCGAGGTGGGTTTCTTCGAAGCGCTCGGGACGGAGAAGATCGTCGTCAAGCCGCAGGTGAGCGCTAACGCCGACGACACCCACGTGCTCGACGCCGCGCGGCTCGCCGCGGAGCGCAGCCACCTTGACGCGGTCTTCGGCGCCCGCCCTTACCTCGTGCAGCCATTCATGCCGGCGGTCGTCGATGAGGGCGAGTTCTCCCTCTTTTTCTTCGGCGGCGAGTACAGCCACACCGTGCAAAAGACGCCGAAGTCCGGGGACTTCCGCGTCCAGGAAGAGCACGGCGGCCACATCCGCGGCGTCGAGCCGCCGCCGGGCACCGTCGATATCGCCGGCCGAGTGATCCGGGCCGTCGGCCACGGGCTGCTCTACGCCCGCGTCGACCTCATCCGTGACGCCGCGGCGCCCGAGGCCGAGCGCTGGCGTCTGATGGAGATCGAGCTCATCGAGCCGTCCCTCTACTTCAGCTATGGCGAAGGCTCCGCCGAGCATTTCACCCGCGCCACGATCGCCGCCGCCGCCGCGGCGCGCTAGCTGAATTTAGGTGCAGCGGCGCCAGCTCCGGATCGCATAGTCGCTGCGAACGTAGGACTCGTCACCGCCGTAGACGACGATCCCGCCGGGGCGCCCCGAGAGCTCGCCATAGAGCTTGAGGCCCTTGAAGGCGTCACTCGCCAGAGTCTGGCCAGACTTGACCTCCACCGGCACGCGGCGGTCGCCGAAGTCGAGTACGGCGTCAACCTCGCGGCCGTTGGCGTCTCGCCAAAAGTAAACGCGGGAGCGCTCGCCTCGGTGCAGGAAGAGCTTGCGGAGCTCGGCCATGACGAAGGTTTCGAAAATCGCGCCGCGCAGCGGATGGGCGCGGAGATCTTCTGCTTTCCGCAAGCCCAGCAGGTAGCACATCAAGCCCGGGTCAGTGAGGTAGAGCTTGGGACGTTTGACGAGGCGCTTTCGAAAATTTTCGAAGTGGGGACGGAGTAGAAACAGGATGTAGCTCGCCTGGAGTAGCGAGATCCAGCGCTGCGCCGTGGGCTGGCTGACTCCCGCGTCGGCCGCCAGACTCGAAAGATTCAGCAGCTGACCGGAACGTCCGGCGCACAGGGAGACGAAGCGCGTGAAGGTGTCGAGATCGCCGATATTCGCCAGCGACCGGACATCGCGCTCAACATAGGTGCGGACGTAGCCATCCAGCCAGGTGTTGGGTTCGAGCTTGAAGTCGTGGATCCTCGGGAAGAAGCCGCTAAAGAGCAGGGCGTCGAGGTCAAGGTCAAGTTCAGCTTCAGTCGCCGGCAGCTCTTGGCCCGTCGGGTCCGCTACGAAGTCTTCCGGCGCGACGGCGTCGCGGCTCGTGAGCTCGGCGACTGAGAATGGCAAGAGCTCCAGAATGGCGACGCGGCCGGCGAGAGTCTGGCTGATCTGTTCGGAGAGCAGAAAGTGTTGAGATCCCGAGAGGACCATCGGGCCTCCGCGGCGGTCGTCGAGGAAGCCCTGGAGATAGGAAAAGAGGTCCGGCGTCCGCTGGACCTCGTCCAAGATCACGCCCTCATTACCCTCGAGGCGTTTCAGAAATCCGCGGGGATCCTCGATCGCTTCCCGCCGCAGCTGGAGATCTTCCAGGCTTAAGTACCGGTAGCTCGGAAACGTAGTGCGGGCCAACGTGGTTTTGCCCGACTGGCGGGGGCCGGTCAGGAAAACGGCCGGATAGCTCTGGGCGAGCGTGCGGAGGCGCGGTTCGAGCGTCCGTTTGAGCATGGCCGATGCTGCCAAGCGAGACCCGGTGCTGTCAATTCAATATTGAATATTGAATTAGCAGCACCGGGGTTCCGCTGAGGTTCCGCTTGGCGCCGCCGGGACGCTCAGTTCATGACGGTCGCCGGCTCGGCCGCGGCCTCATCGGCCGTGGCCGGCGCCGGCGGCTCGATGTCGACGGCGAGCTGGCCGTCCCTGAGCTCGACCAGCAGGGTGGAGCCTTCGGTGGCGTCGCCGGCGATCAGGGCGCGGCCGATTCGGGTCTCGAGCTGCCGCTGGAGGAAGCGCTTGAGCGGACGGGCGCCGTAGGTGGGGTCGTAGCCCTCGCGGGCGACGAATTCCCGGGCCGCGTCGCTGAGCTCGAGGCCCACCCGCCGGTCGGCGAGGCGACGGCGCAGGTCGTCGAGCATCAGGACGACGATCTGCTGGATCTCCGCCAGGCGCAGTGGGCCGAAGAGCACCACGTCATCGATGCGGTTGAGGAATTCCGGCCGGAAGTGGCCCCGGAGCTCGTTCATCACCGCCGCCCGGGAGGCGTCGCCGATCTCGCCGTCGGGGGTCACGCCGTCGACCAGATACGGCGACCCGATATTGGAGGTCATGATGACCACCGTGTTTTTGAAGTCCACGGTGCGGCCTTGGGAGTCGGTGAGGCGACCGTCGTCCAGCAGCTGGAGCAGCACGTTGAAGACGTCCGGATGGGCCTTTTCGATCTCGTCGAAGAGCAGCACGGAGTATGGCTTGCGGCGCACCGCCTCGGTGAGCTGGCCGCCGTCGTCGTAGCCGACGTAGCCCGGGGGCGCGCCGACGAGGCGGGAGACGGCGTGCTTCTCCATGTACTCGGACATGTCGATGCGCACCAGGTTTTCTTCGCTGTCGAACATCGCCTCGGCCAGCGTCTTGGCGAGCTCGGTCTTGCCGACGCCGGTCGGGCCGAGGAAGAGGAACGAGCCGATGGGTCGTCTCGGGTCCTTGATGCCGGAGCGCGCGCGGATCACCGCGTCGGCCACCAGCTGGACCGCTTCGTCTTGGCCGATGACCCGGCGGTGCAGGACCTCATCGAGGCGCAGCAGCTTGTCGCGTTCGCCCTCCACCAGGCGCGTGACCGGGATGCCCGTCCACTTCGAGACGATATCGGCGATCTCGGCCTCCGTGACCTCCTCACGCAGCAGCGTTTCGCCGCTCTGCTGCTCGGCTTCGAGCTTCGCCTCGCGGGCGGCGAGGTCTTGCTCGAGCTCCGGGAGACGGCCGTATTGCAGCTCGGCGGCGCGGTTCAAGTCGTTGCCGCGGGTGGCGGCTTCGATGTCATGCCGGACCTTTTCGATCTCTTCCCGCAGGCCGCGTACGGCGTCGATGGCACCTTTTTCCGCCTCCCAGCGGTCGCGCATGGCGTCGTGCTGGTTGCGCAGGTCGGCGAGCTCGCCGCGCAGCGTCTTGAGGCGCTGCTTCGACGCTTTGTCTTTTTCCTTCTTGAGGGCGGACTCCTCGATCTCGAGCTGCATCACCCGGCGCGTCACCGCGTCGAGCTCGGCGGGCATCGAGTCGATTTCGGTGCGCACCATGGCGGACGCCTCGTCCATCAGGTCGATGGCCTTATCCGGCAAGAAGCGGTCGCTGATGTAGCGGTGGGAGAGCGTCGTCGCCGCCACCAGGGCGTTGTCCTGGATGCGCACGCCGTGGTGGACTTCGAAGCGTTCGCGCAGGCCGCGCAGGATCGAAATCGTGTCCTCGACACTCGGCGCTTCCACCATCACCGGCTGGAACCGACGCTCTAGCGCCGCGTCCTTCTCGATGTGCTTGCGGTACTCGTCGAGGGTCGTGCCGCCGAGGCAGTGGAGCTCGCCGCGGGCGAGCATGGGCTTGAGCAGATTGCCCGCGTCGGTAGCCCCCTCCGCCTTGCCGGCGCCGAC
>JBCDKB010000387.1:0-8578 GCA_038747035.1 Acidobacteriota bacterium | reverse complement strand
GGGGGGGGGGAGTGGGGGCGCCCGCCCCCCCGGGCGGCCCCCCCCCGCACCGCCCCCCGGCCGCGCTCGCTCCACCGGAGGCCTCCGCCGAGCGCCCACACCGTGCGCGGCTGCCTTCGCTCCAGCCGCCACTCGGCGCCGACGGCGAAGACCGCCGGCGGCGGCGTCGACACCGCGCCCGAGTCTTCGGTGACGGTCGCGAGGACCCGGACCCTGGACTGTGCGGACGGAGGGTGGGGAAGGCCGGGGGACCAGGCGAAGGCCGGGGTCCCCCGGTCGAGCCGAAAGAACACCTCGCTGAACTCGGCGCTCTCCGGGTCGACCAAGACGGCGTGGATAGACGCCGCCGCGGGCGCGCCCGAGCCCCGGGGGCCGAGCGCCGCTTTCAAGACGGGGGTGCTCATCGGTTCGACCTCCGACCTTTAGGCCGCCACGCGGCGGATGGTGTCGATGTCGGTGGCTTCACGGACCAGGTGCTGGACCGGGGCCTGACTATGGCCGTCCTTCGGCAGGACCACGGTGCCGCGGTCGGCGGTGGTCTCATCGGTGAAGGTCGGGGGGCCGTCGACGTGGAAGTAGGTCACCTGGTAGACGTAGATCGGCTGGGCTTCGAGGTCGAAGTCGAAGCTGAAGAATTGCGGCGGCGTCGGGATTTCGAGCGCCGCCGCTCCGTCGACGTCTTGGACGGCGGCGAAGGTGATCGACCGGGAGAAAAGGCCCCGCTCGAACTTCCCGCCCCCCCTCTCGACGGCGTTGAAGACGTCCACCTGCACGCGGGAGACGCCGCCCTGCCAGTCGACCTGGAAGGGATCGAATTTGATCGAGAACGGCCGCTGGTCTGAATTGAGCAGAAGGAACGTGTCCTGTCCCGAAATGTAGATGTCATTCAAGGGCTGGACCGGCGCCCCCGCCATCAGCAGGCGGCCGTTGATGCGCAGGAACGACGCGTTCGGATTCGCCACCGTCCGCAGCGAGACGTCGTGCTGGACGTACTCCTGGCCGTCCGTGGAGAAGTTCATCGGACGCTGGAAGTGGAAGCCGTTGATCGGGTCTTCGTAGGTGCCGGTGAGCAGCGCCCGGGTGACCTGGGGCCCGCCTTCGACGTTATTCACGGCCACGGTGTAGACCGTTTCCTGGAGCGGGTCCTCCAGGCGCACGGGGCGGTTGGCGGACGCGCCGGCGAGGCGAATCGGCGACTGCCGGTAGAGGGTCCCGTCCTTGAGGCGGAAGGCCAGCTGGTAGTTGAAGGCGAAATTCGAAATGCGCATCATGTGCTGGCTATCGAACGCCACGATCGGCTCGCCGCGCTTGAGGAATTTCGTCTCGTTGATGGGCGGAAGCGCCGCCGGGGGCTGGAAAAAGAAACCGACGGTGACCTGATCGAGCTCGTCCCAGTTGAGATTGCGGCCGTCGATCGACACCCGGACGACGCCTAGGTCGGCGAGGTTGAGGGTGTTTTGCGTATTCGCCGTCGAGACGGGCTTTTCGAGCTGGAAGGTCCGGCCGTCGTTGAAAAAGACCGTGTAGTCGTAGCTGAAATTGGGGTCGAAATGGCCCTCCCCGTCGCGTCGCCCGTCGGCCCGGAAGATCACCGAGTCTTCGGTGCCTTCCTCGAAGCGGAAGGATTCGATGATGTCGCCGTAGGTCACCGTCAGGTCGACGCGGTCAATACCCGCGTCCGCGAGCGCTCCGAGCAGGGTGAAGGACGTCACGAGGTTGCGGAAGTCGACCTGCTGGTGGTGCTGGTCCCAGCGATCGCGGATTTCCGCCGCCGGCAGCAGCGTCTCCGGCGCGATCACCCATTCGATGACCTGGTTCTCTTCGAAGCTGCGGGAGAAAGAAGCCAGGAAGGTCGCGCTCAGCTGGTCGGCGTTGCCCGGGCCGAGGCGTTCGGCGGCTTCGTCGACCGCCCGTTGCACCAGACCTTCAAGCGTCGTGAAGGCCCAGTTTTCGACCCGTTGCTGCAGGGGCTCACTGGGATTCGGGATGTTGTAGTCGATCAGGGTTTTGCCCGATTCGGAGGCCTTGAGATTCTGGCGGATGGTCTCCTTGCGACTCGTGACCGCGCCCCACATATTCTTCTCGACGTCCACGGTGCGCTCGTATTCGAGGGCCCGCTCAGCGTTGAATTCCACCGTCGCCGTCACCGCGCGGAGCTTGGTTGCGGTGGTGACGTCATAGCTCAGCTTCAGCTGGGAGATGTCCGGAGCGCCAGGGCCGAAGTTGGCGATGATGAAGTCGAGGTCGGCGGCGGATTCGAGGCTGAGCAAGTAGGTCGCCTGGTTGGAGCCGGCGAGGCTCGGGCTCGCGGCGAAGACGCGGATTTCTTCGTCTTCACGGACCCGGAACTCCAGGAATACGTCCGCCTCGAGCCAGCTGAGCTGGCCGAATCGCGCGTCCGGGAAGCGCTCGACGACGGCCAGCCGGGCGGCCTCGGAGATATAGAGCTCCACGCTGAAGGCCAGGGTGCCGCGTCGCGCGCCGCCCTCGACGGTGTACTCCAGCAGCGAAAAGACCGGCCGGAGCTCGTTGTCCACCTCCTGGTAAGCGAATCGCGGCGACGGCACGATGTACTTGAGGTTGGCGTCTTCGAAGTCGTCGTAGACGGTGACCTGCTGGCCGTCTCCGAAGTGGATGATTTCTGCTCGGGTGATGTCGATCATGGCGGTCCCTTTTCCTGAAGGCCCGGGTGGGGCGGTTGGCTGTGAGGGGTCTGTGGGCAGACCGGCTCGGGTCACCGCCGACATAGAGCAACCGCTGTGCCAGGGTCCGCGGGGTCGCGAAAAGGCCGAGGATCTGCGACTTTTTCGCGGAAACCGTTCCCGCTTCGACGCACAAGCTCGCCGCAACGGGGGCCCTCGACGCGTTCTAACGCGGCGCTGACATGGCATTGACACGTCAGGGCCTCGCTCAGGTCGGGCGGTGCTCGGCCACCTGCCTTTGGTCAACGCGGCGGCTCGGCATCCCGGGCCCCGCCCGCGGTCGGTCTTGCGCCGATGCGGCCCGGATACGGGCGTTGATCCTGGCGGCGGCACGGATCCTGCTACCGTTCTAGGACAGCTTGATGAAACGCCTGGAGGAGCTCCTTTCGGAGCGCCTCCGAGGGCCCGCTCGACGCGACCGTCCCGGTCTATCGCAGGTTCGCCCGGGAGCTCGACGATCGGGATCGCGGCCACCATCCGAGAGCCCTGGCTCACCCCAAGGAGACTTCGCCATGCCCCTTAACGAGACCCTGACAGTTGATATCCCGCCGCTGGACAGCCCCATCATCCAACTCGGCGTCGAATTCGAGCATGGCGAGGTCAGGTTTGTGGAGATCGACAATTCAAACCCTGGAGTCTTCGAATTCAACGCCAAGGAAACGACGTTGACGGTGGCCCCCTGGGGCGAGAACTTCGGCTATCCCTTTCTCTACCAGGTGATCTTCGTAGCCCTGGGCTTCCGATTTCGCGGCGGCGCCGTGGGTCCGGTGCAGTGGGAAAGCCCGCGGCGGCAGCCCAAATATGTAAAGACTGTCGAATTGAATACGGAGCAGAACGCGGTGGTCTTCATCATTGCGCTCCCCGACGAACGTCGCTCCTCCGCGCAATTTCTTCTGATCTCAGACAGCGCCCAGGCCCCGGAAGTCAGGATCGATCCGACGATCGTCAACAATCCGGACCCGCCGCCCGATATGACCTGACCGGTCCGGAGACCCTAGGCGCGGGATCCCGGAATTCAGCCGCCCATCAATGCCGAGAACTCGATCCGCTCGCGCAGGGCGTCGAACCACGGAAAGCTGAACCAGCGCGGCTCGACGCCCCGCCGGAGCGCCGCCTCGGCCTGCACCAGGGCCGAGGTGTCTTCGCCGATCAGCGCGTAGACCAGGGCCGCCTCGTAGGCGACGCTGCCGCTTTCGGGGGCCCGGGCGAGGGCCTGCTGGAGCGTCGCGACGGCCCGGGTGGACTGGCCGAGGTGGGCGAGGGCTTGGGCCTTGACGGTCAAGAACTGCGGCCGGTCGGCGGCGATGTCTTGCTCGATCCGGTGGACGACCCCCCGGTAGTGGGCGAGGGCCGCCGGGCGGTCGTCGGCGAGCCACAGGGCGTCGGCGAGGTTTAGGAGAAAGAACGGATTGCGCGGCTCGATCTCGACGGCGCGGGCGAAGTGTTCCGCGGCGGCTTCGTACCGGCCGAGCAGCATCGTCGCGAGGCCGAGGTTCGAGAGCTCCGAGGTACCGCCGACGCGGTCCACGAGCTGGCCGTAGAGCCCGGCGGCCGCCATCGGATCGCCGACGGTGAGCTCCAGCTGGGCGAGCAGGGAGAGGGCCTCGAAGGACTCCGGCGAACGCGCCATGGCGTCCCGCAGGTGGCGCCGGGCCTCGGGGATCTCGCCGAGGTCGATTTCGAGCCGGGCCAAGGACACGAGGCGCTTGACCGACGGTCGGCGGTCGGTCACGCGTCGGAGCAGCCCGAGGGCTTCGGAGGCCTGGCCGCGGCGTCTCAGGAGGCGGGACCGGAGCTCCTCGAGCTGCAGATCCCCGGGCATCAGGTCCGCCATGCGGTCGAGGGTGGCCCGGGCGTCGTCGAGGCGCCCGGCTTCGAGGTCGACGTAGAAGCGATGGCGGAGCACCCGGGGATCGCCGGCGGCCAGGCGACCGGCCCGCTCCATGGAGCGCTCCGCGGTCTCCAGGTGCTGGGGATCGCGGGAGTCATAGAAACGATAAAGGGCGACCTCGGCGATCTGCAGGTCGATGTCGACGAAGTCCGGCGAGGTCGCGCGCAGGGCCTGGAGGTCGGCCAGGGTGTCGGCGCCGGCGGGGTCGGCGCGCGCCGCGAAGCGCCGACGCAGCTCGAGGAATCGGCGCAGGTCCGCCGGCGACACGTCGACCCCGGGCATCGTCGCCCGCGGCAGCCGATCCGGGTAGGCGGCCCGCATCAGGCTATGGACCGCCCGCAGGGTGAGCGTCAGGTCTTCGGTGAAGGCCTCGAAGGCGTCACTCCACAGCACGACGCCGTCCGACACCCGAAGTCGGCTGAGGGTGACCCGGGCGGTTTCAGATTCCCAGAAGACATCGGCGGTGATGACCTCGTCCGCCGCCACCGCCCGGCCGACGTCCAGCGGGTCGCCGGCGCGGTCGTCGCGGTCGGTGGTGGCTTTCGGGGAGAGGGTTTCGAGGCCGATGAGCGTGCGCACGACGCCGACCCGCACCGCGTCGCCGAATAGCAGCGCCGCCGGCGGCGGGGCGTCGCCGGGGGCGCCGGGGCGCCCGGGCTGGGCGCGCACGGTCGGCCGCGCCGCCGTGACATAGGTCGGCGCCGCGGTGAGCACGGCTTCCGTCGAGTCGGCCTGCGCGATGCCCGCGGCGCCGGCGAGATCGATGACGTCGGGGGCGCTTCCCCGCCATGGACCCCACGTCCAGAGCCCGAGGGCGACGGCAGCGGCCAGCGTGGCCCCTACGGTGGCGATCCATCGCCGGCGCGGCGGCTGCGGACTCGGGGCGGGTTCCGTGGCGGTCCCCGGGCGCGTCCTGGCCTCGGGGGACGCGGCGGCGGGGGCGGTCGGCGAAGTCGCGATCGGCGGTGCGGGCGCCAGCGCGGTCGGATCGTTGAGGCCGGGTCCGCGCGGCGGCGTGTGTCCCGACCCCGGGGTCGACGATCCACGCCGTTCGCCGGCGACGCCCGCGAGGTCGAGCTCGACTTCGCGGGCGGTCCTCGGGCGCAGCGCCGGCTCCTTGTGGAGCAGCCGGTTGACCAGGGCCGCGAGCTCCGCGGGCACGTCATCCCGCAGGTCGAGAAGCGGCGTCGGCTGACCGTCGACGATGCGGTGGAGGGTCGCCACTGTATTGGCGTCGCCGAAGGGCGAGGCGCCGGTGAGCACTTCATAGAGCAGGACGCCGAGTGAGAAAAGGTCGGAGCTGGGGCTCGCGGGCTCGCCGAGGGCCCGTTCCGGGGCCAAGGTGCGAAAGGTACCGAAGACGCCTTCACCGTCGGTCAAGGTCTCGTCGATGGACGTATCGCCGCCGCCGGAGGTGAGTCGCTTGGCGATGCCGAAGTCCGTGATCTTCGCCCGCCCGGCCTTATCGACCAGAACGTTCTCGACCTTGAGGTCGCGGTGGACGATGCCGCGGCGGTGGGCGGCGTCGAGTCCCGCGGCGACCTGCTGCGCGATGTCGATCGCGTCGAAGATCGGGAGCGGGCCATCTCGGCGCAGGCGCCGGCCGAGGTTTTCGCCGTCGACCCATTCCATCACCAGGTAGAGGGACGGATCCCGCTCCAGCACGTCGAAGACCTGGACGATCGCCGGGTGGTTGAGGCCAGCGGCGAAGCGGGCTTCGCGCCGGAGGCGTTCGGTGATGTCCCGGCCCTGCCTGCGGTCCGGGCGGATGCGCTTGATGGCGACCCGCCGCCCGAGTCGACGGTCGTCGGCTTTGAAGACCTCGCCCATGCCGCCGCTGCCGATCTGTTCGAGCAGGCGGTAGGGGGCGACGTCGCGCTCCATGTTCGGACCCGGCGCGGCGTCGCTCAAAGCCCCAGTTCCCGAAGCCGGCGGCGAAGGGAGAAGCGGGAAACCTCGAGCCGCTTCGCCATCGCCGTCAAGTCGCCGGCGAGCTCCGAGTGGGCCCGCCGGATGGCTTCGGCGTCCAGTTGACCGGCCGTCTTGACCCGCGCGCTTTGTTCGATCCAGAGATAAAGCGCGGCGCGCGAAATGCCGAGACTCTGGGCCGCGGCTTTGACCTCGAACCGCCGTCGGCGAAGGGTCTCGAGGATCTCGTCGTCGTCGATGTCGGCGGGCTTGCGGGCCACCTGGGGCGGAGTCCGGGGCGACCCCTGGGGCGGGCCCGTGGCGGGCGTTGTGTCGTCAACCTTCGGATCTTCCGCCGCGTCGAGCAGGCGACTCACCGCCGGCACCGAGCTCATCGGCGTTCGTCCCCGGTTACCGATCACCAGCTGGCCGGCGACGTTGCGCAGCTGGCGGACGTTGCCCGGCCACGGATGGGCCGCGAGGCGCTGGACCAAGCCGCAGTCGATCCACGGCTCGGCGCCGTCACCGAACGGATTCTCGTCGAGGGCGCGGGCCCGCTCGCGGAAGAAATGCAGCAGGAGTCGCCCGACATCGTCCCGGCGCCCGCGAAGGGGCGGCAGCAAGATTTCGTAACCCGCGAGGCGGTGGAGCAGCGGCGCCTTGAACGCACCGTCGGCGATGCGGGCTTCGAGGTCGGCGTCGGTGGCGGCGACGGTGCGGACCTGGACTCGCCTCGGTTTGGACGCCCCCAAGGGCCACACTTCGCCGGTCTCTAAGGTGCGAAGCATCGACACCTGGACCTCGGTCGGCGCCTCGCCGATTTCGTCGAGGAAGAGGGTGCCGCCGTCGGCGCGGGTAAAGCAGCCGTCCCGCGCCGCGCCGGCGCCGGTGAACGCGCCGCGCTCGGCGCCGAAGAGCTCGGCGGCGGCCAGGGACGGCGGCAGGGCGCCGAGGTTCACCGCGACAAACGGCCCCGACGCGTGCCGGCTGAGGGAGTGCAGCGCACTGGCGACGACCTCTTTGCCGGCGCCGGTCTCGCCGCGTAGCAGGACCCCGACGTCGAGCTCGGCGACCCGGCGGATTTCTCGGCGCAATTCCACCGCGGCGTCGCTGTGGCCGACCAGACCCTCGACGGCGACGTCGGGTTCCGCAGACGGCGTCGAGAGGTGCAAGAGCAGGACGATGCGGTCGGCGAGCTCGAGCACGAGGCCCCGTTCGAGGGCGGCGGAGTCGAGGTGCCGAGCTCCCCGCACGTGCTCGCCGTCGACGCGTACCGGCGTGGATGTTGACGTCGCGTCGAGGCGCCAGCCGTCGGTTGCAGGTTCGAGCAACAGGGGCCGACGACTGAGGTAGCGATCGGCCAGCGGCCGGCCCGCCATGGCCCCCGGGGCCACAAAGTCGGGGCGGTGCCGGGCGAGCTCGCACGGGTGGCCGACGACCAGCTCGCCGAGGATCGCCCGGTCACCGATCCGCCCGGCGTCGGGGTGCGCCAGGATCGTCAGGCACGGCAAGGGTTGCGCCCGACGCCCGGATCGGCCGAGTCCGGGCCGTCGAGCTTTCGGCGCGACCGTCGATTCGTCGTAGTCGGGCACGGTCCTTAGTTTAGCGGCCCGGCGCAGATCGCCGCCTTCGGAGACGGCCCGAGATCGAAGGGGCGGGGATCTACGCGGAAGCGTCCGGGGCCGCGGCGTCTTGGAAGACGGCATGGAAGGCCGCGAAGTTGGCGCGGCCGATCTTGCCGCGGTTGGGGATCGCGAACACGAGATGCCGCGGCGGCGCGGCGGCGCCGGCGATCGCTGCCCGGGCCGCTTCGGCGACGACGGTCGGATCGTTGCGGAAGGCGCCGCAACCCCAGGCTCCGAGCACCAGAGCCCCGTGGCCGAAGTGGGCCGCGATGTCGAGGATGCGCCCCCAGCGCCGGCGCAGGGTCTCGGCGATGTGCCGGGCGTCGTCAGGCGCGTTGCGCGCGATCGCGCCGGCGTTGGGCGCCGGGGCCCTGCGCCGGCGCTGGGGGCGCATCCTCGACATCGCGGCCCACTTCGGCCACGGGGCTCTGGTGCTCGGAGCCTGGGGTTGC
>JBCDKB010000386.1:0-8579 GCA_038747035.1 Acidobacteriota bacterium | reverse complement strand
TGCGCGGTCGGGGGCAAGCCCCGACCCTACCCCGGAGGGAATCTGCTTTGGATTCGGTGTCCTTTGCATCTGGCGGTCGCTGCTCTTGCGCGGTCGGGGGTAAGCCCCGACCCTACCCCGGAGGGGACCTGCTTTGGATTCGGTGTCCTGTTCATCTGGCGATCGCTGCTTTTCGCGCGGCCGGGGGCAAGCCCCGGCCCGACTCCGGAGGGAGCCGGCCTTGGATTCGGTGTCCTGTTCATCTGGCGGTCGCTGCTTTCGCGCGGTCGGGGGCAAGCCCCGACCCTACCCCGGAGGTAACCTGCTTTGGGTTCGGTGTCCTGTTCATCTGGCGGTCGCTGCTTTTCGCGCGGCTGGGGGCAAGCCCGGCCCTGACTTGAAACTCGCGATTCGGTCGTTTCAACCCGTCTGATCCGTAGGCTTGGCGGCGGTGTTGGAACGACTCCGGAATCTGCCTCTTGCGGCGTCGATGCAGTGTCGACGCACCAAGATGAAGAGCGAAAGCAGGTTCCTCCGGCGTAGGGGCTGGGCTTGTCCCAGCCCGCCGCGAAGAGACTAGAGTTCAACTCCTCGATGGAGTTCATGGGCTAGTTCACCATCGCCAAAGGAGCTCTGCTCCTCCTCGCGGAGGCGGGGACAAGTCCCGCCACTGAGCGAGACTCAGGACTCGGTCGCTTCACCCCGTGTGATCCGCAGGCTCGGCGGCGGTTCTGGAACGACTCCGGAGAAGACCTGCGTTCGATTTGGCTTCCTGTGCATCTAGTCGGCGTTGCGATGGCGCGGTCGGGGGCAAGCCCCGACCCTACGCCGGAGAAGAGCTACGGCGGGGCTCAACGCGGATGGGTACGAATTTGGACGCCGGCGTGTGGGACCGGTCGGCGCGCAGGTGGATCGGTACGAGCACGTTCGCCTCCGGGAAGTAGGTGGCGACCGAGCCCCGCGGGATGTCGTACGGGACGGCGAGGAAGTGCTCCGCCACGCGTCCTTCGGCGGGGCCGACGCCGACCAGATCCACGGCTTGTTCCGCCCTCAGTCCCCGCTCCTTGAGGTCGGCGGGGTTCATCATCACCAGGCGCCGGGAGCCGCCGAAGCCGCGGTACCGGTCGTTAAGGCCATAAACCGTGGTGTTGAACTGGTCGTGGGTGCGGATCGTCATCATCCGCAGAACGCCGGGCTCGTGCTCGTGGCGCGGGACCGGGTTGACGGTGAAGTGGGCGCGGCCGCTGTCGGTCTTCCACCGACGCTCGCGAGCGCCGTTCGGCAGGTAGAAGCCGCCGGGCTTGGCGACCCTCTCGTTATAGCGCTCGAAGCCCGGGATCACCGCTTCAATTTTGTCCCGAATCTTCGAGTAATCGTCGGCCAGGCCACCCCAGTCGACAGCGGTCGCGTCGCCGAGCACCGCCGTGGCCAGGCCGGCGACGATTTGGGGTTCGCTGCGCAGGTGACGGCTTGCCGGTTTGAGATCCCCCTCGGACCGGTGGACCACGCCCATGGAGTTCTCGACGCTGACGAATTGAAACCCCGCGGCCTGGGCATCCCGCTCGGAGCGTCCGAGGCAGGGCAGAATCAGGGCCGTCCGGCCGTGCACGAGGTGACTGCGGTTGAGCTTGGTGGAAACGTGGGCGGTCAGGTCCATCCGCCGCAGCGCCGCGGCGGTGAGGTCGGTGTCCGGCGCCGCGGAGACGAAATTGCCCCCCATGGCGAAGAAGACGTTGGCTTCCCCGTCGCGCATCGCTTCGATGGCGTGCACGACCGAATGGCCGTGCTTGCGGGGGGCCCGGAAGTCGAACTCGTCCTCGAGTCGCCGCAAGAAGTCTTCGGGCGGCGACTCCCAGATGCCCATGGTGCGGTCCCCTTGCACATTGCTGTGGCCGCGCACCGGACAGGTGCCGGCGCCGGGCTTACCGATCGCTCCGCGGAGCAAGAGCAGGTTGACGATTTCCCGGATGTTGTGAACCCCGTTTTCGTGCTGGGTCAGGCCCATGGCCCAACACACGATCATCTTCGGGCGGGCGGCCACCAAATCGCAAAAGGCGCGGATTTCTTTGGCCTTCAAGCCCGAAGCGGCCACCAGCTGGTCGACGTCTTGCTCACCGAGGTGCTCGAGCAGGGCGTCGACACCGTCGGTATGGTCCTCAATGAACTTCCGGTCGAAAATGCTCCCCGGCTTTGTCCGCTCGCGGCGCAGGAGCTCGCACATCGCGGCCTTCAAGAAAGCGACGTCGCCGTTGATCTGGACTTGCAGGTAAAGGTCGGCGAGGGCGGTGCCGCCGAAGAGCAGGTCTCGGGGGGACTGGGGATGCTGGAAGCGCTGCAGGCCCGCTTCCTTGAGGGGATTGACGGCGACGATCTTCGCGCCCCGTCGCTTGGCGAGTTGCAGGGAGCTCAGCATCCGCGGGTGATTCGTGCCGGGGTTCTGGCCCATGACCACGATCAGATCGGCGATCTCGAGGTCCTCGAGGGTCACCGAACCCTTGCCGATGCCCACGGTCTCGGCGAGGCCGACGCCGCTCGACTCATGGCACATATTCGAGCAGTCCGGCAGGTTGTTGGTGCCGAATTGCCGGACGAAGAGCTGGTAGAGGAATGCCGCTTCGTTGCTCGTGCGGCCGGAGGTGTAGAAGAGCGCCCGGTCCGGCGAATCGAGGACCTGGAGGTGGTCGGCGACGGTCGTGAAGGCGTCGTCCCAGTCGATCGGCTCGTAGTGGGTGGCGTTCGGGCGCAGCACCATCGGATGGGTGAGGCGTCCGGCCTGGCCGAGCTCAAAGTCGGTCCAGGAACCCAGCTCGGCCACCGAGTGGCGGCGGAAGAACTCGGGGTCGCAGCGCTTGCGGGTGGCCTCTTCGGCCAGCGCCTTGGCGCCGTTCTCGCAGTACTCCGCCAGCATCGACCGGCGGTCGTCCGGATCTGGCCAGGCGCAGCCCGGGCAGTCGAAGCCGTCTTTCTGGTTCATGCGCGAGAGCATGTGGGTGGCTTTGACCGGGCCGTAGCCTTCGCGATCCATATGCTCCAGGGCGACGGCGACGGCCTTGAGTCCGGCGGCGCCGCTCGGCGGCCGCCGGCGGGCGAGTGGCCGGTCGTCGACGGGCCCGCGGGCGATATCGTCCCGGGGGGTGGCGGGTTCTAGATCCGGAGACGGCGACCGATCGGAGGGGTGCGTGGCCATATCCGAACCATTTTAGCAATCGGCCCGGCGGGTCTTTAAGCGCGTTCGAGAATGAGGGCGTGGCCGAGGGCGCCGCCGGCGCAGGTGGCGACTATGGCGTATCGACGATCTTCAACGTGGAGACGGTGCATGGCGGTGGTCAGCAAGCGGGTGCCGTTGGGGGCAAACGGATTGCCGATCGCGAGTGAACCGCCCCAGGCGTTGAGCCTGTCCGCCGGGATCGGCCCGAGGGCGCGGCCGAGGTGTTCCCGGGTCCACTCCGGGGTGTCGGCGAGTCGCAGGACGGCCAAAATCTGGGCGGCGAAGGCTTCGTGGATTTCGAAGACGTCGAGGTCTTCCCAGCGCAGCCCGGCCCGGTCGAGTGCGGGGGGCATGGCGAAGAGCGGACCGAGCAGCAGCTCGTCTCGGACGCCGCAGGCGACGAAAGAGTGGGCGCGCAGCAGGGCGCGGATCGGCAGTCCGAGGGTGCGGGCACGGTCGACGTCCATGAGCAGGACCGAGGCGGCGCCGTCTGTGAGGAAAGAAGAATTGCCCGCGGTCAGGGTGCCGCGCCGGGCGAAGGAGGGGCGCAGGCGGGCGAGGTCCGCCGGGTCGGTCCGGGGGCGGACGCCGTTGTCGTCGCTGACCCGTTGGCCGTTGACGGCCACGGGCTCGATCTCTTCTTGGAGGTGATCTCGGGCGGCGGCGGCGCGGCGGTGGGAACTCGCGGCGTAGGCGTCCTGGTCCGCCCGGGAAATTTCGAGGCGGCGGGCCAGGCCTTCGGTGTATTCGCCCATGGTCTCGCCGGTGGAGAACTCCCGGACCTCGACACGTTCGGGGAGGAAATCCCACGGCCGGAGGCTGAGGGCGAATCGTAGTTTCTGCCCGAGGGTCTTGAGCCGTCGGGCCCGGAGCAGCTTGCTGCGCATGGCGCGGCTGTAGCCGATGGGGGGATCGGAGATGCAGTCCGTGCCGCCGGCGATGACGACGTCGGCCTGGCCGGTGGCGATCAGGTCGGCCCCCTGGGCGACGGCGACGGTGGCCGAAGCGCCGGCGGCGGTGACGGTGATCGACGGCACCGTGTCGGGTAGACCGGCGGCGATCGCCGCTTCGCGGGCGACGTTGGTCGTCTGCGGATTGGAGACCGTGGCGCCGAAGATCACGCGATCGACGGCGTCGGTCGGCAGCTTTGTGCGGCGCAGGAGCCCGCGCACGGTGGTGGCGGCGAGCTGGTACGACATGAGGTCGGCGAAGCCCGTCGACGCTTTCTGGAAAGGCGTCCTGCAGCCGTCGACGAGGGCGACCGTGCGCAGCGTCATTGCGGGATGTGCAGACCCGGTAGACGGCCCTGGGCGAGGGCGAGCTCGGCGACCAAAATCGATCCGCCGGCGGCGCCGCGGAGGGTGTTGTGGGACAGGGCGACGAATTTGTAGTCGAGCAGACGGCACGTCCGAAGCCGACCGACCGAAGCCGCCATGCCGCTTCCGGCGCCGCGGTCGAGGCGGGGCTGGGGACGGTCCGGGGCGTCGTGAAACACGAGCGGCGCGGCCGGCGCCGACGGCAGCCCGAGCGCCTGGGGCTCGCCGGTAAAACCCTGCAGCTGGGCGATGACTTCGTCGAAGTCCGCCATGGTGTCGAGCCGCACGCTGACGCACAGCGTATGACCGTCGATCACCGGCACTCGGGTGCAGGTGGCGCTGACCACGAATTGCGCCGGCTCGATCGCCGACGCCGCGGCGGTTCCGAGGATCTTCTGGGTCTCCCGCTCGAGCTTCTCTTCCTCGCCGCCGATGTGGGGCACGATATTGTCGATCAGGGACAGGCTCGGCACCCCCGGAATCCCGGCCCCGGAGGCGGCCTGCAGGGTCACGACCGAGACCGCTTCGATGCCGAAGGCCGCGGCGAGCGGTTTGAGGGCCAGGGTGAGGCCGATGGTCGAGCAGTTGGGGTTGGTCATCAGCCGACCGCCGCCGAAGTCCTGGGCATCGAGCAGAGCGAGGTGGTCCGGGTTGACCTCCGGCACCATCAAAGGCACGTCCGAGTCCATACGGTGGCTGCGGGCGTTGGAGCAGACGTAGTGGCCGGCCCGGGTGAAGGGCATCTCGACCCGGTCGGCGGCCGAGGCGTCGAGGGCGGAAAAGAGCAGCGTACTCGTGAGCGGCTGGCCCTCCGGGTCGGTGGGCAGCACGGTCATGTCGCGGACCGCGTCCGGCATCGGCGTCTCTTGGTGCCAGGCGGTGGCATCGCGATAGGTTTTGCCGGCGGAGCGTTCGGACGCGGTGAGCTCGGCGAGGCGGAACCAGGGGTGGTCGGCGAGCAGGCTGACGAAGCGCTGGCCGACGCTGCCGGTGGCTCCCAGGACGGCGACGGGGATACGACGATCGGACGGATCTGCGGACATGACAAGCCTCGGGGAATCGGTGGATTAAGACTCGGCAGATTCTATGCGTCTCCGCTCCGTCAACAGCTTACGGTCTGGTTTACGAACGGTATGGCGTCGCAGGAATCTCGGGCTCTTCGCTCAAGGGTCTAGGCGCGGCATCCTGTCGAGTCCGGCGGCCAGCACGTCGGCGAAGAGACCGGCGGCGGTGACCGCCGGTCCGGCGCCGGGGCCTCGGACCACCAGCGGCGACACCGCGTAGCGGCGGGTCGAGAACGCCACGAGATTGTCTGGGCCGGCGAGGGCGTAAGCCGGGTGCTCGGCGTCGACGGCGACGGTGCCGACCCGGGCGCCGTCGGCGTCGAGGCTCGCGACGTAGCGTAGCCGCTCGCCTTGCGCCTCGGCGGCGAGGCGCCGCCGCTCGAAATCGGCGTCGAGCTCGGGCAGTCGCCGCCAGAAGTCATCGAGATCCAGCTCACCGAACTCGACCGGCACCAGGGGCTCGACGTCGATATCCCCGAGCTCGAGCCCGCGTCCGGCCAGGCGGGCGAGAATGCACAGCTTGCGCTGCACGTCGGCGCCCGACAGGTCGTCGAAGGGGTGGGGCTCGGTGAGACCTTCGTCATAGGCCTCGCGCACGGCGACGCTCAGCGGCTTGTCCGGGCCGAGGCGGTCGAGCACCGCGTTCAAGGTGCCGGAGAGCACGCCGTCGAGCTTCTCGAGCGCGTCGCCGGTCGCGAGCTGGGCCTGGAGGGTCGAGAGCACCGGCAGGCCGGCGCCGGCGGTGGTCTCGAAGCGCAGGGAGGCGCCGCCGCGTCGAGCGGCGTCGAGCAGCGCCCGGTAGCTTTCGAGGCTGCCGGTGAACGGCTTTTTATTGGCCGCGACGACGTGCACGCCGCGTTCGAGCAGCGGCCCGTAGAGGGCCTGGGTCGAGTCACTGGCGGTGGCGTCGATGAAGACCGTGGCGCCGGGGGCAGGCTCGGCGAGCCTTTGGAGTAGCGTCTCGGCGGCATCTGTTTCGGGTCCGGCGTCGAGCTGGGTCATCGCGTCGGCGACGTCGAGTCCGTCGCGGGCTTCCAAGAACCGGCTCGACCGGGCGACGGCGCGCAGGCGGAGGTCGACGCCGCGGTCCGAGAGCGCGGACTGCGCGTCGCCGAGCTGGCGCAGGAGCTCTTCGCCGACCCGACCCACCCCGGCGAGGGCGACGTTGAGTCGGGACCGGCGGTGGAAGAACGCACCGTGGATCGCCTGCACCGCGTCGATTTCTTGGGCGCCGTCGACGACGAAGGAAATATTGAGCTCGGAACTGCCCTGGGCGATCGCCCGCACGTTGACGCCGTGGTCGCCGAGCACGCCAAAAATGAGGCCGGCGATGCCCGGCTGGAGGGCCATCTGCTCGCCGACCACCGCCACCACGGTGTGCGCGGCCTCGACGATGACCGGGTCGATTTCGCCGCGCTGCTGCTCGTCGCGGAAGGCTCGGTTCACCGCCTTCTCGACCGCCTTGGCGTCGTCGCCCGAGACGGCGAAGCAGATGGAGTGCTCGGAGCTGCTCTGGCTGATCAAGATCACTGAAATCCGGCGCTGCGCGAGGGCGCCGAAGAGTCGCTCCGCGATGCCCGGCACGCCGACCATGCCGTCACCTTCGAGGCGGACCAGGGCCACGGAGCGGATCGAGGTGATACCGCGGATCGGCGCGTCGGAGGCCGGGGCGGCGTCTGTGACCACGGTTCCCGGGTCGTCGGGGGAGAAGGTGTTTTTGATCAGCAGGGGAATGCCCGCTTGGCGCGCCGGATGCACGCTCGGCGCGTAGACCACCTTGGCGCCGAAGTGGGAGAGCTCCATGAGCTCGGCGTAGGAGAGATGTTCCTGGACGAAGGCGTCGGCGATGACCCTCGGGTCCGCCGTCATCACCCCGGAGACGTCGGTCCAGAGCTCGATGGCCCGGGCGCTGAGGGCGGCGCCCACCAGGGCGCCGGTGTAGTCCGAACCGCCGCGGCCGAGGGTGGTCGTTTGGCCTTCGGGCGTGGCGCCGGTGAATCCCGTCAAGACCGGCAGGGGGCCATCGCCGAGCAGGCGATCGCGCAGCCGGCGGTAGCTTTCGTCGAGGTCGACCTGGGCGCGTCCGAATTGGTCGTCGGTGACGATCAGCTCGCGGGTGTCGACGGCCTCCGCGTCGAGTCCCGCGGTGCGCAGCGCCGCGGCGACGATCTGTGACGACAGGCGTTCGCCGTAGGCGGCGATGCCGTCGGAGACCCGCGGCGAGACTTCCCGCAGCAGCTCGACGCCGTGCAGCAGGTGGCGCAGCTCGTCGAGTCCGGCGCCGAGGTCTTCCAAGAACGCGGCTTCACCGGGCGCCAGCTCGGTCGCCGTCGCGAGGTGACGCGTCCGGAGGTCCTCCCAAAGACGCCGCCAGTCGCCGCCGGCCTCCGCCGTCGCGGCGGCCCCCAGCAAGGTGTCAGTCACGCCGCCGAGCGCCGACACCACGGCGACCGCGGGGCCTTCCCGCCGCGCCCCTCGGAGCACGGCGATCACGTGGCGGATGGACTCGGGGGTGGCGACGGAAGTTCCGCCAAATTTTAGAACGCGCATGGGGGCCTCCAGGAATTCAACGCCAGGACGAGATCACCAACGGCCGGGGAAATCAAGTCTTCGGCGTTGATAGCATGCAGTGCGTGGACCTTGAGAAACTGCTGGATGAAATCACCGATCTGCTTGACCGCCAGGGAATTCGGTGGGCGCTAATCGGCGGCATGGCTCTCGGCGCCTACGGAGTCGGCCGCCATACTGCGGATGTGGATCTCGTCGTGGATCGTGACAGTCAGACCACCTTGGTTTCTCGCCTAGAGGAAGCGGGATTTGAAACCCTCTTCGTTTCAAGCGGCTACTCCAACCACACCCGTGGCAAAGACCGGGTCGATTTTGTCTATGTCAATGTGACGACTGCCGACCAGCTGTTCGGAAAGGCACGCGTTATCGACTCCGGGGAGCGTCGACTCCAGGTGGTGAGTCCGGAGCACTTGGCGGCTATGAAGGTGCTCGCGATGAAAAATG
>JBCDKB010000385.1:0-8583 GCA_038747035.1 Acidobacteriota bacterium | reverse complement strand
GCTGCCGTCGAGCCAGCTGTTGATCGTCCAGAGGCCCGTGGCGTTGATCGGGAAGGTCATGTCCTCGCCTTCGGTGACGTCAAAGTCGGCGAGGCCCACCGGATCGGTATCCGCATCGGCGAGGCCATTGGCGCCGGGCAGGTCCCAGGTGACGCCGGTGGTGGCGTGATTCCAGGTCGCAGCGTTTTCCAGCCAGTTCGTCTTCATCGTGTAGAGCGGGAAGGCGTGGCCGTCGTCGATGACGCGGAAGGTCAGGTCCGCCGCCAGCGCCGTCGCCCCCGCCGGCACGGCGCTCCAGTCCCAGGTGATGAGCGAGCTGCGCTGCGGCGAACCGTCGACCCGCAGGCGGGTGTCATCGCCTTCGTTGTCGGCGGGGTCATTGCTGTCGATCCAGGTGTCGGCCCTCGCCGGCAGCGTCAGCTCGCCGACGCAGGTCCGGCACGCCAACGCGCTCAGCTCGAGGTCAAACACCAGGTCGTAGTCATCCCGGTTGTGGACCTCCACCGCCAGCACGTTCCGGCCGTCCTCCAAGTCGAGCAGCGAGAGCGGCACCTCGACGAGGTCAAAGGAGTGCACCGACGCCGGGGTCTCCGACTGGATCGGTCCGGCGGGCAGGTTGGTGCGCATCACCTCGACGCCGTTCAGGTAGACCACGGCGCCGTCGTCCCGCAGCAGGGCCAGCTCGAGCCCGCTCCAGAAGGTGCGATCGTCGACGAAGAACTCCGTTCGGAAGTAGTTGGTGTGCCCGGCATTCTGGATGTCGGTGAAGACCGCGCCGTTGGAGAAACCGAGCGGAGCCAAGCCGGTGGACCAGCTCGAGTCGTCGAAATTCTCCGCCTCCCAGCCGGCGACGTGGCTGTGGTGGGTCCGCCACACGGAGTTGAAGGTCACCAGCGGCACGTCGCGGCAGCTCGAGGTGAAGCCGGCGTCGATGGTGTGGTTGATTTCGCCGTGGGTCAGGCTGACATCCTCGGTCTCGAGCGTGAACGGGTCGAGATTGCTATCGATCGCGTCGTGGAAAATCGGCGTCAGCTGCGTCGCGCCGTAGCCACCCGGGGGCTGCATGCGCAGCCGGTAGAGGCCCTGGCGCAGCTCGTCAAAGAGGAACTGGCCGTGTCCGTCGGTGACGGTGGTCGCGAGCACGTCGCCGGTGAAGCCGTGGAGCAGCTCCACCTGCACGCCCGGCAAGCCGCCCTCGGTGACGTCCTGGAGGCCGTTGTCGTTGGCGTCGACCCACACGAAGTCCCCGATCTCGGCGTCGCCGAAGAGGAACTCCCGCTGCCAGCTGGTGTTGCCGAAAACGTCGGCGGCTTTGGCCACCACGTAGGAGTCATAGTCGAACGTCAGGGCGAGGTCCACGAAACGCGCCTCGAGGGTCAGGCCCGACGTCGGGTCCGGCGGATTGGGCTCGTCAATCGCCAGCAGCTGCGATTCTTGGCGGGGCTCGAGCAGCAAGGTGTCGATCGTGCCGCCGACGTCGATGCCGTCACGGCTGTTGTAGCCGAGTCGGCGGACGTGGGTTTGGTGAGTCGCCGCGTCGTAGATCGAGATCTCGAGCTGATCAAAGTCCGGGTCGTCGGTCTCGACCTGCACGGTCACCACCAGGTCATCGCCGTCGACTTCGGTGGTCATCTCGAGGATCTCCGGCGCCAGGCCGTTGTCGGTCCCGATGAGCAAGAACGGATTGAACTCCGGATCGAGCTGGCTCGGATCGGTGGCCCGCTCGTCGCTACAGGCTCGAGTGCCCAAGTGGAGGTGCACCGTATTGGCGCCGTACTTACCCTGCCAGCCCAGCAGGTCGCCGGCGTCGGGCGAGTCACCTTCTTCCCAGTCATCGCCGTCCGGGGACGGACCGTACTGCTCCATGTGGGTGTACCAAATGAAGAGCTGGTCGCAGGTCGTGTCGCCGATGGTGATGGTTCCCGGCACGGTGCTCTGGATCACGATGCTATTGCCGCCCGAGGTCTCGGCCCGCGTGATGTCCCCGTCGAGCAGCGCATAGATCGGCGCTAAGACCTCCGTCGCCGGCGCCGTGCACGACGACACATTCGGGTCACAGGTCACGGTTCCCCCAGTCTGACAGCACGTGCGGCCGTGCTGATTGCAGCGCAGGTCGATGCCGCGGTGGAAGTCAGGGTTCGAGCCCAAGAAACGGTGGCCGAAACCATTGGCGAGCCAGCCCTCCGCCGGCGGCGAACCTTCGGGCCACAGCGAGCAATCCAGAGAATCGTTGTTAAGCGGAATATCCGGAAGCTGCACGTATGGCGTGAGCGGCGACGCCAAGTTCGGCGCGCCGGCGTAGGTTTCTTCAACCTGGCTGAAGCTCGGCACCGCCAAGAGCATCAGAATCAAAGCGAAACCCAGCCACCGCGCGGCGGCTAAGGAACGAATCGGGCAGAAGATCTGGAAGGGGTTGTATGTCATGGAGAGGACTCCTTATATCCAGCGTGGTCTTTATCGATGGAAGAGGTCTTTTGCCTCGACCAAGACCTACGCAGGACAGCGAAGCCGCCCGCCACCCGATCCTAAATTTTCTTCAATTCCGTCGACGCGCCCCGCTGTCATCGTCAAGAAGACGCAGCAAGTACGCGTCATAGTCCGGGCCCTCCGGCAGCTCAAGATCCACCGCCAGCCGACGTCTCTCGGTGGTCGTCTTCTCGCCGGTCATCGTGTTGTGCCCCTCCTTGAGGTACCGCTCCCAGACCACCGCATACCCGCGGCTTTGCCATCGAGGCATGCCGTCCACGTCGACCCCTTCTTGTCGCAAGAACGCTGCCTTATCCGTCAGCGAAAGTCCCACCAAGCGCCAACGGGCGACCCTTTCGGGCCGCCCGCTGGTTTCGAAGGCTGCGGTCGAAGGTTCGCGGCGCGTCAGTAGCTGGTAGCGAGTGAGGTCGCCCAGGACTGCTCGCCCGAGAGCGTGGCGATGTCGCGGGTGCTCGCGTCATCGGTGTCGATCAAGAAGAGCACCTTGCCGCGACCGTTGCCGTTATTGTTGATGCCGTAAAGGGTGCCGCCCGAGCCAAAGCGGATGGACGTGGCGTGGGTGCGATCGCCGCCCATCCAGCCGATCGTCGAAGTCAGGGCCGTCGTCGTGTCGATGGTGAAGAGCACGGCGCCGGCGCCATTGTTGTAGGTGTTGTCGATGGCGTAGAGCGTGCCGTCCTCGTTGAAGGCGATAGACGTGGCTTGGTTGCGACTGCCCGACAAGGTGCCGATGTCGGTGACCTGACGGCTCCTCGTGTTGACCTTATAGAGCTGGTTGCCCCAGCCCTTGCCCTGCTGATCGATGACGTACATGTCGTAGCTGCCATCCGGAGCCATGGCGACCGAGGTCGCCTCGCGACCGTTCGGTAGCGTGAAGCGGGGCATGGCGCTGCCGTTCTTGAAGTTGATCTCGACGACCGTCGAACCGGCGCCATTCGTCGGGTCCGAGCAGTCGACGCCGAAGACGCGGGTGCTTCCAGGCATGAAATCCATGTCTGAGACGCAGGTAGCTCCCCTTAAGGACCGGGTCTGGGAGGTCGAGGCGTCGTGACCGTCAATTTGGTAGAGCTTGTTGCCCTGGCCCTGGCCAGAATAGTTCGTCGCGAGCACGGTGACTTGCGGGTAGAGCTGGTGAATACCCGCGAGATCGCCATCTGAGAAGCCGTCACGCTGGCCGATGATCGTATTGCACTGGAAGGCACCGTGCCTCGGGGAGATGGTCTGGCCCCCGTTAATGCTGCCGGCCGTGCAGCTATAGTGCATGATCGATCCGTAGTCGTAGTCGCCCAGGTCGGCCCCGTCGGCGGCCGTGTACTGACTGAAGTTGTGTACGTAGCCCGGGTCAATATTCGACCAATTGATGGTCACGTAGAAGTCGCGGTCGGCCCGGCTGTGCTCGTGGTAGAGGCCCACCGCGTGACCGATCTCGTGCACGACGCTGCCCAGCTTCGAACAGCCGTTGACCCAAATCTGCTGAGAACCGCCCTGGCGGCCGACGTAGGAACCGCAGGCCGAGTCCGCGCTGAAGTAGAGATAGTCTGCTTCGTTGGTGCGTGGCACAAGCCGAACTTCGGTCTGGCTCGCCCATTCGTCGATGGCGTCGGCGATCCAACCCTGGACGGTCGAGCTGACGCCGCTCTCAACGGTATAGGGCACGAGGCCGCTCGGCCACAACCGGGAGGGGGCGGTCCGGCCGGCGCTCTTGGTGCCGAAGGCTTGGTCGAGGTGACTGCGCTGGAAGGCGGCGTAGCCGTGCTCGACGTGAATCGCGATGTCGCCGCCGTAGATCGCCGCACCGTCGTAGTCGATGTAGTCGATCACGTCACCTTGGCTGCCGTCGGCGTTCACCAGAATGGCGCTTCGCGGCGTGCCGGACTTGCCCGGGAAGGCCTCTTCAGCACCGGTCCAGGCGTGGTCCCTGGCGTGACGCTGCTCTTTCGGGTGAGCCTCTGCGGCTGTGGCGGGAAGGAGGAGAGCGAGTCCGAGCGCGACCGTCAGAAAAGAGTTCGAGAGTTGCATGACGTTGAGTCCTTGGCAGAGATTGAATTCACCTGGCTTCTACTTACACTGAGCGCAGGGGAGCCTCGGACACATTCATCGAAAAGACTAGTCAGGTGGAAAGATAAATTCCTCGGCGGCTTCAACCCGTGAAATACGGCTGCGTCGACTTGCGACAGCGACACCGCTTCTCCTGAGGATCATCGGCGCGGATGGCCTCGGCGCCAAACGAAGCGGTGCGCTGGGCTGGGGTGGGTCCCAACAGCCTCCGCCTCGTTCGAGGCGATGAGTTCCTCGATCTGTGTCCGGCGCTCTGGCTTCGAGCGGTCCTAGGGACAGGGCAACGGAGTGAGAGGGAGTTTCGCGGGCTCTATACGCAGGACAGAGAAGGCCCCTGCCGCCGGATCTCAAGAGTTCTTCAGTCCCTGCTCCCGGAGGCGCCGCCAGCGTCAAGAAAACGCAGCAGATACGCATCAAGAGTAGATCCCGCCGGCAGCTCAAAATCCACCGTCAGCCGACGCCTCTCCGTCATTGTCGTCTCGCCGGTCACCGGATTGTGACCCTCCTTGAGATACCGCTCCCAGACCACCGCGTACCCTCGGCTCTGCCACTTCGGCATGCCGTCGACGTCCACCCCCTCCTTTCGCAAGAGCGTCGCCTTGTCCGACGGCGACAGTCCCACCAACCGCCGATCCGCCGCCTTCGGACTGTCGCCGATCCCCCGAAAATGCCAATACCCATAAGCCGAAAGACTATTCCACCGAGCGTCCTCCGCGCGCCATCGGTAATAGTCGACCACCCGCTGCCGGTCCGGAAGCTCCACCAGCCGACAGTCAAACGCCGCGTGCCGCCCTAAAGCCAACGAAAACGCCGAGCTCGCCTCGCCCGCCAGCACCGAATTGAGCTTCCGAGTCTTGCGCCCGAACGACTGCTCGTCCGGATGAAACAGGAGCGAAATCTCATCGCTCTGCGCGTAGCCGTAGACGATTTCTAATCCGCACGTCATCAAATGCCGCGTCGTCGCCTCCATGACATCGCGGAAGCGAACGTCGAAAGGTTTCTCAAACGGCTCGAGCTCCTTCGTCAACCTCGTGAACCCGCGACCGTCCAATCGAGCGATCAAAAAAGCGTCGGCATCCGCGCACGCGTCATATCGCGTTTCATACGACCGCATCGTCTTGTCAAGATCATCAAAGCGCATGGCCCAGCGCCTCCGGGTCCCACGCCGAGACCCTGAAGTCGTCTCCATGGAGACTCACATAGTGCAATTCCGAAAATCCCTCATCAACACTCGGTACCTCCAACCGCCGCGCCGCCGCCAGCACGCCCTTGTCAGGAACGCACTTCCTCCCCGAACGCGTCCGATTCCGCGCTAGCGCGTCGTCGATCCTGGACTGAAAGTAGTAACCGTTTACTTTAAATTTCGTGTCTTCCGCCCACTCGAAGTATCGACGCCGTTCGTCCCTGGAGACGTTGGTATTGTCGACCACAACCCGCTGTCCAGCTCCCAGACAAGCCCTCACCACCGCCTCCTCCCGCCGCCGTGTCCGCACGACGTCCAGGCTCACGATAACGTGCGTGTCCAGAAACCGGCTCCGTACAAACGTCGACTTGCCGGTCGCCTGAATGCCGATGGTCAGGATGATTTCCATGGGTCGAGTGTAGCCGGTGGAAGCGGGAAATCGCCCACAGAACGGCGGCCCAGTCTTCGTCTCAAACTCAACGGCGGAGCGCTGATCCTGGGGTCGAGATTCGAAATCTGAGAAGGTTATCCGACACGGGGATAACAGTTAGCACGACGTCGGATAACCAGCCATGATCGGCAGCAGGAGGTCGGGGAAGGCCTGTAGATCCAGGTCTGCTGGGAATTTCTATGAGAACCGGAGGAGTGTTAGGCGACACCCTGTCGGATAACGTGACAGCCGAGCGGGAAGTACGACAAAACGGCCGGTTAGGCGAACAGCCCCTGTCGTACTTGACGTCGTGGTTGGGCCAGGCGTATCCTCGAAAGTGTAACGTCGATAGGGAGATGTGAGATGTTCGTGTCCGGTCTGGGATGGCGGTTAGCCGACAAATCGCGTCGCGTTGGCGATTTTGGCCGGTGCGTTGAAACTAAGGATATCCGAATCGCAGCCTCCAAGTGCCGAGTTTGATGTGCTATCGCTATGACTGAGAACGTGCTGAAGAATCCAATGAACTCTGATTTGCCTTTCCAGGTAGCGGGAAGATTCGCTGCCTGGATGGCAGAACGAGATTTACATTTAAGGTCTGACCTCGCCTCATTGCAACGAGATTTCGAAATCGCACTTGAGTGCGAGTGCAGTTGCCCAGATGATCCAGTGTTGACGGTGGGAAGTGAACAATACGATCTTGGTACTGGAGCTGCTTGCTTTTTCGGCGACGCCCTGCGCCAGCAGTTTTCAGGAGTTTGGTGCGGAGAGTTAAAGACAAAGTGGCCCCTTAACTACTATTTCACAAGGATCCGATTTGGTGACTACTACTTTTCTCCGTTCAGTTGGGTTGGCTACCGCCTTAGCAATGGTCGGGAATCGGAAGGTACTGTTGGGGACTGTCTACGCGCAGTCATTCCGTCGATGAAGGATGGTGTCGACAAGAAGCAACGGCGCATAGACGCAATCATTCGCTCGGGAGGATCAGTTGTTGACTTTAATGTCTTCTAGGATCCTATGGCCGAGAGCTGAAGTGCCAGGTCGAGGTAGTTTCAGCGTCGCGATCAAGATAGACCGCTCTGATGCGGAAAAATCGTATATCCCTGCGGCTCGAGCGCAGGCGCGGCGCCGCGCTCAGCCGCGTCGCGTTGCACGACAAATACTCTGAGAGGGATCTATGTTTCAGATTGACGTGGCAGAGGGCATCAAGTCGGTCAAATACCTGCTTGACATCTGGAAAATTGTAGCGGCCTCCGGCAACCCCATCAAAGGGGGCGATTTTATCGTCGGCAGCTCTGGAGCGACAGGCGTTGCGCACCGGCAGTTCGATTTCACTGACCAGGATCTGGACGAACTGCCAGGCGACAAGAATAGCCAGCTTTTCAAGGTTCTCGGCCAAAACGACCGCTCGCTGCAGTACCTGGACAATCTGAGGGTAGGCAACGAGTGCCTGGTCTTTTGTCTTCATGGGCTCGGGCTGGACCAAGACGACTTCTCGGAGCTCTTGATGGAGCTACCCGTGAGGGGCATTGCTCCAACGCTTTGCGGGTTTCATCGATTGGATGTGGGTTTGCTTCCACTAACCATTGAGGCGCATTGCTATCTGACTGCTCGATTCATCGAATCAAAGCTCGCTGAACTCAAGCCTTCTAGTGTCGTCCTTGTCGGCTTTTCGACAGGTGCCGACTTGCTCCTACGCCTTCCTAGCTATCTGTCAATTCCGGCTGCTACGGAAGTTGCCTGCTTATTTCTCGACGCCAACATTAATGAGCAGACTTGCTTCATCTCGAAACAGCTGGCGGATATCGGCGGCGAGTCGAAATTAGCCAGCGTACGCCTGGCCCAGGAAATTGCTGGCGTGGCCACCGATCTTGACGAATGGATTAACATCCATTCCTATCTCGTCAAGGTGCTTGGCAAGTTTCGGGCTGACCTGGCACCCCTTTCTCAATTTGCGAGTGAGATCCTTGAGCAGCATCGTGGAATTGAAGTTACAGATTTCCTGAAGCGGAGCAGCGGCTTTTTGGCGTGGTGCGACGAGTTTAAGTTCGTTTTCTCCGGTGGCGAGGCTCACGCCGCCTTGCTATCAGACCTTCAATCCTTCTCTTCCAACAGTGAAATGGGTCTTGGTCTGCCAGATCAGTACTTGACCTGGGAGCGAGAGAGATCTCACTTTGACCTGCTTGAGGTTGAGTTCCTGTCAAGTGTAGTTGGTGATTTTCAGGTAATGTCGTCGTGAGAATCGCTCCACATTTGCCCATGTCGTGCAACCCAACGGCTCGAGCGCATGGCGCGACGCCGGCGCTCAGCCGCGTCGCGTTGTGCGACACGAAGTCGCACCAGAAGGTCCTGCACGTAGACCTAAGCCTCTCACCATCAGAGGTTTACCGTCAAACGGCCAGGTCCTATATTGCTAGGAAAATCTAGG
>JBCDKB010000384.1:0-8643 GCA_038747035.1 Acidobacteriota bacterium | reverse complement strand
GTTCGCGGCGCTTCTTGGCGCGTTGGGCCCACCAGAGCTCCACCCGCTGCCACGATCCGCCGCCGAACTCCTTGCCGCGGCCGAGCACGTCGCCGAGGGTCGAGCGGGCGACCAGGCTGCCGGCGACCAGGAGCACGGTCAGCAGCACGACGAAGGCGCCGCCGCTATTGAGCTTGGAGGCGAGGAATTCGGAAAGCACGACGCCGATGGCGCCGCCGGCGTCGATGGTGCTCGACTGCCAGGGGATTTCGCCGAGCAGCAGCTGGGCCAGGGCCGGGGTCACGACCAGCATGGCGCCGGTGCCGACGTTTCGCCCCGGCACCGCGGCCCGCGGCCGGCGGGTGAGCCGTCGCCACGCTTCGATCCCCAGCAGTCCCGGAACGGCGAGGGAGACCACGCCGATCAGTCCGAAGACGATGGCCGCGAGCTGGGCGCCGAAGGGGCCGATGAAATTCCGCGTTTGAGTGTCGTCGGCCAGCGTATGGTGAAGCCACGACGGGTCCCGCGGGTCGTAGGACAGCAGGCTGCCGAGCAAGAGGGCAGCGAGCGCCGCAAGCACGAAGCCGATGATTTCGTTGCCCTTTTCGGCAGAAATCGGCAGCTTCGGCAGCGTGCGGGGCGTTCCCGTGCGGGTGGAGACGGCGGATGAGGACATGCTGATCGGTTCTACTTCAAGCAGACTGGCTACAGGCTTCTTCAGATTTTTTCCTTCGATGCTTTCGACGAACGGCTCAGAAAAGCTCGAGCGTCACTCGAGGGAAAACATGCTAAGTGTGCATAAATCCTAGCATTGAGGAGAGCTAACTCCAAGCAGGAAAGGAGTTTCCACAACCTTTCCACATCCCCGGTTGACCGCCATATGTCCCCGTCGGAGGGCCGGTCGCACTACATCTGGTAGCCGATTAAGCCACGGGCTACCGGATATTCGGCTTATCGGCGACTTCGGGCATGGCGTCGAGAAGTCGCAGGAAATCCGCAGCCGAGAGATTTTCCGCACGCCGCGTTGGATCAATTTCCGCCCGGTCGAGGGCCCGGTCGATGATCGCTTTGCCATAGGCGCCGCCGAGCACGCCACGGAGCATTTTGCGGCGCTTTGAGAAGGCGGCGAAGACCAGCCGGCGGTAGGCGTCGAGGCGCGACGGGCCGCAGATCGGCGGCTTGGCCCGCAGCCCGACGAAGGCGGCGTCGACCTTCGGCGGCGGTCGGAAGGCCCGGGCCGGCACCGTGCCTAAGTAGGAGACGTCGGCGCGCGCCCTGGCGAGGACGGAGAAGGCGCCGTAAGCGGCGTCGCCGACGTCGGCGACCAGGCGTTCGCCGACTTCCTTTTGCACCATATAGCCGAGCTTCGGAATGCGCGCGGGCTCGAGGGTCGCGGCCTCCAGCGTATGGTCGATGAGCTTGGTGCCGACATTGAACGGGAGGTTGCCGGTGATGAAGGTGCCGGGCGGCACGCTGCGCCACGGGAAGTGGAGCGCGTCGAGGTGGAGGACCGCGAGGTCGGGCTGATTCCGCTTGAGGTGGAACGCCCAGTCGATATCGACTTCGACGGCCCACACCGAGGCGCCGGCGTCCACCAGCTCCCGGGTGAGCACGCCGCCGCCGGGTCCGATCTCGACGACCCGGACGCCGCGCGGTTTGAGGAAGTCGAGCAGGGGCCGGCAGGACGCCCCGGAGCGCAGGTGGTGCTGTCCGAAGCGTTTTTTCAGGATCGGTCGATCGGGACGGGGCTTTCGGGGCCGTCCGGGCGAGCTGGGCCTGTCCGACGGGTGGCGCTGGCGCATGTCGCAAGGATACCCGGCCGGCGTCCTCCGCGCCGCGCGTGTCGGGATGCGCGGGGCGCCCGGCTTTGGCGATGCCACTTTGACGCCTCGGCGCTGCCAAGTTTGCGGGGCAGCTTCCGGCGGGGCCGGTGGGAGCGGGATCGGCGGCCAAGGTTCTCCGGGCACCGAGCTTGCATGCTGCTAGGGGGCTCGCTCCCGGTCATCTGGGAGCCCCTGTATTCAAAACTCGCCGTCTTCGGGCCCTTTCGGCCCGCGTCTTTCTCCGGGCGGGCTGTCCCCAGGCAGGACTTCTTCGGGCCGCATCGGCCCGGACCTCCAAAAGTCCCCGGATCGCCCGGCCCGACTTGACGCCCCACACCTTTCGCCTCGACCCTTCGAGATGGATCGACCACGGTACGGACAGATATGACTGAAATCGCTGCCCATGACGTCGAGCGTGACACGCTCGAATTGAAGAAAGTCGAAGCGGAAATCCGCAAGGTCATCGTCGGACAGGACTACCTGATCGACCGGCTGCTGGTGGGGCTGCTCACCCGCGGTCACCTGCTGATCGAAGGCGTGCCGGGCCTCGCCAAGACGCTGGCGGTCAAGACCCTGGCGAATACCCTCCACATCGATTTCCAGCGCATCCAGTTCACCCCGGATCTGCTGCCGGCGGATCTGGTGGGCACGCTGATCTATGACCAGAAGTCGGGGGAGTTCAAGCCCAGGCAGGGGCCGATCTTCAACCACATCGTGCTGGCGGACGAGATCAACCGTGCGCCCGCGAAGGTGCAATCGGCCCTGCTCGAGTGCATGGAAGAGCGCCAGGTAACCCTGGGCGACCGCACCTACCGGCTGGACGATCCGTTCATGGTGCTCGCGACCCAGAACCCGATCGAGCAAGAAGGCACCTATCCGCTCGCCGAAGCGCAGGTCGATCGCTTCATGATGAAGCTCAAGCTCACCTACCCGACCCGCGCGGATGAGGAAGAGATCCTCGACCGCATGCTGGTCGAGGCGCCGATGGACGTGTCCACGTTGCTGGGCCGGGAGCGCCTGCTCGAGCTGCGGCAAAGCGCCGACGCCGTCATGCTCGATACGAAGATGCGTCGCTACATCCTCGACTTGATCCAGGCGACCCGCGAGCCCCGCACGAGCGGCTTCGAGGACCTGGCGGACTTGATCGCCTTCGGCGCGTCCCCCCGCGCGACCCTCTTCCTGGCCCGCGCCGTCAAGGGCTTGGCTTTGGTCCGCGGCCGCGCCTACGTCATTCCGGAAGATGTCAAGGAGCTGGCCCGCGACGTCCTGCGCCACCGCATCGTGCCGACCTACGAGGCCGAAGCGGAAGAGATCAGCACCGACGACATCGTGTCCCGCCTGCTCGATCGCGTGCCCGTCCCCTGATCGACCGGAAGCCCTTCGTGTTTTCGTTGTTGCGATCCAAGTCGGCGGCCAAGGAATCGGCGCCGAACAAAGCCTCCGGGTCTGCGGAGCGGCCGATGCTGCCGGCCGACCTGCTGCGCAAAGTGCGCCATATCGAGATCTCGACCAAACGCCTGGTGGACCAGGGCGTCGCCGGCGACTACCACTCGGCTTTTAAGGGCCGCGGCGTGGAGTTCGCCGAAGTCCGCCCCTATGAGCCCGGGGACGAGATCCGCACCATCGACTGGAACGTGACGGCGCGCATGGGGCAGCCCTACGTCAAGCGCTACGTCGAAGAGCGCGACCTCACGGTCTTCCTGGCGCTCGACGTTTCGGGCAGTCAGATCTTCGGTTCCCGGGCGATCCTCAAGCGGGAGCTGGCCGCTGAGCTGACGGCCCTCTTGGCATTCGCCGCCGTGCGTAACCAGGACCGGGTGGGCGCGGCGCTGCTCTCGGACCACCTCGAGCTTTTCCTGCGCCCCGATCGGCGTCGCACCCACGTCCTGCGCCTCGTCCGCGAGGTCTTGATGCGCGGGGCCGACGGCGGCACCGACCTCGACCGCGGTCTGTGGGCGACGCTCAAGACCCTCAAACAGCGGGCGGTGCTCTTCATCATTTCCGACTTCCTCGACAGCTTGCCGACGTCGGCCCTGAAGGCCGCCGCCGCGCGGCACGACGTGGTGGTGGTCGAGCTCTACGATCCGAAAGATCACCAGCCCCCCGCCGCGGGGCCGATCGTGCTGCGCGACGCCGAGTCGGGCAAGCTCTCCGTCCAGGGGGGCAAGCGCTGGGCCGCCCGCCACGCCCAGGTCCGTCGACGCCAGCGCCACCAGCTGGTGAAGCTGGTGCAGCAGCTGGGCATCGACCACCTGCAGATTCGCACCGACCGTCCGTATCTCACGACGCTGGTGCAATTCTTCGAAAAGCGTCGGCGGAGGTTCCGCCGATGACCGGCCTCCACTCCGCCCTCCGCCGCGCGACTCTCGGGTTTCTAGCCGCGGTGGCGGCGCTCGGTGTCGCCGCGGGTCCGGGCTGGGCGCAGGATCCTTCACCGGCGGATCCCGCGGCGCCGTCGGCGACCGACGCCGAGCCGGGGCGGGTCACCGTGTCGATGACGCCGCAAGAAACGACCGTCGGCGGCCGCGTCCGCGCGGAGATCACGGTCGTGTGGATGGGCGGCGAACCCGCCGAGCCGGTGCGCTTTCCGACCTGGCAGGAGACGTGGGGACGCGCCGAAATCGTCGAGGAGTCTCCGGTCGAAGCCTTTGTCGACCAAAGCGGACGACACGTGGCGACCCAGATACTGGAGCTCACCGCCTTCGAGACCGGCGACGTGCGCTTGCCGTCGCGGACCTTTTCCGTACCGCTCGGCGATCGGACGGTCGAGCTCGATTCGGAAGCGGCGGGTTTCTCCGTGTCCTCCGTGCTTCCGGACTCCGGCGAGGCGGAGAATGATCCGGGCGCCGGCAATCCGGCGCCCGGCGTCCAAGATCCGTCGGCCGCCGGCCAGGGAGCCCCGGCCGTCCCCGGCGCTGCTGACGCGCCGGGCGCGGAGGCGATCCAACCTCGAGGCGCCGCCGGCCTCGCCGAGCTGTCGTCGTCGGCGACGCGATTCTGGGCGACGTCGTCGGCCTTTTTCCTGCTACTCCTCCTCGGCCTGGACCGACTGCGGCGTCAGCTCGCCGTCGAGACGGCCGCCGATCTCGAATCGGCAGCGGAGCGCGACGCCTACGCCCACCTCGAGCCGATGGCCGAGCTGAAGGCACGGCTCGAGCAGATCGACCCGCTGTACGGCGGCGCCGCCCACACCGGCCTCAGCCTGGCGCTGCGCACCTTCCTCGGGCGGACCTTGGGATTTAACGCCGTCGAGTCGACGACCACCGAAATCCAGCGCCACCTGCTCTCACCGTCCCGGTCCCGGCTGCAGCCGCCGCCCGAGCTGTCGCAGCGCAGTGTGGACGTCCTGCGCGCGTGTGACCTGGTGAAGTTCGCCGGCTTGGAGGCCGATCCGTCGACGGTCCGCGGGCGGGTGACCGAGGTGTTGGATCTGGCGGACGGAGTCGAGCGCTTCGTCGAGCAGTCCCGGGCTCCCGTCGGCGACGCGCCGAGAGACCCTGCGGAGGCCGCATGACCACTCCCCTCGGTTTATCTTTCGCCGATCCGTGGCTCTTGGCGCTGCTCGCCCTCCTGCCCTTCCTGGCGTGGCGACGCCACAGGGCGCGCGCTTATGGCGCCCTCACCTACTCATCAACCCCGCTCGGCGGCGGCGGCCTCTGGCGCCTGCACGTGGGCTTCTATCTCCGTCTGCTCGCCCTCGGCTGTCTGATCGTGGCGGCGGCGCGGCCCCAGCATGGTTACGCCCTCGAGCAGCACCTGACCGAAGGCGTCGATATTCAGATCGTGCTCGACATTTCCGGCAGCATGGCGGCGGAGGACTTCCAGCCCCGCAACCGGCTGACCGTCGCCAAAGACGTGATGCAGGAATTCGTCGATAAACGGCGCGGCGACCGGGTCGGAATTGTCGTCTTCGCCGGCCAAGCCTTGACCAAAGCGCCGCTGACCACCGACCACGACATGTTGCGTCTGCTGCTCGATTCGATCGAGCTCGGCTCCCTCCCGGACGGCACCGCCATCGGCATGGCGCTGGCCAGCGCGGCGGCGCGGCTCAAGGACAGCGTCGCGTCGAGCAAGGTGGTGGTCCTGGTGACCGACGGCGTCAACAACCGCGGCGCCATCGACCCGGATTCCGCGGCGGCGGTCTGCGAGGGGCTCGGCGTCAAGGTCTACACCATCGGCGTCGGCACGGACGGCGTGGTGCCGGTGCCGGTCCAGACCCGGGACGCCTTCGGCCGTATCGTGACCCAGCGCCACAATATGGAAGTCAAGGTCGATGAAGAGCTACTGCGGGCGATCGCCGATCGCACCGGCGGTCGCTATTTCCAAGCCATCGACCCCGAGAGTCTCCGCGAGATTTTCGAAGAGATCGATCAGCTCGAGAAGACCGAAATCGAAGTCAAGCGCTATATCCGCCACGACGAGTCCTTCCAGCCCCTGGTGTGGGCGGGATTGTTCCTGCTCGTGCTCCCTGCTTTGCCGGCCCTCGCCGGTTTCACCGTCGAGCCTTAGGGGAGGAGTCCTATGGAACTTGCACGCCCCGAATGGATGTGGTTTCTGCTGCTCGCCCCGGCGGTCGGCGGCCTGGCGGCCCTGGCCTGGCGCCGCCGGCTGCGGGCAATCGCCGTGTGGTCATCCCGCGGGCTCTGGGGACGCCTGGTCCCCGGGTTTGACGTCGCTCGACTGCGCTTTTCGGTCGTGGCGCTGGTCGCCGCGGCGCTCTTTACCGTTCTGGCACTGACCCAGCCGCGCTGGGGCCAAAGCGAACAGCACATCGAGCGCCAGGGCATCGACATCGTCTTCGTGCTCGACACGTCGCTCTCGATGGCGACGCAGGATCTCCAGCCGAGTCGCCTGTGGGTGGCGCAGACGCTGATCCGGCAGCTCGCCCAGCGGCTCCCGGGCCACCGGGTCGCCCTGGTGCAGGCGGAAGGTGACGGCGTGGTCATGGCCCCGCTCACCGCCGATGCGGCCATCCTCGATCTGCTGCTCGACGCGGTCCAGCCCGGATCTCTGCCGACGCCCGGCACGGAGCTGGCGCCCGCCCTCCGGCGGGCGGCGGAGCTTTTCGGCGAAGGCGAAGGCACCCACCGAGCGATGGTGGTCTTCTCCGACGGGGAAGACCACGGCAAAGGCACGCAAGAGATCGCCGATGAGCTTTCGGAGGCCGGGATCTTGGTGCATACGGTCGGCGTCGGCACCCTCGAGGGCATGCCGTTCTTCCCGGCGCCGCTACCGGAGGAGACGGAGCAGGAGTACCACCGCGACGAGGGCGGCAATGTCGTGGTGAGTCGCTTGATCGAGGCGAATCTCGAGCTGCTCGCCCGCGCCACCGGCGGCGTTTACCTGCGCGCGACAAGCGCGGGGACGTCGGTCGAGCCGCTCTTCGATGCGATCGAATCGATGGAACGTCGGGGATACGGCGCCGAAACCATCGAACGCCTGGAAGAGCGCTTCCAATGGCCCTTGGGCCTCGCGATCTTGGCGCTGGCGCTGCACCTGGGGCGTAGCCCCTTTAGCGGCCGGGAGGGGCTATGAAGTTTCTGAGACCGCGGAAATCCACCGCCCCGATCTGGCTCGCGGTGGCCGTGGCCACCGCCGGAATGGCTCCCGTCGCCTCGGCGGAGGAGCCGCCGTCGTGGCTCGACCGCGTGCTCTTTAATCCCCAGGAGCGCACGGAGTCCGGCGCCGTCAGCCTGGAGGCCGGCGACACGGCGGCGGCCGCGGGCGCCATGGATAGCGCGCTCCGCCTCGCCCCCGAGGACGCGAGGGCGCAGTACAACGCCGGGACCGCGGGCCTGGCCTTCGCGCCGGATCGGGCCAAGACCCTGCTCGAGCAGGCCGCCGGGGCCGACGGCGACGTCGCCGCCAAGGCGGCGTATAACCTCGGCAACCTCCAGTTGGAGTCGGGGGAGCTCCAGCCAGCGATCGAGTCCTACAAGCAGGCGCTCCGCCGCGATCCGGATTTTGAAGACGCGAAGTTCAACCTGGAGCTCGCCCAGCGACGGCTGCAGGAGCAGCAGCAAAACCAGGATCAGCAGAACCAAGACTCCCAGGATCAGCAGAACCAGGATCAGCAAGATCAGGATTCCCAAGATCAGCAGGGCGACCAGGACTCGGAGCAGGATCAGCAGGATCAGAATCAAAACTCCGAGAATCAGGACGGCCGAGATCAAGAGCAGCAAGACCAGGATGAAGAAGGCCAGGACCCGGAGAACCAAGACGAAGGCCAGGAAGAGCAGAATCAGCAGTCCGGCGACTCCGAACAGGACCCGGAGCAGAATCAAGATCCCCAAGATCGAGAAGGGGGTCAGGACCAGCCCCAAGGCCAGGATCAGCAGGAGAGTCCGCTGCCGCAATTTGAGAATCTGCCGGATATGACCGCCCAGGAAGCGGCGGCGATCCTCGAGGCGATCGAGAATCTCGAGCGTGAGCAGCGTCGCCAGCAGGCGGTGGAAGCGGCGGCGGAAGCTCGGCGCTCCGGGAAGAAGGACTGGTGACGCGCCGCCCGCGCTTCTTATCGGCGGTGGGGAAACGGTTCCGGGCTCAGCTCGCCTCCGTCGGCCCGGTGGCGGCGCTTATCTGTCTGATCGCTTCGTCGCCAGTCTTGGGTCAAGAGCCCCGCGTGGACCTTGTGATCGCCCCCAGCGGCGAGGTCGGGCTGCAAGAGATGCTTCAGGTCACGCTCAGCGTCGAGTCCGCCGGTCGCGTCAACGTTAGCCGTCCCGACTTCCGGACCGACAAGCTCCAGGTCGTGAGCGGGCCGAGCCAGTCCACCAGCGTCCGGTTCATCAACGGCGTGAGCTCACAGACTCTGAGCTATTCCTGGATCGTGCAGCCGACG
>JBCDKB010000383.1:0-8719 GCA_038747035.1 Acidobacteriota bacterium | reverse complement strand
CAGAGGCTCGCTTGCGCTCGACGACTTTGATCCGAACCCGCTCTTCGCGCTCCTTCTCGGTCGGCTCAGTCTCCACCGCCAGCTGCGGAGCGAGCCCAGGAAGCTCCTCACCGTGCCAGCTCGCCGGCGCAATCGTCGGCAGTTCCGCGCAGGTTTTGGTGTCTCGTGAGCCGTCGGCATTCAGGCAGTCACAGAAGCCACCCATATCGGGCAGGACACCGTCGTCCAAGGCCCTGCAGGAAATGCCGGAGCACGAGATATCGTTTTGGCCGTCGCCGTTGCAGTCGGCGCCGGAGCTACCGAAGGCAAAGACCGGGGCGGAAAAACAAAGGAACACTAGGGCAAAGAATCCATTTCTAAGGGACATAGTCGATCTCCAGAATCGGTGGGTTGATTTTCGGACGCGAGAAGCTCTCTGGGACGAGATCAACGCCCCCCGCGCTCGATTTCGAAGCAGCCGTTTGAGTGGCCCGGCGGCTAGACCTTTTGGGGCTCGATGAGCGGGGTCGGAGCCTCGTGACGCCCTTCGGCGTCCTCTTCGCGATTCTCCTCGTCCACAGCGAGCTGCGGAGAAAGCCACAGAAGATCCTCGCCGTGCCAGCTCATCGGCGCAATCGTTGGCAGGTCCGCGCAGGTCTTGTGGTCGTTTGGGCCATTGGCAGTGGTGCATTCACAATAGCCACGAGAACCGGGTTCGATGCCCTCGTCCCGGGAGTGGCAGTGGATGCCGGAGCAAGAGATGTCATTCTTGCCGTCGCCGTCGCAGTCGGCGCCCGCGCCGCCGAAGGCAAAAGCGGGGGAAGAGAGGCAGAGCACGACCAGAACAAAGAAACTCTTCGGAACAAACATCATCTCTCTCTTAAGGCAAGGAGTGGGAGGTTCGCCGACCTCTCCACAGAGTCACAGGCCGACTGCCCCATAATGCGGCAAAATCACAGATCAGACTTCTTTAGTCTCGACGACTCTGATCGGTAGGGGCTCACGATCTTCACGCTCATCGCCGGTCGCTTCCGTGTCCACAGTGAGCTGCGGCGCCAGCCAGGGAAGCGCCTCGCCGTGCCAGCTCGCCGGCGCAATCGTCGGCAGTTCCGCGCAGGTCTTATGGTCGGTCGAGCCGTCAGCCGTCAGGCAGTCGCAGTAGCCGCCGGTACCGGGCAGGACGCCATCGTCCAGGGAGCTGCAGAAGATTCCAGAGCAAGAAATGTCATTTTTACCGTCGCCGTTGCAATCGGCGCCTGCGCTACCGAAAGCAAAAGCTGGAGAAGAGAGGCAAAGCAGAACCAGAACGAAGAAACCATTGCGAAAAAACATCATCGATCTCCTAAGGTAAGGAATGGATGGTTAACCTGCGCCTCTATGGAGTCGCAGGCCGATCACTCCTTCACGCGACAAGTTCGCCGATCGAGGATCATTCATCCGCGATCTCGTAACGCCGCCTTAACTCCTCGCGTCCTTAGGAGGCTGGGGACCGCTCCTATGGTCCTTCGCTCGCGGTCATCGACGCTCGCTTCGCTTCGAACCGGGCGACGACGCTCCTCCGAGCGCCGGAACTGCCCTGCGCAACGCCCAGTCGCCGGCCGACCGGCGGCGACGGCGATGGCTCAGTCCGCGTCGTCGGAGGCGATCACGGCGAGATTCGCCACCAGCCAAGCGGACGCCGCCGCGAGTTGGAGCCAGTCGCCGGTGGAACTCACCCCATAGACCATCATGCTCACGATCCAGCAGAGGCTGGCGACCGTCTGGCCGAGCCACTCCACGCGCAGCGCCCGCTGAAGCCGACTCTGTTTCAAAATCGGACCGGGGGCCTCCGCCGTCGTCGGAGACTGGTGATCTTCAGTGATCGTCAGCATGTGATGCACTCCTGGCCGCAGCACGACAGATCGTCCAAGTACATGCCCCATTGACGGTACATCTCCAACCCTTCCGCTTCGAGGCCGAGGGACGTGGCGATCGCTTTGGCGACGACCGCGAAGCGCTGTCGATATTTGTAGATGAAACAGAAAATATGGTTGTCGTGCCGAACCGCGGCGCCACAGAGGAAAAGGCCCGGGACTAGGGTCGACTCGTCATTCTCGCTCAAGAGCGGAAAGCCGTCCTCCCGCGCCTCGAAGAGGTCCGGCACGAGGCTGTGGCTACCCTCGAACCCGCCGGCGAAGAGCGGCCTCACCGGCGTCTCGAAGCGGCGCCCATCCTGGGTCACCACTTCATAGCCGGACCCGGACGGAGCTACCGAAGCGACCGTCGTTTCCGGAAGGAGCTCGACGTGTTGGGCGAAGGAGTCCTTGCGGATGCGCTCCAGCGAGTAGGTCGAGAGCGCCACGCTCGGGTCGGAGCTCTTGGACTCCCAGGGGTTCCCGGTATCGAGGAGCTGGACTCGCTTGCCGTGCTCGGCGAGGTAACAAGCTACGTCGACGCCGCTCTCATAGCCACCGATGACGAGGAACTCATCTCCTTCGAGCTCTTCATAGGTCGGGATGGTCGCCGTATGTCGGCAGAAGTGACTGCCTTCGAATCCGTCGAGCTTCGGATACTGGAAGTCACCGGCGGCCCAGATCACGTGCCGGGCATAGACCCTGCCGTCGGACGTCTCGAGCGCGAAAATACCCTCGGCTTGGGAAATCTTGAGGACATCCGTTTTCTCGCGTATCGGCAGCTCAAAATGCATCGCGAGCAGGTTGAGAAAGAACGCAAACTCACGCCCCGTAGGATGCTCCACCCCGAGTGTGAACGCCACCGACGTCCCGATGGCGATGGCGTTGAGGTCGAGAACGCCAACCGAATTTGACGGAAACGACGGCGTAATGAAGCGAGTCTCGGCGGGCCATGACGCGAATGAGGCGCCGACAATCTGGCGTTCGAGGATGACAAAATCCTCGATCCCCGCGTCGCGCAGCGTGATAGCGACGCCCACACCCGCTGCGCCGCCTCCGACGATCACCACGTCGTAGAGGTGTTCTGATTCTTTAGCGGTCATCGCGCAGGCTCCTCAAGAGCAAAATTGAAGTCGGTCTCGTGCCTTCACCGCCGCAAGGACCCCGAAGGCCTCGATCATGGCGAATGGCCCGGTCGGCGGGTGGCTACGCTTGAAGACACAAGACAAGCGCGGCTCAGGTGCAAGTCACTTGCGGAACGCATTATACGGATGCACCTTGCCCATGCAAGTGGTTTTCACTAAGGTGAATGGGCAGCATCGGCTACCGCTCTCGAGTTGGGCACGATCACCACAATGGACGACAAAATTCTCCAGCGACTCCGCGACCACGGGCTCCGCGCTACGGCCCCGCGGCTGGCGGTGATCGGCGTCTTGGCCGAGGCCACGCGCCCGCTCTCCCATACCGAAGTGCTCGAACGCCTCGGGGACACCGATTGGGATCCGGCGACGACCTACCGGAATCTCGTGAAACTCCGGGACGCCGGCGTGGCCCCGGTCGTTAGCCGCATCGAAGGTATCGATCGCTACGCGCTCGCCGGAGACAGTGGCGACGGCCACCGCCATCCGCATTTTCTTTGCGAGGACTGCGGAAAGGTCGCCTGCCTCCCGGCCGAGCTCACGGACTCAATGGCCATCGAAGGCCCGTGGGCCGAGTCCATCAAGCGAGCGATGGTGCACCTGCGCGGTGAGTGTCCGGACTGCTTGACGCAGTCCGGATAGGTCCGGAATCCGCCGGCCAGCGCGACGGCGATTCGGTCTGGTCGCCGACGATATCGCTGTTGACCCGGAACTCCCCCGCCACCGGCGTGCCGTCGGCGGCAAAAGCTGGGCCTGGATGCTGTAGCCGTCGAGGTCGTTGCCCGACGAGCCTTCGCTCCGCCACACGACGATGAAATCCCCGGCGCCGGTTACCGCCACCGCAAAGCCCATCTGCCCGCCGGCCGTGTAGGTCTCGACCTGAAATTCAGCCCCCCGCTTCGAGCCGTCCGACGCGAACCGCTGCGCGTAGATGCCGTTCTCGTCAGCGGTCCCTTGGCGAACGGAATCCCAGGTGACGAGCAATGCCCCGTCGGCCGCCATGGCGACGTCTGCATTCTCTTCGCGCGCGGCCGTATCGCTATTGACCGCGATCTCGCCCCCCGAAGGCCCGGCGCCGGTGAATAGCTGCGCGAAAATCCCGTCGGCGGTTCGAAGTCGAAGAAAGATGTCCCGGAAACCCGTGGCTTTGCGCAACGGTTATCGACGAGCCGTTCGGCCGACGGACGGCCCCTTCTGCCATCGCCGTGATCCGCCCCCTCCCTGCGGGTCGCGCGCGCCCCACGAGGTCACCCACCATGCCGCGCTCCCTGAAGTCTCTTGTGCTCATCGCCTCGGCCCTAGCCACCACGGCGATCAGTGCCCAGGTGCCGACGACCCTCCACTACCAGGGTCGACTGCTCCAAAACACCGCCGACCAAGACGCGGTCCCGGGCGCTGTCGACATCGATTTCTCTATCTGGACTGACGCCGTCGGCGGCGTCTCGCTGTGGTCCGAGTCCTGGACCGAGGTCAATCTAGACAACGGGATATTCAGCGTCCTCCTCGGATCGAATGGAACGCCGCTCCGTCCGGCGGATTTCCAAGGCGACACCTCTCTCTTCCTGCAGTTGATCATCGAGGGAGAGACGCTGGAACCGCGCCAGCAGCTTGGCTCGGCACCGTTCGCCATGGTCGATTCTCCGGGCAACGAGCTTCAGGACCTTTCCGTCTCGGGTCCGACCCTCAGCCTCTCGGGTGACGCCTCGTCGGTGGATCTCTCGAGCTTCCTCGACAACACGGATTCGCAGACGCTGAGCCTCGCCGGAGACCGGCTGATGATCTCCGGCAGCCAAGCATCCGTCGACCTCGGCCAGCTTCAAGCGGTCGCAGACCTCGACGCAGAAGTCGCGTCCCTGAACGAGGACCTGGTGAGGACGGTCTTTGTGAGCTCCGCGACCTATTCCGGTGACCTCGGCGGTTTCGCGGGCGCCGACGCCCGCTGCCAAGGGCTGGCTGACGACGCCGGGCTCGACGGCCGCTACCGCGCCTGGCTCGGGGACCGACTCACCGACGAAAGCCCGAACCGACGGTTCGAGCGACTCGGCAGCTTCCGGCGCGTGGACGGCGCCGTCATCGCCGAGGACTGGCGGGACCTCACGGACGGCGATCTACGGCACCCGATTCAGGTGACGGAGCTCGGCACGACGCTCAGCTCGGGGTTGGTGTGGACCCATGTGAAGCCGAATGGCGAAGAAGAAAGCACGACCTTTAGCTGCTCCTCGTGGGATAGCGCGGCGGGCGGCGGCACCACGGGCGAGCTCTCGCGCAGCGACGGCGGCTGGACCAGCGGCAATTTCATCGCCTGCACAAGCCCGTCCCGTCTCTATTGCTTCGAGCAGCTCGTCGGCGTCGCCGTCGATCAACGGCTGTCGCTCGGCTCAGGAAACGAGCTGCGTCTCACCTCCGCCAACGGAACCGATACTGTTGACCTCAGCCCGTACCTCGACAATACCGACGGCCAGGATCTTTCCTTCGACGGCTCGACCTTGAGCCTGAGCGGCGGAGCGACGGATGTTGACCTGTCGAGCTTCGCGCAAACGATTTCCCTGGACGAGAACGTTCTTTCGCTTTCCGGGACGGGCTCCTCCGCCGACCTCTCCGACCTGAGTCTTCCGACCCCCTCCGTCGAGGAAGTGCTCGGCGCCGGAAATAACGCCGGCGGCCGCGAGCTCGTCAACGTCGGCCGACTGCAGGCGAATGACCTCAACTGCCCGGGTTGCGTCGGCGAGCCCGAGCTCACCGAGCGGGTCTTCCTGGTCGCCGTGGACTGCAACGGCGACTGTTCGGACATCACGACCAGCGCCGCGTGTCTTGCGGCGGGATCGGGCCTCCGCTTCATCAATATCTCGTGCGTCGGCAACGCGCTGCTCCAGCCGGTGGACTTTGAGCCCTGCGGCTTCAGCTCTGGCAACAGTACGTGCCGCGCCCGCCAAATCAGCCGCCGCAATACGTCATTCGGACTGGGCGTCTTCTGTCCCGACATCCCGGGAATCGACGCCTATGTCACCTGCATCGGACCGTGAAATCGATGTCCCGCTATCAACATCCCAGCTCGCCCGCCCACCTGGCCCGGTGGGCGGCGATCCCTCGCCCGAGGATCGCTGCCCTGGCCGGCGCCGCCGCGCTGTTCGTCTGGCTCGCTTTCGGCGGCCCCGCGGCGGCGGGAGCACCGGCCAGCTCCGCGAGCTTCGTTCTCCAGCAGTCCACGGTCAACAGCGGCGGCGGAGCCTCGGCTTCGGCGTCCTACCGACTCGACGGCTCCGCGGCGCAGGCCAGCGCCGCCGGCACCTCGAACTCGCCGTCCTACCTGATGCGTTCAGGATTCTGGACCGATATTTCCACCCGCGTCGTGCTCCGCGTTGAAGGGGCCGGCAGTGGCGCCGGCTCGGTCATCGGCGGGGTCGTCTCGTGCCAGCTGGACGCCGGCTCGGCGGCCGGCACCTGCGCGGCGTCGTTGATTCGCGGCGCGGCGGCGCTCCTGGTCGCCACGCCGGACGCGAGCCAGCGATTCGACGGCTGGACCGGCTGCGACAGCCTATCGACGACGGCGCTTCCCGGCGACACCTGTGGGCTGGTCGTCCGCTCCGGGCGGAGCGTCAGCGCCGCCTTCACGGCCCTCGCCACGGTCGGCGATCGGGTGTGGCGGGATATCGACGGAAACGGCGTGCAAAACGCCGGTGAGCCCGGCCTCCCCGGCATCGCCGTCTTCATCGACGACGGCGACGGTGTCTCGGGCACGGTCGTCACCGCCGGCGACGGCTCCTATGCCTTCCTCGACGTGCCTCCGGGCACCTATACCTTGGAAGTCGATCCGCAGACGCTACCGGCGGGCGTGAGGCCGTCCTTTGACCCCGACGGCGTCGCCACGCCGAACCGGGCGACCCTCTCACCGACCGACGGCCAGTCCCTGGACGACGCCGACTTCGGCTACCAGCCCCTGACCAATCTCGCGGTCGAGCTCAGCGACTCCGAAGATCCCCTGCCCGGCGGCGAGGATCTGACCTATAGCCTCACCGTCGCGAACCTCGGCCCCGGGATCGCCACCTCGGTGACCCTCAGGCCTTCGCTGCCGGCCGGCACGCGACTCGTGGCGACCGCCGGCTGTGCCGAAGATCCATTCGGCGCCCCCAACTGCTCACTCGGAGACCTGGACGTCGGCGAGTCGGTGGACCTCAGCATCGAGGTCTCCGTCGATCCAGCGCCGCCGGCCTCCATCACGTTCACCGCCGACGTGTTTTCGATCGAGGTGGACCTCGACCTCTTCGACAACGCGGCGAGCGACACGACCGGTCTCGACGCAGACCCGCCCTCGGTCACCCTCGTCAGCTCGACGCCGAGCACATCGGACGGTGCGCTGACGGAGTGCGAGAACGTCCACGGCACGGCACTCACCGCACTCACGGTGGGCTTCGACGAGCCGATGCTCGACCCGCCGGGCGACGCCACCCCGGGGGACGTCACCTCCCCCGAGACGTGGTCGCTAGTCGAAGCCGGCCCGGACGGCGAGCTCTCCACCGTCGCCTGCGGCGCCGCCGCCGGGGACGACGTGCCGGTGCCACTGGGGTCGGTCCTCTACGAGTCTTTGAGCGCCGTCGCCACGCTCCGCCCGGAAGGGGGCAGCTTCGGAGAGGGTCTCTATACGCTGCTCGTCTGCGGAGCCGGCGCCAACGCGGCCACGGACCTCGCCGGGAATGCCGTCGACGGCGACGGTGACGGCGCGCCGGGCGATGACTTCGCCCGGCAATTCCGCCTCGAGCCCGAGAATCTACTCGCCAACGGCTCGCTGGACTGCGACCTCGGTTCCTGGAGCCTCAGCAGCGACGACCCCGACGAAGTCGTTTACTCGCCCGACGATCTCGACGGTTCCGCGGATTCGGGATCCGCGGCGCTAGCCCGGCTTTCGAACGGCGCTCGCTTTGCGCTGGACCAGTGCGTCGAGCTCGAAGGGGGCGGCGGCACGCCACTCCAATTCGCCGGCGCCTTCCGTCTCGAAACCGAGGCGCCGTCGATCAATATGGGGCTCGGGTGCGAATTCTTCGACGGTCCGGGCTGCCGCGGCCAATCCCTGCTGCTGACGGTCGGCTCCGCCGCCCTCGGGGATACGGACTCGAGTTGGCTCGAGCTCTTCCACACGATGACTGCTCCGGAATCGGCACAGTCGACCCGCTGCTCCGCCGCCGTCTCCAACTTGGCTGGCGATGCTTTCGAAGCTCGGATCGATCGCCTCCGACTCACCGACTCCGGCGCCCTCTTCGAAGACGGCTTCGAGTCGGGCGACACCGCCGCCTGGTCGGAGACGTTTCCCTGACGCGGAGCCCCGGGACTCCGCGTCAGCGCCCGAAAGAGGCGCTGAAGCAGCGCCTGAAAGAAGCGCTGGAGCAGCGCCCGAAAGAGGCGCTGAAGCAGCGCCCGAAAGAGGCGCTGGAGCAGCGCCCGAAAGAGGCGCTGAAGCAGCGCCCGAAAGAGGCGCTGAAGCAGCGCCTAGCTGATGCGCTGGAGCAGGGACTTGACTTCTGAGCGATCAAAGGCCCGGAGCAGCTGGGTCCGCACGTTCCCTTGGGAGCCCAGCTCGAACATCAGCGCGGCCGCGGTCTCGCTGTCCGGGGAGTCGAGAATCAACAGGCCGTCGTGCGAGCCCACCGTCCAATAGACGTCCTTGACCTTGACGCCGAGCGCCTCCGCCTCCTTTTCAAAATTCGACTCGCGGTG
>JBCDKB010000382.1:0-8736 GCA_038747035.1 Acidobacteriota bacterium | reverse complement strand
GCGTCGAGCCACCCTTGGCCGTTGGATCCATAGCTATCCGCTCCGTGGTGAGAGCTGAGTAAGAGGCTCACTTGGGCGCTGCTGAAGGACGCTTTGTCGGCGGCGGCCACATCGGCCTCGGTGGCATCGACTGCGTCTCCCGGCAGGATGGCGCTATAGAGCTGGCTGTCGGCGGAGACTCCGAGCACCGCCGACACGGCGTTTCGTTCCCGCGGACTCACGTAGCCCCTGAGGTTTCCCCCTTGGCGATCGGCGAGTGTCGCGTTGACCGAGAGCAGATCGATCGACGCTTGGCAGGCCCCAAAGCGCTCGAGCCTTTGGCCGATCTCGTCCCGGCTCCAGGTCGTATTGACGTTCTGGCCTCCGTTGATGCTCATCGCCGGATTCGCGCGGATCGCTCTTTGCAGCGTGAGCCGAAATCGGTCTCCGTAGTCCCTGAACGAGCCGGCGTAGTTCACGACGGGCGGCAGTCCGTCGAAGTAAATCCTCGGGAGCGCCGACCAGTGGTCAGCGTCGCCGTGGCTCACGTAGAGCGGTGAACTCGAAGCGTCAAAATGGTTGTATCGCATGTACCCGGCGGCGAAGAGACTGCTAAGCCCCAGCGGCCCGCGGCTGGTGGTGCCGCAGTCGAAAACCACACTGTCGGTGTGTACGTGTTCACCTTGGGCGTTGTACTGCGAGCACTGCAGCAAGTGGCAGCTGCCTTGGCCGACATTGATGGTGTGCACGGTCAACGCGTTGTGGGTTCTCTTGAGCTGGTCCGTCCGGCTCGTATTTTCGAACTTGAATCGCTTGGCGATGCGGTCGGTGTCCCGCTGGACCGACCGCTTTCGACCGGGATTGCCGGGATTGCTGCCAATCGTCGACAGCGGCTGGGCGTCCGTGAGCTGGGCGTTCTGGCAGGTGGACTGCGTTCCGGCGCATGTCGTGACGTCGCCGAACCCACCTAGGCCGTATTCCACTGCCGGGTAGTTGTCATTGACGAGCTGCTGGGCAATCGAGTCGAAGTCGTTATACACCGCGGTTTCCGAGGTGAAGTTCAGCCAGAGCGCCGCGCCAAACTCGATCGGTCCGGAGGTGCTTCCGTCTGGAACAAAGCGATCCGCTGAGCTGGAGATACAAGCGACATCTGAGTTCAGAACGTGCGGCTGCAGTGGAGATCTCGACACCTGGACGAAGTCAGGGCCCCGGCCGATATAGTTCGAGTAGGTCGGTTCGGAGCCGTCCCCGTCGGAACTTAAGACGTTGCACAGGATCGGCATTCTCCGCTCGCAGTCGACATATTGCGGCGTGAACGATCCGCCGTCGGGCACCATCGCGACGCAGCAATCGCGGGGGGATTCCGCCGTCAGCTCATCCACCAGCACGTGGCCAGAAACGTCGCCGGTCTCGTTGAGCGCGCAGCGACTGCGGTCGCCCGGCCCCGTGTCTTCGTGGTGCCGCGCGCCGTGGTCCTCGACTTCTGTCTCATTCGGTTGATAGCTCGTTTGCGGCTTCTTGACCTCCACGCTGCCGTCGAGTTGGCTGTTGATACACGATTGGACAACGGCCGTTCCACCGAGGCCACAGGCTGCGAGCACCAAACCCGGGTTCTTCCTGATGAGCGGCTTTGCGACGGATCCGGCCCGGCCCCCCGTTTCGGTCATCAAGGCGAAAGAGCCTAGGCAGACGGCGACTGTCGTGAGAGGGCTACTGGCGTGGCAAGCGGGGTCCAGAGAATCCCTCAGGCGCCGAAGATCTGGGTGGTCGACGTCGGTCTCGCAGTCGGCGGCGATGTCGTCCATGACGTGCGAGTCGGGATAGAGTACGTGAAAAGCGAGCAGGTCATAGTCGGTGGCGGCCGTTTCGTCGGCGAGGCACCGCAGGGCGCGGTCTTTATTGGCGAGGTCGAGGCCCCACTTCGCGGCCAGGGACCTCTCGAGATTCGAACGCTCCCAGTCCGAAATCGCCCGGTCGTAGACGAGCAATTCCCCCAATGTAAAACGTGAGCAATCGTGCCCGTCCCATTGACCGGCGCCGTCGCTCACCACGTGGTCGCAGCCGAGGGCGAGGCCTTCATTCTGCGCATGGCGGATGCGGACATTGGAAAATCGGCTGTTGGACTGCAGGTTGAGGTCGTCGTCGTTGGCAAAAAACAGATAGTTCATGACGACGCCGGAATAGGACTGGCCGACCGGGATAGAAATGTGCATCGTGCCGGTTCCGGAGTAGGCAAAGTCCAGGCTCTGGATGCCCCAGTCCGGATTCTGCACCCCGCTGTTGAAGACCGTAAAGGCTCGGTCTTCGCTGAGGGCGTTATCGCTATCAAATCCGATGGCGTGAATTTCGCCGGCGACCGTGCTCTCAAAGTCGAATTCCAGAATCGTGTTTTCTTGAATCAGGAGCGGCGACGGAAGCTCGATCTTCTGCCAGCGATTGCCGTCCAGGTAGAGCGTACTGCCGTTGTCCTCGACCCGTACCGTGCCCGAGTGGTCTTGCCCTCCCGCGTAGGAGGTCGGAGGCGTGAGGTTGAAATTTACGGACTCATCGACCCGCAGCCGGAAGTTGTCCCATATCGGCCTCCTCGAATCGCCGCCGAGGGCGAAGAATGCGGATCCGTCGCCGAAGAGGGGCGGATCCAGCGCGCACTCGAGCATGGTTTCGCCGTCTGAGGTGAAACGTATGGCGCCGCTGCGATCCGCGGTCAGGTGCCACGCTTTCAAGGGTTCGCCGGGGGTGATGTCCACTCCCGTTCCGTTGCACAGGGTGCTCACGGAGGATCCGTCCTTACGCTCGATATGAGACCAAAGCCAATCATTGACGGCGAGACGTATCCAGTCATCGGTCCCTTCCCAGAATAGATAAAGGTAGAACCGGCCGTGGGTGTCTCCGGGCATCGCCGCGACGTCGACTCGAATATCCCGATCGATGGAGTTGAGGCTCTTTAGCGGTATCGCCAGGTGGTCATCCTGAGGACCGGCCTGGAAGGCGAGCTGGTGATTCGTCTCCCCGTAGAGCTCGTCGCTACTGCTGTTGTCGTTATTCAGGACGAGCCAGTCCTCGAGCGTCCGCTCGTCCCCCGCATCGAAGGTGTCGGCGAAAGCTTCCGCGTGGAAAGCGTGGACTTCACTGGCGACCAACTCGCCGTTTCGCCACTTCAAGACCCGCGTTTGGTCACCGTCGAGTCGGGTCGCCTCGACGATTTCGATCACCACGTCGCCGGACCCGACGTGCAGGGACGTCTCGTGCCGGGGGTTCGATCGCGAGGGGCCGATTTCGGTCCAGATCGAGTCGGTGATTCCGGTGTCCCCTTCCTCCGTATCCGCCGAATCGGACTCCGGCCGATAGACGGCGACCGAGGTGAAGGTGTCGCCGATGGCGTGGGATTCGAATTCGGCCTTGAGCATGTGGGCGCCGTCGAAGAAGACGCCGGCGCGGCCGAGCAGGTCGTTGCCCGAGAGCGTCGGAGCCTGGAATGCGTAGCTTCCGTCGGCGCTTGAAGGCTCGAACTCGGGCGTGCCCAGCTTGCCCGGCCAGCGGCCGGTGGTCGCGTTAAAGTCTTCAGCGTCCAGCCAGATGGCGAGGTCGACCCCACTGTCCACGTAGTCCTCTTGCCAGCCGCAGATGTGGTTGTACTCATTGATCGATCGGCTGTCGTCGAAATGGCCTTGCGCCGGTGGGGACGGCACCAGGTATTCGAGGAGAAGGCGACACATGGTCTGTTGTTCGATGCCAAAGAGGTCAACATAGAGTTTGAAGTAGAGGTACATGTCGTCGAAGTTCGCCTGGGTCGGCGGATAGTCCGGGTTATTGACCGCGTAATAGGCCGCTTCGATTTGCAGCCTGGATTCCGAACATCCTGACCACGAATCGCCGGCACAGTCCGGGTGTTCGGCCGCCGCCGGGGCCGACAGCGCCGAGAAGCTCAGTAGGCCGACGGCGATCAGGGTCAGCCAGCGCATCGCGCGCCGATCGGGGTGTCGACCGAGGGCGGTGAACGTTTGAGGAAGCTTCGAGGGGTTCGCAGGCATCGTCCTAGTCCTCCAAAGTTGTTGTTGGTGCCGCCGAGATCCTCCAGCGATAAGTCCCGCTGCGTCATACGCTTAGAGAAGAACTGAGAAAAAGTGAGAAGAAAATGAGATGACGTGACCTTTCCAGGTCGCTCCGCCGCCACCTGCGAGGCCTCCACTCGTTTCAAAGTGACCCGACAGACCACAACTTCCTTTAGAATGGCTTCGGTTGTAGCTCCAAAAGTGAAAGCAGGCCAGGTGCTTCCATCGGAGCGTTGATGTCTTAAATCGGGTTTGACTGCGGAGACTGTGAACAAGATGACCGAGATCCCTTTATCGGGAGTCGGCGGCCATCCGTCGGCGGATCTCGACGAAACCGGCGACGTTCGTCGTGCCCAGCTTGCGACCGTCGGCGACTCGCCCGCGGCCCGGGACGGGGAGGGCCATTCCTTCGGCGCTGATCGCTGGCGTCGCGTCTCGGGCGTGGTCGAAGTCGTGCTCGAGCTCGATCCGGCGACCCGCGCCGCGTATCTCGAGACCCTCGGCCGCCACGACGAGGATCTGCGCCGCCGCGTGCTGAAAGTCCTGCGCTCGATGGGGGCGATCGACTCCGACGACGAGCTTACCGAAGCCGGTGGCGCCGAACCGGCGCCGGCTGACGAGGACCGAATCGGACCGTGGAAACTCCTCCGCCTGCTCGGCCGCGGCGGCATGGGGGCCGTCTTCTTGGCGGAGCGCGACGACTCCGAATACGAGCGCCAAGCCGCGGTCAAAGTGATCAGCGGCGGCTTTGACGCGCCGATCGTTTATCAGCGTTTTCTGTCAGAGCGCCAGATCCTCGCCGGTTTCGATCATCCCAATATCGCCAAGCTCTACGACGCGGGCACGTCGCGGGACGGTCGTCCTTATTTGGTGATGGAGTACATCGACGGTGTTCCGATCGATCAGTATTGCTACGAGCATCTCCAGACCGTCGCAGAACGTTTGGAGCTCTTCAAGAAAGTCTGCCGGGCCGTGGCTTACGCCCACAGCAATCTGGTCGTGCACAGGGATCTGAAGCCGTCCAACATCCTGGTCACGCCCGACGGCGAGCCGAAGCTTCTGGACTTCGGCATCGCGAAGCTCCTAGATCCTGAGAACTTCCCAGTCGCGCTCGAGCAGACGCGGACCGTTCACCGTCCGATGACGCCGAACTGGGCCAGTCCCGAACAGATCCGCGGTGAGTCGATCACGACGGCTACTGACGTCTACGCCCTCGGCTTGCTGCTCTACAAGCTGCTCACCGGCCAGCTGCCGTTCTCCCCCCAAGAAAACGCCGCACGGGTCCACGGAGACCACGCCACGCAGCCGACCCGGCCCAGTCGAGTGATCGCTGAGTCGGCGACCGGCGAGCCTGCGTCGGCTTGGGCGTCCCGTGACCCGAAAAAGGTCGGGCGAGAGCTGCGCGGCGATTTGGACAACGTCACGCTCAAGGCACTGCGGCTTGAAACCCATCTGCGGTATCCATCGACCGAAGCGCTAGTCGCAGATATCGAGCATTGGGAACGTTCCGAGCCGGTTACAGCAACCAATGATACATTTCTATATCTGCTGTCCAGAGCGCTTCTGAGAAATAAACTTGCAATATCGGTGGCGGCGCTCGTGGTCGCCCTGGTTCTTGGCTTTTCCTTTCTCGTGAGTCGTCAAGCCGCGTCGTTAGCCGATCAGGCAGAGGAGTTGCGAGAAGAACGGGATTTGGCCGTCAAAGAGAAGGCGCGAGCCGACTCCGTTAGAACTTTTCTTGAGACATTCATTTCCTCTATCCAGGAGAAAGAAGACTCTGGCGAGGAACTAGACTTTCAGGGGATACTCGCTTCGGGTGTTGCCGAACTTGAAGGTTTTTCAGAGTCTGATCTTTCGACGAGGATTGATCTCCTGTTTACCTTTGCCGATTCGCTCGCTGACGGGAATCGAGATCAACTAGCGTTGCAGGGGCTGGATATGGCTCAGAGACTAGCCCTGGATTCGGGGGCAGAGGCTGGGATCTGCAGAATACTCCGACTGAGAGTTGCGATATTCAGTGGAAACGGCGATCTTGCCAGGGTGAAGGAAGCTGACCACGAAGCAAAACGCTACGGTTGTAATGGTCTACTTTCACTTGAAGCCCTGGAATCATCCGGATTTTCAGTCGCCTTAGTCAATGGTGACTATGCGAAGGCTCGGCAGATTTGGAAGAGAGCCTTCGAAAGAACCAGTGGCTCTACTAGCACTGAAACACATAGCTTTGGAGGAGTAGCGCCTAGGATCAGCCTGTTTACTCATTTGCTCGCGGTGACTGGAAAGCATGAGGAGTCCAGAGAGCTTGCTACTTCTCTTTCTCGTCGATTTTTTCTTTCCGAACGCTCACCAGCACAGCATCAGGCTGCCTTCATCAGTACATTTGCCTCGCATTTTTCGGCTATCGGTGACGCTAGGTCGGCGGCCCGAGTCTGCGACTGGGGCTTAGAAGCGATTCCTATGAGCTTGAAGGGGCAGAAAAAATGGGAGAGGACTGGGCCTCATTTGACTCTTTCTGTCTGTGGCCTCTCCTATGCGGAGGACGGCCGTTTAGGCCAAGCCCGAGAGGCTCTAAGGGAAGCAGCAGAGTTTTGCGAGCTTCGAATTTCTCAAAACCCAGCCGATCTTCGCGCCTACTATTATCAGGGGTTGATCCGCTTCATTCTCTTTAAGTATCGATTGAGTGAAGAACCAGCCGCTGATCTAGACTTTGCTATTTCACGGTTCGAAGAGTTCGAAGCCGAGAACGCTCCGGTTTATGTTCGGAATTCGCTCGCGATGGCCTACATGCACGCCGGCCGACTCGACGACGCGCGACCTATCGTCAAGGAGCTACTTGAGAAAGGCTGGCGTCGGGCTGACTTCTTTAAGTTGGCGACGGAGCACGACGTTTTGCCGGATCCGCTACCGCCGCCGATCGAGATCGACCCGACGCTGCCGGAGCCGATCCAGGCTTACCTCGACGAAGCCAAGCACGTCGTGCTGCCGTGGGAAGAAGCAGCTTCAACCACGGGTGTGGGCCAAAGCCCCAACTAAACGCAAAGCGCCCCGCCGGTGACGGCGGGGCGGTGGCAGTGCTCAGTGGCGGAGAGCCGCTGGGCCTGAATCAAATCACGCAGGCGGGGAAGCCGAATCCGAAGCTGCAGGGAATACCAGTCCGCTGCTGACAGGCCTGGGTCGTGGTCGTGACGCCGACGGTAACCCAGGTGGTGGAGCAGTCAGCGTTGCGGCGGAGCTCGCGGGTGGTGACTTGGTAGGTGAGGTTGATCAGGTTGTAGACCACGGAGCCGCCGAACGGGTTGAAGACGTCGTTGAAGCAGGCCGTACCGACGAATTGGCTGCTGATGAGCACGGAGTCCGTGTCGGTGGTGATCACGCTGGGCGTGCAGGTCGGGGTCGGGCAGACGGGGTCGGCGATGGCGAGACACGCGTCGAGCTCTTGGTCGCAGCCTTCGTTGCACATGAACTCGTCGTAGTCCCAGTAGCAGAAGTCGACCTGGCACTCGCTGTAGTCGTCGTAGCAGTCGTCGACGCAGAGCTTGAGCGGCGCGCGTTCGCGCAGATCTGCGACTTTGACCTCGCCGCCGACGGGCACAACGGGGCCTTCGCGGAACGCGTCGCTCTGCGCCATGAGCTTGGTGAAGGCTCCGTCGAAGAGGATGAAGTCGCCGAGGCGAATTTCGACCGTCAGCTCGGCGCCGGCGGTGGCGCGCTCGATCAGCCACGCGCGCTCTTCGCGGTGGTGGGAAAGGACCTGCAGGCCGAGCGGCGTGGTCGCGCGCGCCGCGAACCCGGCTTTCTCACCGGCGACGTCGAATTGCACGCGCTCGAAGAAGAGCGGCTGGCCGAGCTGGTGGATGCGAACCTGCGCCTCGTGGGATCCGGCGTCGAGCTGGGCCTTGGCGAGCGGCACGAAGAGCAGCTGGCGGGTTTCTTCCCAGTTGATATCCATCTGCTCATAGGAGGTGCCGGCCAGATCTTCCGCGGAAGGCTGGGCGTAGACCGCCGAAGCGACGAGCAGACAGAGGGCGGCGGCGCTGACTTTCAGTAATCGAGGACTCATGGGGGGCTCCAGAGTAAGTTGATAGGGACTCGAAGATCTTGAGCGATTCGCCTGGCGTTTGGTGTGTTGTCGAGGTGAAAGATCGATGAAGAAGAGATTTCGGTGCTGAAAAATCCCCGCCTTTTATCTTCGGTGGCTGGCTCCCTGGAGTTGGCGCTCGGGTCGGTTCAGCGGGTTTGACTGGATTCCGGCGATCGAGGGGGGCAACTGCGGGATGCAGGAACTCCCATGGGGCAGAAGGCGCCGCAGAATGGACTGTCGTCAGCGCGAGCTGCACGCATCTTGGCTGCATTCCATCGCAGGTCGAAGGCGACGGTGAAGGCTGGAACTGCCCATGCCACGGCTCTGTGTTTGACGTTTCCGGTCGCATCCTGCGCGGACCTGCTGCAACCAACCTGCCGCTGCCGCCTTATGTCTTCGCAAGCGCAAGTGAACTTATCATTGGAACAGAGGAAGCCTGATTATGTCTGCACCCGGTTCTTCATCAAATAAGAGCGTGCTCGAGCACCACGGCCACTACGAACCCAAAACGGGCGTTGGTAAATGGGTTGACGAGCGGCTACCGCTGCCACGCCTCGTGTATGACAGCTTCGTTGCCTATCCGGTTCCACGCAACCTGAACTATTTCTACACGTTCGGCGGCATTCT
>JBCDKB010000381.1:0-8751 GCA_038747035.1 Acidobacteriota bacterium | reverse complement strand
GGACTTTTCGGCATGGACGGTGGGTTGGTCGCCGGCGGGACCGTCGGCGATCACCGGCGCGGCCAATAAGGCGATGGCAAGCGAGAAGGTAAGGCGTTGCTTCACAAGGCACTCCTGCTTTGGCGTTATTAGAGTCGGAGGAGATAGCTTCTGAGATGGCTCGACCGGCTTGGGGCTTAGGGTTCCGCATCGTTGACGCAGCGGTAGCTCCTAGGGCGGTGAGCCCGAGGGCATCGGACCGGAAAATATTTAACCTAGATTATACGACTTGAGGGCAAACGTCAGGTGTTTTGATCACAGGCCGGGCGAGTTTGTGGGCCGAGCGGCCTACGAAGCCATGTGGATAGTCCTATTGATGCCGCAGATGCCGTCAAGAGAGTCTTTTTTGCTTGAGTTTGAGGACAAATCGTACGTCTTCGTTGAGATCATCCTGAGCTAAGGCCTCGCGGACCGTTTCGCCGACCGTCTGGGGCGCCAGAGCCTCGAGGGCGGCTACCGCGGCTTCGGCCACGGGCCCGTGGTTGCCGAGCAGCCAGCGCGCCACCGCCTCGGCATCCGCCGCCGCGCCTTCTTTTTCGAGGATCTTGAGGGAAAGGCGGACAAGGCCGGGGATGAGGCTCGCCTTGTCTAGCGTGAGGTCCGTCTCGGTGACGAATTGGCGCGCGACGTCAAGGCGCCAGCCACCGCTTTCCATCGGCAGCCGACCCGCCGTCAGCAGCAAGAGATTTCGCGCGTTGCCGTCTTTATCGGGGTCGCGGACGAAAGCTTCGACCCGATCGATCCCCTTCTGCGCCCCCGCGGTCTCCATCAGCTGCCGCTGGGCGATTTCCGAAGCTGCAAATCGCTGCACGGCCCGGTCCTCGCTGGAGAGGAGGCGGGAGGTCATGGAGAGCAGCTTCTTTTTGGAAAAGTTCTTGCCCGCGGGTTGCCACGTGATCAATCGCCGGAGCGAGCGCGAGTACTCGAAGACGGCATCTTCGGTCTGGGGAATGCGCACGATGGTCGGACCGTCCGGGTTCTTGCCGGACAGGCCAGGGAAGCGGACTTTTTGATGCTGGGTGAAACTGACGATGTACTTTTTGCCCGGGTTGAGGGTGCGGGCGGTGTCGGGGGCCATCCGGATCGTGAGCTCGGCGGGGGCCTGGCGGAAAAGGTTCTTGAGCGTCTTGAATCGAAACGCCTCGTCGCCCACGGGCTCGACGGCCTTGGCGACGATGATTTGTCGATACTTCTCGTGGAGCGCCAGCGACGGCGGATTCTTTCCTTCGCGGGCCGACGTCGGAACCGCGAGCAAACCAAGGCCGAGCACAAGGCACAGGTTCTGTAAGCGCATTGGGATATACAGCCCTCAGGTCGAGCGCCACTGGGGGGAGGTGGCGGGATGGTCGGGATCAGCGAGCTGGCCGCCGCGGGGTGAAGGCGGCCCCGGGAGGCGGGGTGCCGCGACGGCTGGCGGAGGGGTCCTGGTCACACAGGCCTACAGCTTATTCGATTCGCCCTTCGGGCACGAACGCGGCGCCGCGCTTTGGGCCGATGCGCAGGTCACCGGGGCTGACCGACGGGTCCGTTCGACGGCGTTGGTCAGAATCGGTCGGTCTCGATAGTCTTTGAGGGGCAGGACTCGGACGATGCGCAATCGCCCCGGGGAAGTCAGGAGGAACCATGGCCGCCGTTTTGAAATGGATTGACGACGTCGTGGGCGCGAGGGAAACGCCCGGCCCAACCTTTGAGCTCCGCCTCGTTTCGCACAGGATGACCGCCGCGGAACTGATCCGCCGCCGCGTCGAAAGCGAGGTGGAGCGATCCGAACGGGATCCGGAAGGAAACGTCTCTCGGCTCGTGGAGCCGACGTCGGCGGAGCGGGCGCTCAATGGAACCCGTCCCCGGAAGCGCCGCGAGATCGACGTGGAGGAGCAGGTCGAAGTCGCCCTCGAGGCCTTTCGCACGAACGGTTTCTTCCTGCTCTTCGATGACCGTCAGGTGACCTCGCTCGACGAGGAGCTGGTGGTGACGGCCGATAGCCTGGCGCGCTTCGTCCGATTGATGCCGCTGGTCGGTGGCTGAGGTGGGGCTCTTCGACGCGCTTTTTCAAAGAGGAATCGCCGGCCTTGACCTGTCGACGCCGGAAGGTCAGCTTCTGCATCGCTATATGAAATCGCCGGGCAGCTCCGACTGGCCGCCGCCGAAAGTAGAGACCTGGGACGGCGGACCCGAGATTCTGGCGCAGGGCCCCGAGACCAAAGCGCGACTGGCGGTCATGGCTTCAAAGATTCTGGCCGGCGACCAGCAGGGCTTCCGGGCGGGGCTGCCGCTTAAGTCCCTGGTCGGCCGTCTTCTCCGCTCCAAGCTGCCGCTCACCGAAGAGGATCTGGTCAGCCTCTTGGAGGACCTCGGAAGTCAAGGCTCCTGGGAGTGGCAGCTGCCGGCCGGTTTGGTGGTTTCCGCCATCGAACGCCACGTCGCGGCGCACGGTCTAGGGCCGCAGCTGACCTTCGCCCTTCGATCGGCCAAGGTCTCCCACGAGGGGCGGATCCCGAGCGCCGCCTACCGACGCCTCCGACGGCTGACCTCCTCCGGCCAGGTTTCCGTCGCGGACGACATCTGGGGCCGTCGGGTCCGGGCGTCGCTCAAGGGTCTCTCCACCGAGTCCCGGGCGGCTTGGGGGGAGCTGCTGGACCACGCGGCCGCCGTCACGGGCAAGTCGCGACCGAGCGCGAAATGGCAGAAGCAGGCGTCGTCGCTGGTCGCCGCGGTCGGCGGAGAAGTCGTCCGGGAGACCGTTTCCGAGTGGATCCTCGACCTCGTGCCGTCGCCGGTTGAGCATGATCAGGCGGCCCTTGACGACAACAACACGGAGTTGCTCCGCGGCGTGCTCTGGGCCGCAGCGCCGGTGGCTGATCCTCGACTGGCGGCGCGTCTCGGACGCCTGGTGGAAGTCTCGTTCCAGAAAGTGCGATTCTGGGGTCCCCGGTCGACCCGCCTCGGCAACGGCGGCGCGATCGCCCTAGGCCTCGTGCCGGGGAACGACGGCATCGCTGAGCTGACCCGCCTCGAAGCCAAGGTGCGCTACGACAGCGCGCGGCGCGTCATCGCCTCGACGCTCGAGCGCGCGGCCGACGCCGCCGGCCTCAGCCGGGCGGACCTCGAAGAGCTGGCCGTCCCGGATTATGGCTTCGACGCGGCCGGGCAGCGATCCCTGGCCGTCGGCGCCGGCTTCGCCGAAGTCGGCATCAAGGGGAACGGTGTCGAGCTGCGCTGGCGCGTCGGCGATAAGCTCACCAAGACGCCGCCCAAAGCGCTCCGTGAGTCGGTGCCCGAGCGGGTCAAAGAAGTGCGGGAGCTGGCGAAACAGATCGGCGCCACGCTCGCCGGCCAGGCGGCGCGGATCGAGCGGCACTACCTGGACGATCGGTCACTGCCATTTGCGGACTGGCGCCTTCGCTACCTCGAACACCCCCTCGTCTCCACCCTGACCCGCCGATTGCTGTGGGTGCGGGAGACGGAAGAAGGCCCCCGGACCTTTTGGTGGCGAGACGGCGCCTTACAAGATCTCACGGGCGAGCCCGTCCCGGATGCGGCCGACGGCCGCGTCCGACTCTGGCACCCCGTCGATTCGAGCGTCGAGCAGGTGCGCCACGCCCGGCGTCTGCTCACCGAGGCTCGCATCACCCAACCTTTCAAGCAGGTCCACCGCGAGGTCTACCTGCTCACCGACGCCGAACGCGAAACGTCGACCTACTCCAACCGCTTCGCCGCCCACGTCCTCCGGCAGCACCAATTCCACGCCCTGTGCCAGCAGCGGGGCTGGAAGTACGCCCTCCAGGGGGAGTTCGACTCCCACAACACGCCCTACCGGGTGCTGCCGTCCTTCGGGCTCAAGGTCGAGTTCTGGGTCGATCCGGCGGGCGACGAAGCCACGGCCATGGCTATCTACAGCTACCTGAGCTCCGATCGCCTGTGTTTCAGGAAGGGGCGTCACGACGTCCAGCTCGATGAGGTGCCCGCCCTCGCTTTTTCAGAAGCGCTGCGCGACGTGGATCTCTTCACCTCCGTGACCAGCGTCGGCAACGACCCCAATTGGCACGACGGGGGCGAGAACCCTCAGGCCTTCACCCCCTATTGGAATACCTTCGCCTTCGGCGACTTGAACGCCACGGCCACCACCCGACGCGAGGTGCTCGGAGATCTGCTGCCGCTGCTCAAGATCGCCGACCGCTGCGAGATCGACGAACGCTGGTTCCGCGTCCGCGGCCACTACCGGGACTACCGCATCCACCTCGGGAGCGGTCACATCATGATGGAGCCCAACAACCAATACCTCTGCATTGTGCCCGACCGCTCGTCGAGTCGGAAGACCTCGAAGCTCTACCTCCCCTTCGAAGGCGACTCGGTGCTCTCCGTCATCCTCAGCAAAGCCTTCCTGCTCGCCGACGACCGCGCGATCAAAGACTCGACGATCCTGTCGCAGATCCAGGGCTGAGCCGCGCTTTCTTGACGATCGGGCCTCGAATCTCAAGGAACGGGTCGGCGAGAGTTCATTTCTTCGAAGGGCCCTAGCTCAGACGATCTCTTGCACCTGCATGACGAGTTCGTTCCAATTGCGCTGGTTCTCCATGTCGTGCTCGAGGCCTTGCTCATCGGCGAGGGTGAAGCGCTTGATCGCCGGGGTTTTGCTGGTCGCCTGATAGAGCCAGTAGGCCTCGGCTTTGAGCGCTTCGTCGATCGGCTTGTCGATGGACTCATAGACGGCCTGTTTGCAGGCATTGATCGACTCCGCCGGGAAGCTAGCGATGCGCTTCGCCAGCGTGTCCACATAGTCGCCGATCTCGTCCGGGTCGAGCGCCTTATTGATGGTGCCGTAGGCTTCGGCTTCGTCCGCGGTGAAGTCGCGGGCGCTCAAGATGATCTCGAGGGCGCGGCCCAGGCCGACCTGGCGCGCCATCCGTGACGCCCCGCCGCCGCAGGGCAGGATGCCCATGCCGACTTCCATCTGCATGAATTTGAACTTGCCGCGCGCGGCGAATCGCATATCGCACGCCAAGGCGAATTCGTGGCCGCCGCCCCGGGCAAATCCTTCGAGCTTGGCGATGGTCGCCTGCGGCACCTTGCTGATGCGCTCGAGCACCGCCTGCAGGTCCAGCAGCTGGACCTCGTCGCGAGACACGGTTTCCTCGGACATGTGCTTGAGCAATTCGGTGTCGTAGTGGCAGACCCACACCTCGGGGTGGGCTGACTGGAAGACCACCACCTTCGTGTCCCGATCGCGCTCGAGCCGCATCGCCAGCGTGTTTAGATCCGCCAGCATCGGCGCGCCCTGCACGTTCACCGGCGGGTAGTCGAACGTGACCGTCAGAACGCCTTCGTTGTGCTCCGCCTTAAACGTCGTAAAGCCTTCGTAGTTCATGATCTCTCCAGTTTCGTGGTTTTGAATCGCGTGATTCGGTGGAGAGAATCTAGGCTTAAGAATCGATTAATACAAGTACCCACTTTTTTGTAAGTATGTGGCGCCGATCTCACCATGGGATTCACCGGGCGCGGCGTCCGACGAGTCGGCGAGACGCCGCCAGATCGATAGCCCCGTGAACTACCAAGGCGTCCCCGTCCCCGTCCTCGTCCCCGAATGAAGACCCGGAGTCGACGCCGTGTGCGCAGCGTGGTCTGAGCTCGGTGGCGGTGTGGAAGACCCGCGAAGTTCTGGCGGCGGCCGGGGTTACACCCCCTCGGCGAGCTCGAAGATGTCCTCTGCGAGCAGCCAGGCGCCGTCGGCCTGCTTCTCCCAACGCTCGAGGGTGATCAGGCCTTTGCCCAGGTTCTCCATCGTCCAGCGGGCCGAAAGCACGGCGGTCGTCGGATCGAGGGCGTGCACCCGGGCGTCGTGGTAGGTCAGCTCGCCTGGATTCTGGTCCACGATTGACTTCCAAAAATCGGCGATGGCCGGGCGACCCTGAATATCGGCCAGGGGGCGACCTTGCATTGTGGCGGCCTCCGTGTAGCCCTCAGAGCAGCCGACGAAGTCGCCGCGGTTGAAGGTGGCGATCCACGCGAGAGAGGCTGCGGAGACTTCGGCTTCGGCGCGGTGCAAGGCGGCGGTGGCAGTGTCGGTCATATTCGTACTCCGTGAAGAATTGTGGGGTCTGGGTGTCCTTCGACCGCTAAATCTTGCCCCTTGAAAGCGGCGGCCGCCATGTCCGGACCCGACAAAGAACGGCACATATTCGCCAGACTTGACAGGGAAATCTGAGGCGCAGAAGAATCCGCCGATGCGGCAGATCCTCATCCTCGTTTTGCCCGCGGTTTTCGACTCCGCCCTGACGATCACCCGCGACATCCTGCGCGCCGGTCTGTCCGGGGAGATGGGGGAGGTGCCCGAATCGGAGCGCTATACCGTTGACATGGCGACCGTCGACGGCTCGCCGATCGAGACGGCGGGCGGGCTTCGCATCGCTGTCGAGGCGACCCTTCCCGATCCGGGGATGCCCGATCAGGTTCTCGTCCCCGGCTTCGGATGGCTCGACCGCGAAAATGGACCGGCCCTTAACCGCTACCTCGGACGTCCCCAGGTCGCGGCGGCTATCGATTGGCTCCGTCACTTTCGGGCCCGGGGGGGCGCCGTGGCCGCCGGCTGCACGGGCACGTTCGTGCTCGCGGAGGCGGGTTTGCTCGACGGCCTCCAGGCGACCACCAGCTGGTGGCTCGCCGAGGAGTTTCGAGTGCGCTACCCGGCCGTCAATCTCCAGGCGCACATGATGTTGACCCACCACGACGGCGTGACCTGCGCCGGCGCGGCGCTCGCCCACACGGACCTCGCCCTCTGGCTGTTGGGCGACTTGAGGGGGCCCACCGTGGCCGATCGAGTCGCCAGGCGGCTCTTGCTGGACGAGCGGGTGTCCCAGGGGCGCTACATGGCCGCCAACCACCTCGGGAGCCGGCATCCCGAGATCCACGAAGCGGAGGCCTGGATTCGCTCGCGGCTGGATCAACCCATCAAGGTCGATGAGCTCGCCGCCGCGGTGGCCCTCAGCCCGCGGACTTTGGCTCGACGCATGCAGGACTCGACCGGAGAGTCGCCGCTCGGTTTCATCCAGCGCCTGCGCGTCGAACACGCGGTGCATCTGCTTGAAACGTCATCCCTCGCCTTCGAGGAGATTGCCCCGCGGGTGGGCTACTTAGAACCGGCGGGCCTACGCCGCGTGCTCCGTCGCCGAACCGGCCGGTCCCCCTCGGACTTCAGACGCCGCCCCGACGCCAAGGCGCGGCGAGGCGGCTAGCCGGCGAGGCGCGGAGGCCTGAACCGGGCGTGATGTCGAGTTCAGGTCCGACCGCGGTCCTGATGTCCATGCTGTCGGGGTGCGGTGACGATTCTGGGCCCTCGGATTTTCTGGTCGGCCGTGACTGGCGCTTTCCGAGGCGGTTCGACGTCGGTGAAGTTTTTTCGACGGGGTGACCGATCCGCCGGCGTCCCTCCGCGTGGGGGAAGGAGCCGGCCCATCAGGCCGGCGCCCATCGACCATTCCGCGCCGGCGCGATCCGGCGCTCCTGAAGGAGAAGCCTGCATGTTCAAACTCCCGATCATTCCTCGCAGCCTTTTGATCTTGCTCGCCTGTTGGATTCCCGGAGCCGGCCTCTTCGCCGACGTGATCACCGTCGGCGACGATCCCGGATGCGATTTCGCCGAGCTCCAGGATGCCATCGACGCGGCGTGGGACGGCGGCTTTATCCGCGTCAACTCCGGCTGGCACGGCCGGGCCGTGGGCTACAACATCCACCAGAAGAGCCTCACCGTGACCGGCGGATACGTGAAGTGCTGGGGGCCCCGAATCGGCATCACGACCCTCTATTCAGAGGGCGAGAGCCACGCGCTATCGATCCGCAGCCTCGACAAGCGAGCACAGGTGCGCCTGGTGAATCTCGAGATCTCCGGAGCTCGGCCGGAGGCGCCCGAGAAGCGGGTCACCGCCGGCGTCAGCATCACCGGCGACGTTGACGTTGAGATGGACCGAGTTCGGGTGCACCACGGCTCGGCCGCGAACGGCGCCGGCGTCACGCTCTACGCCTTGGAGGTCGGCATCTCCGAACGGCGTCCGACGCTGAGCCTGATCGATAGCCACCTCTCGAGCAACCGGGCCTCGAACGGAGGCGGCGGACTATCGTGCCGACGCGCAAATGTGGCGATCACCAACACGACCTTCTTCGCCAACGGCGCGAGCGCCGGCGCCGGCGCGCTGTTTTCCGATTGCGAAGTCGCGGTGGACGGAGGCGCCGGCCCGCTACGACTGATCTCCAATAGCGCCGATCGCGTCGGCGGCGGCCTGATGCTTACCGACAGTCGCCTCACCGCAACCGCCGGCGAGAACGGCCGGCCGAGCGTGGTCGCCGAAGGCAATTGGGCCGGACTTCGCGGCGGCGCCGTGCACGTCGCCGCGAATTCCCGATTCGAAGTCGACGGCCTCCGTTTCGAGGACAATACGGCCGTCTGGTACGGCGGTGCGCTCCACGCCACCGAGAGTACGGTGCGACTCGGTCAAGGCCTCGGGTCCTGCTGGACCTCGGCGGGCTGCCAAATCCTCGAAGGGAACCTCGCGGGCCAGCAGGGAGGCGCGCTCTACCTGGTGGACACTTTCGCCGCCGTCGACCAGGTCCGCGCCCGGGACAACCTGGGCTTGCTGGGTGGCGGCTCCTTCGCGTCGGTCCTGGCGGATTCGAACGCCACCTTTCGTAACCTTGTGGCCACGAAACACCGGGGCAAGACGC
>JBCDKB010000380.1:0-8779 GCA_038747035.1 Acidobacteriota bacterium | reverse complement strand
GCCCGCGTCCTGGACGTGCGCGCCCGGGACGGAGCTGGGCTCGAAACCGAGGTGACGCGGGCTTTCATCGTCGACCGCACGTCGCCTGAAATCGTGATTGAAGGCGTGGAGGAGGCCGGCGTTTACTTGGGTCCGGTGGCACCGGTCGTCAGCGTCGTCGACGAGCATCCCGGTTCTGTGACGGTTACGCTCGACGGCATCCCGATGGGGTCTGAAACGGTCGAGGCCTCCGGCGCCCATACGCTCGCGGCCTACGCCACCGACGCGGCGTCGAATAGCTCGGTGAGGGTTATCAACTTCACCTTGGCGTCGGTGGACGGCTCGCTCGAAGCCTCTTCGAGCTTTGCCCTCGGTCGGCCCGTCGCGGGCACCTGGCAGCTCGCCGCCGATGTCCCTGAAATCGATGGCTTGACCTTCGTGGTGCGTCTCGTAGACGCGGCGGGTACCACGGTCACCCAGGCGGAAGGAGTGGTGGTCTTCGACGGCCTGGCCGCCCTGGGGGCTTTCGAGCTCTCGACGGCGTCCGCGGGCCTTGGGACCCACGAACTGATCCTGGAGTTGGTGGCGACCTCCGGCGTCCACGGCATCGCCGCCCGCCTTGTGGACCTCATCGACGGGGTACCGCCCACGCTCGAGCTGCTGCGGCCCGAGGCCGATGCGCTCCTCCGCGAAGGGGGGCAGGTAGAGGCGACCGCGGCCGACACTTTGACCGGCATCGACCGCGTCGAGATGCGCATCGACGCCGGCGATTGGCGGCCGCTGAACCTCGCGGGTGGCTTGTGGTCTGGCGAGGTGGGCGCGCTTGCAGACGGTGTCCATGCAGTGACGGTCAGAGCCGTCGACGGCGCGGGACTCAGCGCCGAGCGGTCCCGAGCCTTCACCATCGACCAGACGCCGCCAGCGATCACCATCGACGGCGTGGAAGACGGCGGCAGCTACGCCGAGCCGGTCACGGTGGAAGTGGCCTTCGACGACGCGCACCCGGGAGATCTCCGCATCACGCTGGACGGAGAGCCATTTGTCTCCGGCACCACCGTGGACGCGGGCGGAGAACATGAGCTGATCGCCGACGCCGAGGACCGGGCCGGAAATACCGCGCGCCGTACCGTCCGTTTCACGATCACGCTCGACGCCGTTCCACCCCGCGTCGTGGAGCTGCTGCACCTTGATCCCGAGGACGTCGGCGCAGCGATCGATCCGTGCAGCGCGATCCGGCAGCGCGTAGCCGCCCTCGAAGTGCGCTTCAGCGAAGCGCTGTCTGACGCCGTGGAGCCGGGAGCCGATCAAGCCTTCCACCTCGTTCGACCCGGCCCGGATCGCCGATTCGAGTCCATGGAGTGCAACGGTCCGGCGGGCGATGACGTCCGAGTGCCCATTGAGCTAAGCGCGCCCTCCGGTTCCACGGTTCGGCTCTCCATCCCCGGCCACTACCTGGCCGACGATGTCTACCTCGTAAAGGTCTGCGGCGACCTCACCGACGCGGCGGGTAATCCACTCGACGGTGACGGCGACGGCGTGGGTGGTGATGACTTCGCAGAGCGCCTGCGGATCGACCGCTTCAACCTCTTCGCCGGTGGCCACTTCGACTGCGGCCTCGACGGCTGGCTGATCGAGCCCGACGGCACGGCGCAGGTGGTCCACGCCGGCGAGGACTTCGAGGGAGCCCCATACTCCGGTTCGCTGCGCGTGGGCTTTGCTCGGGAGGAGCAATTCCACGTCGGCCAGTGCGTGACGACGACGGCCGCAGGGCCCTACGAGTGGACGTCACCGATGCGGCTTGACGCCCCCGCCGGTGCCCAGGCGGTGGTGACGCGGCGGTGTGCTCTCTTCGGCGGACTTGGCTGCGACGGTGAGGTGCTCGGCGAGAGCCTGGACGTCACCGCCCTCGAAGATACCGGGGGCACCTGGGTCGACCGCCCGCAGCCGCTCCGCCTCGACCTTTCCGAGGCCATCGGCTCCGCCTTCTGCGCCTTGACCGCCCGCTCTCTCGACGACCAGGTCTTCGAGCTCTATGTCGACGGCGTCGACCTTCGCCGGGTGGACGTGCCGTTCTTCGCCGATGGTTTTGAGAGCGGCGATCTGTCGGCTTGGTCCGCGACCTTCGGGGGCCAGCAATGAGCCCTGGCAAGTCTCTCCTCGGCGACGCCGCGACCGGGCAGCTCAATACGCTCATGCTGATCTCGGCGTGGGCCAGTCTGGCGCTCGCCCTGACGCGCTATCGGGACCTTGATCGTTCTGGCCTGTGGCTGTGGCCGGGTGCGGCGCACCTGGCCTTTCTGCTCGCAGCAGCCAGCGGACTTTGCGCTCGGTGGGCTTTATTTCAAGAGACGCATCTGGCCCGAACGGCGAGCCTGGTCCAGCTGACGTTTGTGGCGCTTGGCGGGCTCGCGCTCGGCCTCTATTTCGTCTCCGCGGCGCGGCGTCGCCGCATCGAATCCTGTGCTCGCTTATTGAGGGAGAAGCGCTCGTGATGCCCGACGGTAGACCTCCGGATCGATTCACACTCGTCGCCTGCCTCGTGCGCAGCTTTTACCTGGCGATCTTCGTGATGCTCCTTCTCATCAACGGCGGGAGCAGCCGCGCCGATGATGCTGTCGCCGGTCAGCTGCGCGCCCACACGCCCGAAGGCGCGTCGCTCGAGCCTCCGCTTCCGAGTCTTGACGAGTATCCGGCGCAGCTGGTGTTAGACGACGAGAGCGCGGAGCTGAACTTCGGGCTTTTCGGCGCGAGCTCGCGGCCATTCCTGTGGCTGAATCGCTTCGACCTCGAAGGGCCCATCCAGCTCGACGAGATCTGGGTGCTTTTCCCGCAAGACGCGACGCTTGACGGCGCCGAGGTCGAGTGGGTGGTTTTTCAGGATGACAATCCCGATCCCCTCGACGGCGCCCAATTGCACCGAGCTTCGACGGGCGTCGTTCAGGCTGCTGACGGCGTCACGTTCTCGATCTACGCCGTTGATCCGCCCCTACAGGTCGAAGAGCCGCATCTCTACCTCGGCGTCATCAGTCGCTATGCCGAGCTGCCGACGCCGCCAACGACCCCTGCCGTACTCGACACGGATTCCGGTGCTGCCCGCGCCTGGGTCGGCGTGTGGCAGGGCTTGCCACCGATACCGCCGGAGCTGCCTGCCGATGACGAGATGTTCCTCATCGACGATTTTGCGCCCGGCGTGTGGATGATCCGAGGCTTCGGCCGACCTGTTGAAGAGTCGTTCATCCCTGCGATTCCTAGCCTCGACCAACCGGCCTTTCTTCTCTTCGCGATCTGGCTCGCCACCGCCGCGATTCTTCTCCTGCGTCGCCGACGCACTGCCCAAGGGAGTCCCCGATGAAGCTCAGAACCTATGTGTGCGGCGTGCTGGTTGCGGCCGTTGGCCTCGTGCCACAAAGCGGAGGGCAGGCGGTAGAGCCGCCACCGCTGGATCGGGCAGAACTGGCCCGGGAAGCTATCGAAGCGATCGCCAGAGGTGAGGATGCTAAGCCTCTTCTCGACGCAGTGGAGAGCCTCCCGGCGCCGTACCGTCGGCGCGCGGATGCGACGCCCCTCGTGGCGTCTGCGCTGAAGCAAGCCACCGACTCGGCGTCTCCAGCGGTTGAAGACCACTTCATCGAAGTCGAAGCGCGCCTCCGCGGGCTGGATTTGGAGCAGCCCGCAAAGGCACTGGAGCGTCTGAATCGAGCCCGGGCCGCTTATCGCGCCGCCGCGGCGGAAGGCGAGCAGGCTTTGAAGTCTGGCCCTGTGATTTCTACCGCGGATCCCATCGTCCTGCGCTCGTCGCTGCTGCCGTATCGCGGGCTCGGTCTTGGCCCGCGCTCACCGGTACGGGAGTCAGTCGTTTCACCGGTCTATCAGGACCCTACGGACCCGGCGGAAGAGCCCGCAGATCGGGCCACGTCGCCAACAGCGCCGCTGTCCCCGGCGATCCTGGCCCAGGCCGAAGCCCTCGGCTACGACTACGTCAAGATCTTCGAATTGGTCCGCAACGAGATCGAGCTGGAGTGGACGGCGGGCTCGCTGCGCGGCGCGGAAGGAACGCTCGCGGCTCGAAGGGGCAACGCAGTTGACCAGGCTTCGCTTCTCGTCGCACTCCTGCGCGGCAGCGGCGCCGCCGCTCGCTTTGTCCACGGCGTGGTCGAGCTGGATCTCGATCAGCTCCAGGGTGATCTCGGTCTGTCGGGTGCCGGCCATGTGCTCGATTTCTTTGCCCGCAGCGGCATCGCCCACGAGCCCGTGCTCCGCGGCGGCGCCATCGACGCCGTGCAGCTGGAGCACACCTGGGTCGCCGCCCGCGTGCCTTACACGAACTACCGCGGCGCCGTCGTCGACCGAAGCGGCTGGACGTGGCTGCCCCTGGATCCGGCGCTCACCCAGTTCACCACTGAACCCGCTACTGGCGTGCTCGAGGACGTGGGCTTCGACGCCGAGGCTTTTCGCACGTCTTACCTCGCCGAAGATCGCGCAGAGACGCCCCTCGAGCAGCTCCGCACCGACGTCGAGGCGTACCTCGTCACCACCGACCCGGCGGCCACGTGGGCTGACCAGCTCGCCACGAAAGCTCCCGTCGCCGAAGCGCTTGGCCTGCTGCCCACCAGCCAGAGCTACAGAGTCGTCGCGATCACCGGAGAAAGAGCGGTGCTCGACGAGGAGCGGCGGGCCGCAGCGACCTTTGTGATCCGTTCTGCAACCGACCCGGCGTCCGCCGTGGTGCTGGATGAAAGCTTGCCGCTCCAAGACGTCGCCGGCCGTCGGGTCACGCTGTCCTATCTGCCCGCGACGGTCGACGATCACCGGCTGGTGCTGGCCTTCGGTGGCTTCAGCCGCGTTCCGGCCTACCTGGTGGACGTCCGTCCCCAGATCAAGGTCGGGGGTGTCACGCTCTCCGTCGGCGACGCCGTGCCGCTCGGTCGCGCCCATCGGCTCGCTGTTCGCCTGGATGGCGCGTGGGGCCGTGAGGAAGTCACGCAAACAGTGATCGCGGGCTCCTACGTGGCCGTAGCCTTTGGAGCGCCCACGGCGGTCGTTCCGCTCGATGATGGCGACGACGCCGCGGACACCGAAGGCCTGGCGGCGCGGCTGCTCTCGCGCACGGCCTACGGCTACGCGACCGCATGGGACGCGTCGGAGAACGAGCTCGCGAGACTCTTCGGCCTCACCCTGGCCCGGCCCATGCCGTCGGTCACGCTGGCGATCAACGCCGCCCAGGTCACCGAGGTCGACGGGCTTCCGTTTGCGCTGTCCTGGCAAGGTGTCCAGCTCGACGCGGCGCTGCGGATCACGGATCCGGTCGGCGAGGATGCTGAGCCGTGGCGTCGGCTTTCCGCGCTCGAAGGCTCGGCGCTCGAGCGTCGGGTGCTGGAAGAGCTGCTCCGGGTAGATTCAATCTCCACGGTCCGCGGCCTGGCCCGCGCCCGGGCTCTCGGTATCGAGATCGTGGAGGTGACGGCGGCCACCGTCGGCGCCGTGCTGCCGACGCTTGAACACCCTGAGGCGGTGCTGCGCCTCATCCAAGAGCAGGCCCAAGCCGGCCAGCGCCTCGAAGTGCCGCGGACGCAGGTGGCTTTCCGCGATTGGATCGGCTCGCTGTGGACGGCCCGTGATTCGGCGGGTGGCGAAGGCTACTTCCTGGCCGGCGGACTGCGCGGCGGCGCCACGGCCATCGATCCGGCGGATTGGCCGATCCCCGAGCTGGCGGCGGCCTTCGGCGATCCTTTCCAAGGCGAACCCAACCGGGACCCGCTCGCCGGCGCCGTCATCGAGCCGATCGAGAGCTTGAACCAGCAATTCGGCACGGTCGCCAAGAGCTTCGCCGAGCCGATCGGCGTCTCCGTGCGCGACGCCATCGGACGCCCGGTCGTCGGCGCTCGTGTCACCTTCCGGCTCTTGAACGGCGTCGGCGAGCTGATCGGTGAAGACGACGAGGATGAAAACGACAGGCTCGTCCAGGTGGTGGTCACCGACGCCGCCGGCGAGGCGTTGGTGACGCTCGAAGCCGGTCGCATGACCGCGGACGACCCGATTCTGATCCGCCGCGAGCCCACCAATACGCACCGATTCCAGGCCCTCCGCCACGTCATCGGCGCGACAGTGGACACCGTGGACGGCGAGCTGCCCATGCTGCGCCCCATTGAGGCCTTCGCTTTCCCGGGACCGCCGCAGCGCATTGATCGCGTCGACGGCCCGGGCGGCACCGAGCTGGGGGGCACCATCGGCCTCTACTCAGACTCGCTCTCGATCGCTGCCAGTGATGAGCACGGCAACCCGGTCGCGAACGTGGACCTGACGGCCATCGTCCTGCCGCCCGACTTTGACCGGCTGCAAGAGATCGACACCGGCAGCGGTCCCCTGGTGAGCTGCCTCCTGCCCGCGGACCTGGATACGTTCTTCAACCTCAGTGTCTTCGAATCGGCGCTCGACGAGTCGGGCCGCTTCGTCGACTGTGAGCAACCCACGCCGACCGCGAACGGCGGCTGTGGCCGAGAGCTGCTGACCCTGGAGACCGACTGGCACGGCGAGACCTACGTCGGCGTGGTGCTCGGCAACGCGATGGTGGGCTACGGGCTCGGACTCCGGCGCAGCTTCGAGTGGGATCAGCAGTGCGAGCTGGCCCTCGAGACGGCGCCCGAAGGCTACACGCTCGAAGAGACCTGCGGCACGCTCTATGAGCCGCCGGTCCCTGACCCCGACGACCCGGTCGACCCGTTTCTTTCCGAGCTTCGCTACCTCTATACCCCGCGAGTCAACATCCAGACGGGGACCTTCGGCATCAACCCGTGCACGCCCTCTGGCGCGACGCTCGGTCGCCTGGAAGGGATCGGCACCGCCGCCGCGGCGCCGCCCGCCGCGCCCCTGCCGGGCCAGCCGACTTACGTCATGGGCTCTCTGGTCGAGAATTGCCGGAATCTCCAGGTCCCGGTTTGCCACAATCCGCAGATCTGCGGCGACGAGTGCGCCAACTTCCCGAATGCCGAGGATTGTGGACCGTGCCCCTGCGACCCCTGCGAAGAGACGCCCGAGAATTGTCCCCAGTGCATCGAAGGGTGGGACCTCTGCACCGCGCTCGGCGGTGACGACTACCCGAACTTCGAGTGTCTGCGCTTCACTGTGCCGCTCGATCCTTTCGCTCCGAGATCTTGTGAATTCCTCGGCCGCGAATGCGTGGCGACCTGGGCGTGGACGCCGTCGCCCGTCGACCTGGCCGATCCGAGGACAAGCTTCGAGGTCGACGCCGGGGGCGCGGTGGGGCCGCCCGGCCTCGCCGAGCCGCACCGTATTCAGCTGAGCCTCGCCACTGGCGGCGTCGCCGGAGAGCATCGGCTATCCGGGCAGATCCGGCACCACTTGCCGTTCTTCGTGACCAAGCCCTCAGGAGAGGTCATCCTGTCCGATACCCGGGCCACTCCACAGTTCAGCGGTCTCGTGCACGAAGACCCACTGATCGGCCGTTTCCACAGCGTCGACACGTCGATGACCGTGCAGCCGGAAGTGCTCCGTCTGTCCGACGACGGGCTGACCCTCGACGACATCGTCGTGAGCTACCGCGTCGAGCCCGCCGACTACCAAAGCCAGGGTGTCCAGCTGGAGCTGCTGGAGAATACCGACGCCGTGGTGGCGCGGGTGATCGGCTCCGCGGCTGGCGGTGAGGGCGTGGCCGTGATCCGCCGCGGCGTCCGGCTCGACCCCGCGGCCGTCCACGATCTCCAGCTAGTGGTCAATCCCGGCGGCCTCTACGAGATCCGCAGCGAGCCGATGCCGCAGGCTATCGACCGGCAGATCATCCGCAGCTACAGCCCCTTCGTGCGGGTCGAGGCCGAAACTGACCTCGTGAACAAGACCAGCTGCGACAGCGGCGGGTCGTTTACCTTCCAGCTCAATGAAGACGCCACGGTGCGCCTCGAAGCCCGCCTCGTCACCGGCTACAACGTCGGGGACGGCACGAAGCAGCTCGGCCCGCCGCGCGTGCTCTTCACCGGCACCTACGAGGCCCGGGGCGTCAACGCCGGCGGCGACGACATCGTGCTCGAGCATCGGGAGGCCGTCTTCGTCGACGACCTCTCGCCCGGAGACTGGGAGCTGGCACTGATCGCCACGACGTCCCAGGGCGAAAGCGAACGGCGGGAGGCGAGGGCGCAGTCTGAATTGCGGGTTACGGATCAGCTGCCCCTCGGCCACACCATCGTCAAAGGCGTCGACCTGTGGAACGGGACGCTCACCGTCGGCCGCCAAGACCTGATGTTCACCTCCCGTGGCCCCGACCTCACCTTCAGCCGCACCTATTCCTCGGCCGGCGCCCAGGTGCCCGGACCGCTGGGGCTCGGCTGGCGCCACAACTGGCTCTCGTCGCTGCGGACCACGTCCTGCGGCGAAGTGGTGATCGAAGGCGGCGAGGGCTCAGGCATGCGCTTTCGCTTCGACGGCTCGCCCACGTCTGGCCAGGTTGAGCTGGCACCGCAGAACGGCTACCGCGCGTCGCTGGTCGCCGACCTCGACGCCGGCGTTTTCGACTTCTACACCCTCGCCGGGATCCGCTACCGCTACGCGCCGTCCGGCGAGAGCGGCCGCTGGATGCTCGACTTCATCGACGACCCGAACGGTAACCGCCTCGACCACGCCTATGCGCCCTCCGTCGAGGGCCCGATTCTGACCACCGTCACCGACGCGTCCCGCCGTCAGATCCAGCTCGTCTATGAAGCCCGCGGATTCGTCGGTTGGAAGGGGCAGGTGGTCACCTCCGTCACGGGCCCCGGCGGCTTCGGGCTCAGCCTTTCCTACGACGAATTCG
>JBCDKB010000379.1:0-8850 GCA_038747035.1 Acidobacteriota bacterium | reverse complement strand
GCATCGCCGGGAGGGGACCAGCCCCTCCCCTCCGCAGGAGAGGGGGCTTACGGCGTGCAGCCGAATCGAAGGAGTGTGTCACTCGCCGGGGACACAGGAGAGGGGGCTTACGGCGTGCAGCCGAATCGAAGGAGTGTTTCACTCGCCGGGGACACAGGAGAGGGGGCTTACGGCGTGCAGTCGCATCGAATTGTGGAGTGCTCACTTTCCGGGGACACAGGAAGGGGGCTTACGGCGTGCAGTCGCATCGAATTGTGGAGTGTTCACTTTCCGGGGTAGGGGCCGGGCTTGCCCCGGCCCGCGCGGCCGCGTCGGCGTCACCAGGCGCCGAGAGGAGCGCAGCCGCGCCAACTCTTCAGTCCAGAATACTCGGCTACACCTCGCCGGGAGGGGACAAGCCCATCCCCTACCCCGGAGGGGTGTGGAGCTAGAGCGCATCGCCGGGAGGGGACAAGCCCATCCCCTACCCCGGAGGGGTGTGGATCTAGAGCGCATCGCCGGGAGGGGACAAGCCCATCCCCTACCCCGGAGGGGTGTGGAGCTAGAGCGCATCGCCGGGAGGGGACAAGCCCATCCCCTACCCCAGAGGGGTGTGGAGCTAGAGCGCATCGCCGGGAGGGGACAAGCCCATCCCCTACCCCGGAGGGAGCGGATTAGAACGGGCGTCCGCCCCGGCGTGGCCGGGGCGGCTTGGGCTCAGTTGTTGACGAAGCCGGACCAGGCCGAGACGTTTCCGAGTTCGAATCCGTCTTGGAAGATCAGGCTACCGTCGCCGATGGTGACGATCGCTTCGTCCTCGTTGTTCGCCAGGTTCGAGTCGTCGGCGTCAAGCGGCGCCACGACGCTGGCGACGTTGCGGATCGTCCCCACGGCGTCATCCGCGATCCGGCAGGTGCCGACGAAGACCAGCTCTTCCTGCGACGGCAGGTCGATGATCGCCCGCAGCGAACCGAAGGCCTGGGGCATGACGCAGCCGCTGCCGCGTTGCGCGATGCATTCCCAAGAGCATTGCTCCAGCGCGTCCGGCACGGCGTCAAAAACGTCCGCATCGATGGCTTCGGCCGCGCCCGCGTTGCTGACCTCTAGGCGGTAGGTGACCGTATCGCCGGGCTCTGCGGTCAACGGCGTCACCGTCTTCCGTAGGGCCAAGTCCACCACCGCGTCGGACGCCGCCACCGGCAGCGCCGGGATCAAGGCCGGGTCGCCGATCAGGTTATAGATCTCGACGCTCCACGGCAGCAGCGCTTCGCCGGCGAAGCGTCGCGTCGTGGCGTAGAAGATGTCGCCGATCGTCTCGTTGGCGGGCGAGAAGGCCTCTTCCGCCAGGATGAGATCCGCCTTGTGGCTCTCGAAGTCGAAGGCCTGCCCCGACGGCGCCCAGGCCGCCACCGCGCCGCCCGTCACTTCGAGGACCAGGTCCTCGGCGAGGGCATCGAAGCCAGGCAGCTCGAAGCGGGCGATATTGCAGCTCAAGGCCGCGACGACCGGCAGACTCTGCACGTCGCCGAGACCCGGCACATCGGCCGTCACCAGCAGCCCCTCGTCCGCCAGGCGGTCGACGCCGCCGTGGCCGATCCAGTGCAGCAGGCCGGCGCCCTGGTCGAGGGCGTCAAAGAGCTGCTGACGGGCCGTCGGCACGTCGGTGGAGCCGAGGTCGATGCGCTGGGCGCGCACCACCGACGGCAGCGCCGCCTCGACGCGATCGTTATTCGCCTCGAAGGTGCCGCCCAAGTCGTCGTCGTCGGCGACCAAGAGCACTTCATCGGCCCACGGCCCGACCGACGCTTCATAGGTCGCCAGCTTGTTGACGTAGGCGTCGAGCTCGCCGGAGCCGAGGACCGGGATGCGCCCGACCCGCAGGTCCGGAACCCGATCGCCGTCGAAGTCCGTCAGCGCCAAATCCGAGGCGTAGAGGCCGAACGGTGTCGCCACCATCAGCGGCGGCATCGGGTTGCCGCCGAGCCCCTGGATGTCGCGGTAGTCAAAGTGACCCGCGCCCACCAGCACCACGTAGCGCGGCGGCACGGCCCAATTGGAAGCGGCCCAGGACAGGAAGTCGCGGAGCGCCCTCGGGTCGTAAACGCCGGCGTTCCATTCATCCATCACGTCCTCGAGCAGGACGACCTTGGTCGCCAGGCGATCGGAGCGCAGCGCCGCCAGGCGTTCGGCGGCGGCGCGGAGGGCGTCCACCGTCAGCACCAGGTACTCACCCTCGTTGGCCTCGTTGCGCAGGTCCGACGCGACGTCGGCGACCAGGACAGGCGTCTGGGCGACCGCGGTGGCGAGGAAGCGTTCGGCGCCGACCGGGCGACCGAAGGTCACCCGCCAGCTGCCGCCGACATCCTCCGCCAGCGCATCGGTGATGAGGATCGGCGCGTCCGGTTCGGTGATGTCGTAGACCTCCACCGCCGGGCCGCCGAAGCCTTCCACCGTCACCGTCGCCCGACCTTCGAAGCCGCCGGCGAGCTCATCCCCCGCGGCGACCAGGCCGCGGCGGTAGTCCACATCGAATCCGTCGATGTAGAAGAAGCTCGTGACGGCGCCGGTGTCGAGCAGCGCCTCCACCGTCAGCGTGTTCATGCCGGCGGCGAAGATTCCGGCGGACACGTCGAGCTCGACCGTGTGGTCGGCGAGGTCGGAGAAGAACGTGTCGCCGATCACCTGGCCGCCGACGCTGAACACCGCATGGTGCTCATTCGGAACCGGACCGTCGCTCGCGCCGCGGAGGAAGGCCCGGAGCTTCACCGGCGCCGCCGGGTCGAGGTTCGGCAGGTTCACGTCGAAGGCCGTCGACCCGAAATTCGGGTTGTTGGCGATGAGGCCGCGCCAGTGCCAGTAGTCCAGCTCGGCGTCGCGGGCCACGAAGGTGCCGGCGAAAACGTCTTCTTCGAAGTGCAGCGACTCATTGAAGGCGCCGCCCGGGTCCGGCGAGCCACCGGAGCCCGGAAGCTGCGCCATCAGGACGCCGGATCCGGTTTCGAGCCAGTAGACCTGGTCGAGGGCGTAGAGGCTGTCGAGGGCTTCGCCGAAGAACTCGAGCTCGCCGCCGACCACCCTGTGGGCCACGACGGTCTCGCCGCGCCGCAGCTGGAGCAGGCCGTTGGCGAGCGCAGCCGACACCTGCGCCACATCGCGGTCAAACGCGCTGGCGAGATCAGCGATGGCGATGCGCTGGACGCCGGTATTGCGCACCAGGAGCTTGACGGCATCGGCGCCGGTCTGCATCTTCTCCGCCCGCGACCGGCGGTTCTCCGCGGCGAAACCCGCCGCGCGTTCGAGCCAGTCGCCGCGGGCCGCCCGCGGTGCGGCGTCGGCGCCGTCGGCCGAGAGCGCCTTGCGCAGCGGGCGCTCGCCGACTTCCACCGAGTAGGGACCGTGGATCAGATCGATGCCCGCCCGCTGGATCTCCACCAGGCGATAGCGCACGCGATCACCCGGGGCGGCCCCCGCAGGATCGAGGACGCGGTAGGCCGAGCCCTGGGGTGCGCCGAACGGCGCCGCCAGGATGTGGACCGGCGCGAAGCTCGACTCGGTCCACCGCTCGAGGCGGAAGCCGGCGGTGCCGGACTCCGAGGACGTCGACCAGCGAACGACGAGGCCTTCGGCGGTCAGATCCGCCTCGAGCTCGGCCACCAGCGCCAGGGTCGCGGCGCGGGTGAAACCGAAGTCGTTGTCGACCGAGTTCACCGCCACCAGCGTCACGGGCTCCACGCTCGCCGTCAGCAGCTGCGTGGTCTGCACGCCGCCGTCGACGAACGTCCCCGTGGCGTCCACGGCCACGATGTAGTCACCCGGCGGCAGATCGGTGAACAGGTAGTCACCGTTCACGTCGCTGATCTGGGCGTCGATCAAAGCGTCGTCGCCGTCGAGCACGCCGTCGCCGTCGAGGTCGCGGAAGAGCAGCACCGTGACCACCTCGACACCCGGATCTTCGGGCTCGAGGCTGCCGTCGCCGTCGAGGTCGAAGAAAGCCGTGCCGGCGATGGTCAGGTCGGCGGCCGCCGAGTAGCCGAAGTCGGCCGTGAGGTTATTCGGCGCGCCGACGGTGAGCGTGATGTCGTACGGAATGACCTGGCTATTCTCGTCAACCCCGGCGGTGCCGTTGGTCTTCGTAAAGCCGGTGAGCACGCCGTTCACGTCGGTCGGCCGGACGAGGTAGTCCCCGGCCGGCAGGCCGCGGAACTCGTAGGCGCCTTCCGTGTCCGTCAGCTCGGTCCGGACCAGGTTGTCGATACCCGGTTCGATGACGCCGTTGTTGTTCTCGTCCACCCACAGCTCGACGCTGACCCGCTCGAAGCCGGGTTCACCCGCCTCGCGCACGCCATTGTCGTTGAGGTCGCGCCACACGTGGCTGCCGATGATGCCGGAGCCGCCGGACGGCGCATAGCCGAAGTCGGCGTCGTTGAAGTCCTGGCCCGCGGAGAGCACGATGGCCCCCGTCGGATCGGAGCCGCCGGTCAAGTTCAGCGATGTCAGCACGGCGGCCGTATCCGTGACCGTGACCTGGTAGGTCCCGGCGGCGAGGCCGAGGAAGTCATAGCCGCCGCTCGAGTCGGTGACCGTCGACGCCAGCACCGTCGTGCCGGTGGCGTCGAGCAGATCGACCGTGACGCCCGGGATGCCGGCTTCGCCGGCGTCCTGGACCCCGTCGCCGTCGGCGTCGAACCAGACGAAGTCGCCGATCGAGCCGACCAGGCCGCTCGCCGGGAAGCCGAAGTCGGCCACCGTCTCCACTTCCCCGCCGGCGATCACGACCTGCCAGCCGACGGCCGTGTTCGTCGGGTTTGGATCGTAGATCCCGGGCAGCGTCGCGGCGTCGAAATTCACCTGGTAGGTGCCCGGCGCCAGTCCGGTGAAGAGGTAGCTGCCGTCGGCGTCGGTGAGCACGGTGCAGGGCGAGCAGCCCGGACCGGTGAGCTCGATCTCGACCCCGCCGATCCCCGTCTCGCCCGGATCCTGGTTGCCATCCGCATCGGCGTCAAACCAGACGAAGTCGCCGATGGCGCCGACGCCGCCGGCGCTGCCGAAGCCGAAGTCGGCGTCGAGCTCGACCTCACCTTCGGCGATGGCGAAGATCACCGACGGATTGGCCGTGGTCGCGACCAGCGAGGCGCCGGCGGCGGGCAGCGTGGAGGTGTCGACCGACGCGTAGTAATTGCCGGCGGCGAGCCCGTCGAAGAGATACAGACCGTTGGCGTCGGTGACGGTGGTCTGGAGCAAGACGTCATCGCCGCCGCCGATCGTATTGTCCGCGCCCGGATCGAAGAGCCGCACGGTGACGCCGCCGATGCCGTTCTCGGCGCCGCCCTGCTGGCCGTCGCCGTTGGCGTCGAGCCAGACGAAGTCGCCGAGCGCCGCCGTCGAGGCGTCGCGGGCGTAGCCGAAGTCGAGGCCGGTGATGTCCGACGCGACCACCGTGACGTCGATGGCGTCGAGGCTGCTGGTCAGCTCGAAGTCTTCGAGCACCGCGGCGTCGTCGGTGACGGTGACCGTGTAGTCACCCGCCGGCAGGTCCTGGAAGGAGTAGTCGCCGGCGGCGTCCGTGGTGGTCGTGGCGATGACGTTACCGCTCGCGTCGAGCAAGGCGACGGTGACGCCGCCGATACCCGGATCGCCGACGCCGTCGTCGAGGCCGTCGCGGTCGAAGTCTTCGAAGACGTTGCCGGAGATATCCGGCAGCGCGGTGTTCACGTAGCCGAAGTCGGCGTCGAGGAACGCGGTCGACGCCGTGACCTGCCCCTGGACCTGGTCGCCGGCCGCGCCTTCATCGTCCGCCGTGGTGCCCGAGAAGCCGGTGAGGGCCCCCTGGGTCTCGTCGACCGAGGCGAAGTAGGTGCCGGTGAAAAGGTCTTCGAAGAGGTAGCGACCGAAGGCGTCCGTCGTCGTCGTCGCCGCCAAGGTGTCGGTGCCGATGTCGAGCACGCCGTTACCGTTGAGGTCGAAGTAGAGCTCGACGGTGACGCCCGGAATACCAGGCTCCGCCGGATCCTGGACGCCGTCACTATCGGCGTCGGACCACACGAAGTCGCCCAGCACGCCCGGCCGGTTGTAGCCGAAATTCACCCCGGACACGTCGGCGCCGGCGATGGTGAAGTCCAGTTCACCGGCGGCGGCGGCCAGGGTCGTGGAGGTGAATTCGAGCAGCACCGCGTCGGTGTCGGTGATCTTGAGGGTGTAGTTGCCGTTCTCGAGGCCGTCGAAGGAGAACGCGCCGTTCGCGTCGGTGACCGTCGAGGCGATCACTTCACCGTCGCTGTCGAGCAGGTCCACCGTCACCCCGGCCAGGCCGTTTTCGCCGGCGTCGAGGGTGCCGTCGCCGTCGGCGTCGAACCACACGACGTCGTCGACGGAGAAAAGACCCGCCCGGTCGTAGCCGAAGTCGGCCAGCAGATAAACGTCGCCGCCCTGGACGTTGAACGGTCCACTCGGGTCCGAAACGCTCTGCGGTCCGGTGGTGAGCGTGTACCCGGTCAGCACGCCGCCCGTGTCCGTGACGTCGACGATGTAGTCACCCGGGGCGACGCCGGTGAACAGGTAGCGGCCGTCGGCGTTGGTGGAGGTCGTGGCTTCGGTGACGTCGTCACCGGTGCCGAGCACGCCGTCCGGTCCCGGCGACAGGAGGGCGACCGTCACCCCTTCGACGCCCTGCTCCCCGGGCTCGAGCAAGCCGTCGGCGTCGGAGTCGATCCACACCGTGTCGCCGACCACCGCGGTGCCGGCGTTGGCGTTGAAGTATCCGAAGTCGGAATTCAGGTCGACGCCGCCGGCGGCCAGGGTCACCAGCGCCCCCGGATCGGTGGAGCCGGCGGTGATGGTCAAGCCCGCCGGCACCGTGGCGTCGGTGACGTCCACGTAGAAAGTGCCCGGCGGCAGGTCGGTGAAGAGGTAGAAGCCGTTCGTGTCGGTGAGCAGCGTCGCCACGGCGACGTCATCGCCGCCGCCGACGGCGCCGTTGGCCCCCGCGTCGTAGAGCGTCACCTGGACGTTGGCGAGGCCCGGCTCGCCGACGTCTTGGATGCCGTCGGCGTCGACGTCGAGCCACACCCGGTCGCCGAGGCGAGCGTCACGCTCCGGCAAACTGCAGGTGAAGAGCGCGTCGATGGACGCCGAACCGAAGAATTCGATTTCGGCCGTGCGCACGCCGGTCGCACCGATGCCCGAGACTTCGTTGACGCCATTGTCGCCGGAGCCGATGATCGAAATACCGGCGCCGATCTGCGTCCCGCCGGAATCGAAGAGCCGAATCTCACCGGCCGCGACGCCCGCGGTATCTCCGGAGTCGACGAAAGTCACGCGGTCGAAATCGACGTCGCGGTCAAAGGCGTAGGTGATGACGCCGCCGCCCGCGTTGTCGTTCGGGTTGGTCTCGTCCCCGTTCGCGGAGATGATGCCGACGTTGCCGCGGAAGGTCCGGTTCTCGTTCGGCTGCCCCGCTTCTCCGCCGCCGCCGATACCGGGGCCGCCGAAAGTCTCGTTCGGGGTGCCGAGGTCCGTATCGCCGCCGGTGGGCGAGCCGGTGTTGAACACCATGACTTCGTCGACGCCGCCGCCGCCGGCGACGGCCGAGATCGTCAGGCCCCACGGCGCGAATTCGTTGTCGATCGTCTGACCCGCGAGCAGCGCATTACCCAAGGCGTCGCGCTCGAAGCCGACCTCCGGCAAGCAGCCGTCGGCGCCGTAGCCGAAGTCGACCGTGTCGTCGGTGGCGCCCGCCGCGAGCGTCAGCGTCGTCGGGTTATTCGACGTCGTCGACGTGTAGAGCGGCGGCAAGGTCGCTTCATAGACCTCCACGCAGTAGTCACCGGCGGGGAGGTCGTCGAAGAGGTAGAGGCCATCGGCGTCGGTGACGGCGCTTTCGAGCACCGGGCCGTCGCAGCTGGTGCCGGCGTGCAGGTTGACCTGGGCATTCGGGATTCCGGGCTCGGCCGCGTCCTGGTTGCCGTCGCCGTCGAGGTCGAACCACACGAAGTCGCCGATGATGCCGGGCTGCCCGACCGGGTTGAACGCGCTATCGGAGTCGGGGTCGCCTTCGGCGCTATCCACGGTCGTCGGGCAGACGTAGCCGGTGACGCCGGCGGGGATCGGGCTATCGACGGTGACCTGGAACTCGATATTCAAGGTCTCGCCCGGCTCCAGCTCGAAGCCGTCGAAGCCCTCGACCAGGTCGACCGGCGTGCCATTCGCCAGGGCGGGATCACTCGACACCGGATCATTGTCGAGCGTCGTCGAAGCGCGGACCAGGAAGTTCGAAAAGTTGATGCCTTGGACCCACGCCGGGAAGGGCTGGTTGAACCGGCGGCGCTCGAGGCGGACCGTCGTGTTGTTGAGGTAGCGCGCCGAGAAGAGCGGCCGCGGAAAGGCGGTGCCGGTGCCGGCCGAGCCGTTGGTCACCAGGGCCATGCGGGCGCCGGCGCTCGCGGAGTCGACGGTCTGATCGAAGGTCAGGTCCGCCGTATTGCCGTCGACCTTGAATCGGTAGTCGACCGCCAGATTCGGATGCGTCATGGCGCAGACCTGGAAGTCGATGTCGTCGGCGTTCTCGAGGCCCGCCGCCAGCAGCGTTTCGTTGACGTTTTGGTTGACGCCGTCGCCGAGGGTCACCAGGACCGCTTCGGCGCTATCGCCAATGCCATTGTCGTCGGTGAAGCCGGTCCCCCAGACCCACGTATTGTCGCGGGCCACCGAGCTGATGGACGCTGTGGCGTATTCACCCGTGTCGTTGGCGCCCGCGCCGCCGACTCCGGCGCCTTGGACGCGCTGGCACTGGACGGTCCAGGCGCTGCCCAACTCCACCGCCATCAAGGTCGATTCGGCGGTGGCGAGATTTCCAGTCAGGTTGGTATCCCGGCT
>JBCDKB010000378.1:0-8920 GCA_038747035.1 Acidobacteriota bacterium | reverse complement strand
CCGCGTGTTTTCCTGGGGCCGCGGGTCCGTTGTGCCTCCGGACCCGACGACGCGCCGTGGGTCCACGTCCGCCGTCACCAAGAGCCTTCCAGCCCCATGGCACAGAAAGAATGTGCCGCAAGAGCCTGCGGGCGGCGCCCCGCTTGATAAATTCCCCGCCGTGACGAGCACCGCGCGCGGATTCGAGAGCATAAGACCCGGAGTGGCCCTTCTGGCCGCCGGCTTGGCGTTTTTCTTTCTGTGGACGCCCGCCGATGGGCAGAGCTTGGAGACGCGGGAGCAAGAGCTCGCGGGTATCCGGGAGCAGATCGCGCACCTGCGCGACCGGGTGTCGTCCATGCGGTCGCGGGAGACCTCGCTGGCCGATCGGCTCGAGCGCGTGCGCGCCGAGCTCGACCTGCAGCAGGCGCGCCTCGACGAAGCGAACGCCGCCTTGGCCCTCGCCACGGATCGCGTCGCCGACGCCGAACGTCAAATTCTCGAGATCGGCACGGCGCTCACGGCCGTCGAGACCGATCTGCGGCGTCGGATGGTGGGCCTCTACCGCCTCGGGCGCTACGGCTATCTCCAGCTCTTTCTGTCGATGGAGCCGGGCGACGATCTCCTATCCGCCATTCGCCAACTCCGGTTCCTCGTGCGCCGCGACCGCAGGGCCCTCGACCGCTATGAGGAGCTGCGCGCGGACTTGGCCGGACAGCAGCGGCGCTTAGAAGCGGAGAAGTCCCAAGTCGCCGATTGGCAAGGCCAGGAGAAGCGACGGCGGGACCAGCTGGCCAAGGTTCGGCGCCAGCGCCAGCGCTTGCTCGACCAGGTCAGCGCGGAGCGTCGGCGACTCGACGCCCAGGCGAGTGAGCTGCAGGTGAAGGAGCAGCAGCTGGTGCGCTTCATGGACCGCCTCGTCGCCGATGGGCCGGCGCCGCTCAGCGGAGAGTCGATCGAGGAGTTTCGAGGCGTCCTCGACTGGCCCATTCTCGGTGACGTCTCGGTAGAGTTCGGGCCGCGCCTCGACCCGCGCTACAAAACCGAGGTGCCCCACAACGGCCTTGAAATCGAGACCCAAATCGGCGACAAAGTGCGAACGGTCTACCCCGGGGAAGTGCTTTACGCGGAGGAGTTCGAGGGCTACGGTCCGATGATCGTGGTGCACCATCCGGGGCGGGTGTTCACGCTTTATGCGGGCCTGCGGCTGTTGAGCGTCGGTCCGGGGGACGTGCTCGCCCTCGGTGACGTGATCGGCGCCGGGGGCGAGAAGCTGTACTTTGAGATCCGCGCGGAGAATGAAGCGCAGAATCCGCGCGAGTGGCTCCGCTGAAGCCGGCGCCCCGAATCCGAAACCACAACCGAAGCCGGATCCGCTGCGTAATCAACGAATGGTCGCCGAGATTCACTTCGAGACGTCGCCTTCCCACCAAGTCGCCTTAAGATAGAAGACCGCGCCGGGGCGCCCCGGCGGCGACCCTCACCTACGGGAGATTCCATGCTCAGTCGAGGTCGATTGCTTTTCATCACCTGCTCGCTCCTTTCCGTGGCCCTGCTCGTCAGCGGCACCATGCTCGCCGCTTCTCAGCAAGAGCCGAGCGAAGGGGACTCGCCCTATAAGTATCTGGCGGTCTTCATGGAGGTCTTCGGCCTGGTGAATAAGGCCTATGTCGACGAGACCGACGTCGAGCAGCTGATGGACGGCGCCTTCGAAGGGGTGTTCGACGCCCTCGACCCGTTCTCGGTCTACGTGCCGGCGGGCTCGATGGACAACTACCGCAAGGCCAGCGCCGTGGGCGCAAGCCACAGCGGCATGGTGGTCCTCAAAGAACAGGGCGTGGCCTACGCCATGGCCATCGCCGAAGGGTCGCCGGCCGCGGAGGCTGGTCTGGAACAAGGCGACATTCTCGCGACCCTGAACGGCGACGACACCCGGGGCATGCCGCTCTTCGAGATCCAGAGCCGCCTCGCCGGCGACGCCGGGACGGCGGTGAGCATCGAGCGGCTGCGCCAGGGCAATAAAGAGATCGTGGAGCTGGCGCTCGACGCCTTTGCGCCCCCCGCCGTTGAGCTGTCGGCCAACGGGGGTATCCCCATCCTGCGCATCCCGAGCTTCCACGACGGCGTGGTCGTGGATGTGGCCACGAGTCTCGAGGCGGCGATTGCCGCGGTCGGGGCGCCGTCCGCCGCGGCGGACGGCGGCGAGGTCGCTAGCGATGTGGCCGCCCAAGGCGATGTGGCCGCCAACGACAATGCGGATCCGGCGGACGTGGTGCTGCCGCCGATCGACGATGCCGACAAGCTGCTGATCGACCTGCGTGGCGTCGCCGGCGGCGATCCGCAGACGGCCTATGAGGTGGCGTCGCTCTTCACCGGCGGCGAGCTCGGGGCCCTGCGCCGTCGCGAGCGCGATATCGAAGTCTTCACCGGCGACGCGGCGCCGAAATTCTCGGGCCGGATCGCTGTTCTCGTCGACCGCTCGACCCAAGGCGCCGCCGAGATTCTCGTCACGGTGCTCCGTCAGCAGCTCGAGGTCGGCGTCATCGGCGAGGCGACCTTCGGCCATTCCGGCGTGCTGGAGGCCGTCGAGCTTTCCGACGGCGGGACCTTGATGATCACCTCGGCCTTCTTCACCGGACCGGATCGCGAGCCGATCGCCGAGAAGATCGAGCCGGACGTCTGGGTCCGTGGACGGCCAGGCGTCGATGAAGACGGTGAGGTCGTTGACCGGGTCTTGGATCGCGGCGTCAAGTTCTTGCTCGAGTCCGAAGAAGTGGAGCGCGAGATCGCCGCCTGAGCCCTCGGGCGACGGCCACCTGTCCCCGGCGCGTCGCCCCCGCTTTTCGTTTTCTTTGTCCTTTCCGCCTCCGTGACCCGACTGTTCCCTTGAGCTCGCCCCGCCGTCCCCGCCGCCGCCCGAAGAAGAAGCAGGGGTACCGTCCGCTGTTGATCGTTGCGGCGCTGGTGCTCATCGCCGCCGGCTTCGCCATCGGATTCCGGATGGCGCAGCCGCCGCCGCCGCCCGATTTCGAAGCCCTCCGGCAGGCGTCTACGGAGCGCGATACGGGCGATCCGACGGCCGGCGCGCCGGGCCGGACGCCTCCGTCACCGACGGCCGTCTCGCCGACCGTCGACGACACGCCGCAGGAAAACTCCGCCGATGTCCAGGCGCCGCCGGCGACGGAGCCCCTGGTCGTGGCGCGGCAGCCGGCGCCGGGCACGGCGGGCAAGCCGAGGATCGCGATCGTGGTGGACGACCTCGGGAGGAGCGTCGCCCATATCGAAGCGCTCGGGCGCTTGGACGTGCCGTTGACCTACGCGGTGCTCCCCTACGAGACGCGTACAGCTGAGGTGGTGGCGATGCTGCGCGAGGGGCGACAACAAATCTTTGTCCACTTGCCGATGGAGGCGAAGGGCGCCGCCAATCCAGGCCCCGGCGCCCTGCGGGTCACCATGGATGACGCGGAGCTCCATCGCCTGACGGTCGCGGCGCTCGAGGCGGTGCCGGGGGCCGTCGGCGTTAACAATCACATGGGCTCGGCGGTGGCCGCGGACCGGCGTGCGATGGGTGCGGTCCTGGATCTTCTGAAGAGCCGGAAGCTCCTGTTCCTCGACTCGAGGACCTCCGCCGACAGCCTCGGGTATTCCTTGGCTCGCCAACGCGGGATCCCGGCGGGCGAGCGGCAGGTCTTCCTCGATACGGAAAGAAACCGGGACTTCATCCGCAAACAGTTCGAGGTCTTATTGGCGACGGCGACAAAGCGCGGCGGTGCGATCGCCATTGCCCACCCCTATACGGAGACCCTGGAGATCTTGGCCGCGGAGGTGCCGAAGGCGCGCGATCTCGGCTTTGACTTCGTGCCGGTCTCGCAGCTCCTCGACCGGTGACTTTCCTCAGAAGAAGCTAGCGCCAAAACGGGATGTTGTGGATGACGGGCACTTCGTTGTCGATATCGTTCTCGACGATCCTGATCGCGTGGCGTCCCGGCGCGAGATCCTCGGTCCGAAGGTAGGTCAGCAGGCCCCGAATCTGGGTGTTGGGATTCTTGTAGAGGTGGAATTCGGGGCTGAACGCCTCGCCGTTGAGCTCCACGTCGTAGAGCTCGCGCAGGCACGCAATGGCTTTTTCTTCGTCGGCGCGCTCGGGATTCTGCCGCGGCCTTTTCAGGGTCCAGGGCCAGGGCGTGAGCTCAGGGCAACGCGCTTCGAGGGTGCGGTTGTCCTCTTTGGGGACGTAGGGCAAGAAGAGCTTGAGATATGGCCCTTCGGCGACGTCGCTCGACAGCGAAGGGAAGCGAGAATGCTTCGGCCCCGCCACCCGCAGGTTTTCATAGTAGCGATCGCGGACGCTGAGCTCGCCGTCGCGGGGAGGTACATAGGCATAGCCATGCAGGATGGCGCGATCCGCCGAGTCGAGGATCATCTGGCCGAAGAGGCCCACGTAGAGGACGAGAAAGGCAGCACCGAGCAGTCCGAAGGCCCGCGTCCGGCGGAGGTTGCTGGTGAAGGTGTAGAGGATCGGCTTGATCAAAGAGCCTAAGCCGGTGTGGTGGTAGAAGAGCATCAGCGGCTTCAGGAAGGACTTGACGGACGCCGGCGGTTCGACACCGCGGCGTTTGTAGGACTTATCGGCGAGCCCGATAAGCGTCGAAGGCACCACGAAGATCAAGATCAGGATGAAGGCGACGGTCTGCAATTCGAGTCCCGGAAGCACCGTCGCGATCAGCGCCCAGGACAAGCCCAGGAAGACCGCGACGTAGAAGATCGAAATCACGAAGAAGATCACCCACATGAAGGCGAAGGAAAAAATTCGGCTCGCGAGACGATCCGTGATGTCGGCGAGGTCACCGAGGGACGGCATCGCCTGCAGGATTTCTTTCCAGATCGGCCCGTCGTGGACTTCGTCCCAGTCGATGCCGTGGGGATAGACCGAGCGAAGTCCGATCAGGCCCACCCAGAAGGCCCGGGTGCCGAGGTGCAGGAGAAACGCCGCGATCAGCACCAAAACGATCATCTTCGTGTAAATGAAGGCGAACGACGTGGCGAATTCCTGGGCCCTCGAAAGGGGGACGAGCAGCCGCTGGAATCCAGACTCGAGGGCGCTCGGGACTTGGAAGAGCGCAAAGACCACCGCACCCGAGATCAGGAGCTCCATCTCCCACGTCCGGCGTTGGCTCTCGAGCAAGGTCTCGTAGGCGTCCGAGTCGAAGGTGCCGGGCGCGGGGGCGTCGGAACGGTCGCCGTGGACCTCTTCGTTCAGGTCGGTTTGGGATTCTCCGTCCAGGCCGTTGGGGGCTTTATCGTCCATGGTTTCCTCGTGCTCGGTGGGCGCCTATCGCCGGCCGGTGGCGATGCTCGGTTGTGGATTCTGCGCGATGGCCGGTTTCGCGGTGGGGTCCCCAGTCGCTTCGGGTGTCCCTATCCCCGGGGCACTTCGCCGATAATCTCGCCGGCGTCGCCGAGCTCCGGATAGGCGTATCCGCGCTCGCGGCAGAAGCGGGCGATGTCTCGGTAGCCCCATTCGAAGAGCCGCCGGTGGCGGGTTTCTGGATCGACGTGGGGCGTGTCGTAGAGACCGGCGAGCTGACGCTGTCGCTGGGCCTCGTAAAGAATCACCGCGGTCGCGACGGAGACGTTGAGCGAAGCGACGGCGCCGACCATCGGGATCGCGATCGTGCCGTCGACCCGATCGAGCAGCTCGGCCGAGACCCCCGGGCCTTCTTGGCCCATCACCAGGCAGGTCGGCCGCGTGAAGTCGACGCTGCGAAAGTCGATCGCCCGGTCGTCGAGGTGCGCGGCGTAGAGCCTAAAGCCGCGGCCGCGGAGGGCGTCGACGGCGGTCTGCGCGTCGCGGTGCAGCTCGGTTTCGACGTAGTGCTCCGAGCCGGCGGCGCTGGTGGTCTTGGCGCGGAAGCTGTCTTCAGTGGAAAGCGCGTGGATCCAGCCGACGCCGACGGCGTCGCAGGTGCGCATCACCGCGGAGACGTTGTGGGCTTTTTGCAGGTCGTCCAGCAGCACGGTCAACGTGGTCTGACGTCGATCGAGAATCGACGTGAGTCGGGCAAAGCGTCGCGGCGTCATCGATGAATGCTACTACGGTCCTGGGAACTGCAAATCGGCATGAATACGGGCTTTCGTGACTCAGTCGGCGAGAGCTTGTGAAAAATTTCACAACTAGACTGGCGCCGCGGGAAAAACGGTGCGAGAATGCCGACACCGAGGGCCGATAGATGCCTTTTTCAACGCGAGCTCGCCCGTTCTTCCCGGAAGGACCCTCTCCGGCGATGTGAGCGCTAGCCCTGCGTCGTGCGGTGACGACACCCCCTCTCACCGTCGGCCCCTTCTCCCCTTATTCAGACCTCCGGCCCGAACCCTCGGCCGGTCAGGTCTATGCCAGGATTCAACGACACATTTTACGTGGACGAAGAGCGCGCTCTGTGCCGATAGGGCACTGCGTCGCTCCAGAGCGGAGTTGAAATGGCCGCAAGCAACGGATCTGTACACAAAATCAAGAAGGGCCTCGAGCTGCCGATTACCGGCCAGCCGGAGCAGCGCATCGACACGACGAAAGCGCCCGCCCGCGTCGCGGTGATGGCCGCTGGCTACCACGGCATGAAACCCACCATGCACGTGCAGCCCGGCGATAGCGTACGTCGGGGTCAGCTGCTTTTCGAGGACAAGAAGACGCCCGGTGTGCGCTACACCTCGCCGGCGGGTGGCAAGATCGTGGCGGTGAACCGGGGCGACAAACGTGCGCTGCAATCCGTCGTGGTCGAGCTCGACGACGAAGAGCGTTCCGCCACCGGCGGCGCCACCGTCCGATTCGAGGCGGACACCGGTAAGCACCCCGCGGAGCTGCAGCCGCAGCAAGTCCGTGATCTGCTGATCGAGTCCGGCCAGTGGACGGCGCTCCGGACGCGTCCCTATAACAAGGTGCCGGCGCCCGATTCTGCACCGGCCGCGGTTTTTGTGACCGCCGCCGACAGTGCGCCCTTAGCGCCCAAGGTCTCCGCGGTGCTCGAAGGCCGCGAGGACGACTTCGAGCGCGGCCTCGTCGCCCTCGGCAAGCTGACCGACGGGCCCGTATTCGTCTGCACCGACGAGTCGACGGCGGTGCCGCTGCCGAGCGACGGCGATTTCCGTCACGAGCGCTTCTCGGGTCACCATCCGTCCGGGACCGTCGGCATGCACATTCATACGCTGATGCCGGTGGACCGCAATCGCACGGTCTGGCACATCGGCTATCAAGACGTGTTGGCCTACGGCGTGCTCTTCCGCAAGGGCGAGATCGACGTCGGCCGCGTCATTGCGATCGCTGGCCCGATCGTGTCGCGCCCGCGCCTCGTGCGCACCCGCATGGGGGCGTCCACCGACGACCTGCTGCGCGGTGAGATCCAAGACGGCATCGACGCCGACTCGGTGCGGCCGATTTCGGGCTCTGTCTTTTCCGGCCGCTACGCCGCCGGTGAAGTCCTCGGATTTCTCGGCCGATTCACCAACCAGCTTTCGGTTTTGCGCGAAGGCAATGAGCGAGAGTTCCTCGGCTGGCTGACGCCGGGCGCCGATCGCTTTTCGCTGCTGCCGGCCTTCATCTCTGCGCTGATGCCGAAAAAGAAATTCGATTTCACCACCTCCACGCAAGGGTCCCACCGGGCGATCGTGCCGATCGGCCTCTACGAGAAGGTCTTCCCCTTCGACATGGTGCCGACGTATTTGCTCAAGACCCTCGTCGTCCACGACGTTGAGCACGCCGAGCGCCTCGGCGTGCTGGAGCTGGACGAAGAAGACATCGCTTTGTGCTCCTTCGTGTGCCCCGGCAAGATCGAATACGGGGCCCACCTGCGAGACGTACTGACTACCCTCGAGAAGGAAGGCTGATGAAAGCCCTACGCAAGGTTCTCGACAAGCAAGCGGCCATCTTCGAAGAGGGCGGCAAGCTTGAGAAGCTCTACCCGCTGTGGGAAGCCCAGGACACGTTCCTTTACACCCCGGGCGAAACCACGAAGGGCGCGTCCCACGTCCGCGACGCGGCCGACCTCAAGCGCATCATGATCACCGTCGTGGTGGCGCTGATCCCCGCCATTTTCATGGCGATGTACAACACCGGTCTGCAGGCCCACCGGGCCATCGCCGGCGGCGCCGCTGCGCTCGACAACTGGCAGACCCAGGCGATGCAGGCGATGGGGCTAGGCTTTGACCCGGCGAACTTCCTCGCTTGCCTGGTCCACGGCGGGCTCTACTTCCTGCCCGCGCTCATCGTCACCGGTCTGGTGGGCGGCAATATCGAAGCCGTCTTCGCGGTGATTCGAAAACACGAGATCAATGAAGGCTTCCTGGTCACGTGGATGCTCTTCCCGCTGACGCTGCCGCCGACGATTCCGCTCTGGCAGGTGGCCATCGGCATCGCCTTCGGCGTTGTCGTCGGCAAGGAGATCTTCGGCGGCACCGGCATGAACGTCTTGAATCCGGCCCTTACCGCGCGCGCTTTCCTCTTCTTCGCCTACCCGGCGGAGATCTCCGGCGACAAGGTGTGGATCGCTGCCCAGACCGCCCCGGATGGCTACAGCGGCGCGACCTACCTCGCGCAGGGCGCCGAGGCCGGCATGGCGGTGATTCAAGAAGGCGTGACCTGGATGGACGCTTTCATTGGCCTGGTGCCGGGGTCCATGGGCGAAACCTCCGTGCTCGCCGCGCTGATCGGCGCCGCGGTGCTGATCATCACCGGCGTCGGCTCCTGGCGCATCATGGCCGGTGTCGCCATCGGCAGCTTGGGCACGACCCTCTTGCTCAACGCGATCGGCTCGACCACCAATCCGCTGCTCAACGTGCCGTTCGAATGGCAGGTCGTGCTCGGCGGCTGGGCCTTCGGCGCCGTCTTTATGGCGACCGATCCGGTCTCGGCGACCCAAACCAACAAAGGGCGCTGGATCTACGGTCTGCT
>JBCDKB010000377.1:0-8923 GCA_038747035.1 Acidobacteriota bacterium | reverse complement strand
AAATCCGTTGGTGGTGCCTCCGACGACGCACCAGTGGGCCGGGTTCTCTCTCACGTAGTACCTGTGCACTTCTTCGAACATTGGTCCCTCGGCCGTCGTCACAATGGCGACTTCGTAAAGGTCGCGCCAGGCGATCTTTTGGCTTTTGCCGAGGCCCTTTTTGACCTTGATCCCATGGTCGTCGAAATCGACCCTTTCCCGGCTCAGGGGATCGTGCACAACCAGCCAGGGCAGGATAAAGCAGGTCAGAAGACCGCATCCGAAAAGAGCGGCCGTCTTGTAGTACCCCATCCACAGCGCGAGGACCGTCGCGGGGGCCAGCACGACCATCCAGAAGATCTCTTGGCGGCGAAAGGGACTCGGGTCCATGAACGCAGGGTACCACCTGGCTTCAACGGGTCAGGGAGCTGACCTGAGGTAGGAAGCGTTCTGATCCGGTGCAATGCCTAACGACCGCTGCTGGCTCAGGACCTGTCGCGCGGCAGCGCTCGCCGCATGAAGGGCGGCGGTGAGGTCGGCGACGGCGAAGCCGTAGTGGTGTAGCGTATCGCGGTCGTACCAGCGCACGATGCCGTCGGAGTGTTTGACGCGAACGCCTTTCGGGCGACCGGCGCAGCCCGCATCGCCGCAGGTGCACGTCCAGATGGAGAAAGTGCCGTCGGTGGTTAGGCTGCGTTCTAATTCAGGAAGATCAATGGGGCCGTGGTCGAAGGCGGTCAAGGTTTCGCCATCGATGACCAGCTGAAACATGAGCAGGTCGGGCTCCCCTTCTTCCTGCTCGATGAAAATGTCGAGTCCGACCGACTGCGGATGATCGGGGGGAGCGTTGACATCAAGAATGGACGCCGGACGAGAGAGGATGCCGACCAGTCGCTTGAGAAAGCTGCGAGGATGTCGTTGGGTCAAAGTTACAGCGCTTGTTGTGATTTAGGCGCCTGGATGCAGGGCCCGACCGTCGCTACGGCTTGCTGAGCAGAGTGACCGCGTCACGGTACCTGGGGACGCCGAATTCCCCACTGGGTCCCCAGCGATCGATCTGCTCATCGACCTTCAGGCCGCTGCGTTTCGCAAGCCTTTGGAAGAGGGAGCGCGAGACATCTGAACGCCAGCCGCCGTCGCTCGCGGTGGGGCCCAGGCTGAGCCGGTCGTAGAGCGCCGTGCCCGCCTGGCCGAAGCGTCGCAGGAAGCGCAGCGGTAGGAGGGCCCCGCGTCGGCCGGCGTGGTGCACGATGGCCCGGCCGTCGGGCTTGAGGACCCGCTGCGCTTCGGTGAGGTAGGACGCGACGACCCCAGGCTCCATGTGGACGAAGACATCGTAGGACCACAGGAAGTCGATCGACTCGCTGGCGACGTTGGGCAGCGAGGCGCCGTCGGTGACCTGGTAGGAGACATCCTTGCGACCTTTGAAGAGCTCCCGGCAGTGCTCGAGACAGGAAGGGCTGAGGTCGACCAGGATGAGCTCACCGCAGCGGTCGACGATCTCCTTCGACCAGCGGCCGTGGCCCGGGCCAATCTCAAGGACGCGGCTGGACGCGGCGAGGTTGGGGACGAGGAAGGTCTCGACGACGGAGCGTTTCCAGGCGTCGTAGGGCTGGCCGCAGACGCGGGCCTGGCCGTCCCACTCGTCGCCGTCGTGGCTCCAGTGGTACTCGGAGTCCCAGACTCTGAGGTTGTTCTCAATGGAATTCTTCACGCTCGTCTCGCTCGAGGGCCGTGGTCCTCGGGATGTCGGCCGAACGCCCCTTCTTGGTCGATCGAACCTACCTCGCGGATGACGGCGACGATATCGGGAACGAACCTGTCTTCCAAGCGAAGGCGCCCCCCGAACGGCGCCACCGCATCAGGGAATGATCGTCGACGACCAGCGCGACGTGTCGCCGGACTCGAAGCCGTCGGCGAAGAGCACGTTTTCGATCGTGAGCACCGGCGTCGACGTCTCTTCGGGGTCGAAGAGCACGAGGGGTGAGTCGTAGGTGGCGTCTTCCATGCGGGACTCGGACGTGCGCAGGGTGACCCGGAGGCTATCGACGGACTGGGCGACGGCGTCGGAGGTCATGAGCGCCGCCAGGAAGTAGCTGCGGAAGTTGGCGGAGCCGATGGTCGCGGCGAAGTCGGGCAGCTCGAAGCGCAGGGCGCCGGCGTCGGGCTCGGGCGCGGCGAGCGTCGCGATCAGGGTGTCGACGTCCGGGTCGAGGTCGCCGGAGCCGTCGATATCTTCATAGAAGCGGAGCTCGTCGAGCACCGAGCTCGCCTCGGGCCCGGAGAGCGGGTCGCCGGGTGTTTCTTCAAGGAGCAGCTCGAGGGCCGCGATTTCGGCCTGGTTATCGCCGACGCGGCCGAGGGTGATCGCGTTGATGCGCAGCAGCGCCGCCTCTTCGCCTTCTTCGAGGAAAACGCTCGGCACTTCCGACGCGATGAGCTGCGCTTGGGCGGCCCGGTTGCGGAAGATCACGATCTTGCTCGCGAAGAGCGACGGCACGATCAGGTCGGGAAGCCCGTCGCCGTCGGCGTCTTGGACGCGGAGGCCGTCGGCGCGGAATTGATCGATCGAGACATCTTCCCTCGGCCAGCCGCCGACGTCGTCGGGGTTCTGCCACCAGTACAGGCGGTCCCGGTCGCCGACGCCGACCAGGTCGATGCGGCCGTCGAGGTCGAGGTCGGCGGCGTCGAGCTCGGTCATAAAGGGTTCGTCGGGGAGTGAGCCAATCAACTCCCCCGGCACCTGCCAGCCGGACCCGTCGCCCGGCGACAGCTGGCGGATCAAGCTCAAGCCGGCGCCGCCGACGCCGCCGCCGGAACCGGTGACGATGTCGAGGTCGCCGTCGGCGTCGATGTCTTCCACCGCGGCGACGAGGGGCGTGCCGCCGCCGATCATCTGCTGACTCCACGACGTGGCGCCGGCGTCGTTGCGCCACCAGGACACGCGCTGGCTGGCGAGCTGGGCGACGACCACCACGTCCATATCGCCGTCGCGATCGACGTCCCGCGGCAGGGCCGCGCGGGGCGACGCAGTGACGCCGTCGATCACCGCTTCGGTCCAGGAGTTGCCGTCACCGCCGAGGCCGTCCGCCGGCGTGCCGTCGTTTTGCCACCACAGGACCTGGTCGCCGGTGAGGTCAAAGGCTAGGAGATCCGGGGCGCCGTCGCGGTTGAAGTCGACGACCGCCGTGCCGTCGAGCTGGGAGTGGCCGTCCGACACCGGGTGACGCGTCCACGACGTGCCGAGGCCGCCGCCGATCCCGTCTTGCGGCGTGCCGTCGTTTTCCCACCAGAACAGCCGAAAGGCATTGCCTCCGGCGAGGTCTAGATCGCCGTCGCCGTCGATATCCGCCGCGTCGACGTGGACCAGCTGGCCGCCGGTGAGGCCGGCGAAGGTGTCGATGACGCGGGCGGTGAAGCTGGTCTCGCTGCGCTCGTACCAGGTCAGGGGGCCGCCGCCGATGAGGTCGAGGTCGCCGTCACCGTCGACGTCGGCGGCCATGGCCGCCGCGGCGAAGTCGGGCGCCACTTCGACCTCGTCAAAAGACGCACGGCGGTGGATCGGGCGGTTCTCGTAGAGCTCGATGGAGTCGTCGGAGAAAGTCGTGGCGACGATGTCGACGTCGCCGTCCCGGTCGAGGTCGCCGGCGACGACGCCGCGCGCTTCGTTGAGCGCCCCGTCGATATCGTGCTCTTCGAAGGCGCCGGCGGCGGCGTTGCGCCACCACGTGACCCGATCGCCGTCGACGCTGGCGCCGAGCAGGTCGCGGCGGCCGTCGAGGTCGAGGTCGGTGGCCTGGAGATGACGCGAGCCGGCGAAGAGCGAGATCTCCGCCGGCGGCGACCAGCCGGCGCCGTCCCGGGCGAGCCAGACCAGGCGCGTCGCGGTGCCGACGGCGACGTCGAGGTCACCGTCGAGGTCTAGGTCTTCGAGCACCAGCGCGCGCGGGGCGGTGAGCGCGGAGGTGACGACGCCCTCGGTCCACGAGTTGCCGTCGCCGCCGACGCCGTCGCCCGGGCTGCCGTCGTTCGCCCACCAGGCCACCTCGTCGGCCGAGCGACCGGCGGCGACCACGTCGAGGGCGCCGTCGCCGTTGATATCCCCGAGGTCCACGTCCGTGGCTTCCGAGAAAACGCTGGCGTTGACGGTCCGCGTGGTCCAGCCGCCGTCGCCCGGCGAGCCATCATTCTCGTACCAGCGAAGCGCGCCGGCGACCCGCAGGGCGGCGACCAGATCCGGGTCGCCGTCGCCGTCGACATCGCCTGCGGCCACGGCGACGGCGCCGTTGGCCGACGGGTCGATGATCCGCCGCGTTGACCACATCGACCCGTCCCCGGCCTCGTTCTCCCACCACGCCACGCGGTCGTCCTGGAAAGACACGGCCGCCACGTCCAAATCACCATCCCGATCCAGGTCGACGGCGACCAGGTCCTTGGCGAATGGGAAGCCCGAGTCGAGGGTCACCGCGGCGCCCCAGGCGCCGGCGTTGAACGGGAAGAACACCACCCCGCCGCCGGTGCCGTCCGGACCTTGGGCGACCACGGCGTCGAGGTCGCCGTCCCGGTCCAGGTCGGCGAGCACGACGGCGTTCGGTCCGTCGGCGGCGCCCACCGTCGCGGGCGGCTCCAGGGGCAGTTGGGCCCGGAGCGGCCCGGCGACGGCGATCGACAAGACGAAGCAGGCAAACAGCAGCGAAAACGGTCGGGACCTAGACATCAAGCGGCACTCCTGTGGCGTCGTGGCGTCGGCAGCCGGCCTGCCGCCGGCCTGCCGAGATGGGGGCTCACTCCCCTAGACGCAAAACGCCGCGTCCGTCACGTCACCGGTGCCCGAATTTCTTCGGCTCAACGGGTCCGGTGGCACATCTGGCACGACGCTTCGTGGGCGCCGGTGAAGAGAGAAGGCGGGTCGTCGTCGGCGCTATCGTTGGCGTAGAGCGCGGCCCGGGCGTCGAGGGACGTCAGGCGATCGGCGACTTCTTGGCGGTAGGGCCAGGTGGCGAAGTCGGGGTGGTTGCGCGCCATCGTCAGCAGCTCCCGGGCGCGGTCCACGTCGCCGGCCTTGAGCTCGAAGTCGGCGGCGAAAACCAGGAAGGCCTCGATATTGTGGGGCCAGCGCGGATGGTTGGCGCAGGACAGGTCGTCGTCGCCGGCGCAGCCCGTGGTGCTGCGCATGGCTTTGAGGGAGAACTCGAAGCGCGGATCGTCGCGCGGCGCCCGGAAGCCCTGGACGCCGACCACGAAGGCGTGGAAGTTGGGGTCGGTTTCGTAGGCGTCGAACATCGCCTGGGAAAGCTCTTCGACGCGGTCGTCATTCTGCTCGATATTCGCGAGGGAGAGCCGCGTCGGGATCAGCCAGCTGTGCATGCGCTGGTCGGCGGGGTTGCGCTCGGCGGCGCGGCTGAGGAAGTCTTCGGCCAGGTAAAGATGCTCGATGGTGCGGGGGTCCTGGTGATTGCCCTCGGCGGCGATCCACAGGTGATTGAGGCCGAGCAGGAGATTGGTTTGCACGTCGTCGGGGTCCATGAAATACGCCGTCATCAGCATCCGGAGCGGTTTCTCGGGCGTCGCTGGGGCATTGTTGAAAACCTCGAAGAATTCAGCCTCGGCTTGGCGGGCGAGGGGATGGCGTCCGGGCTCGTCGGCGGCGAGGGGCAGCGTCGACTGCACGCTGAAGACGGCGGCGACGGCGAGAAAAGCGAGGAGGGCGTGGCGGCGTTCAAACATGTCGACTCTCCTGGAGTGAGTATCGGAAAGCGGGTCGTTGTCGGTGCTCAATGACGCCACCAGCCTAGGCCGCGCCCCGTCACGTCCGCAGGTGCCGGTGGTCACGTTTTGAAGTCATGACCTTTGGCACCTGCCGACATGACCTGCCCGGATCGATACTTTTGGGGCGCCACCGCCGAAGGTGTCGCACCCCAAAAAGGACAGCGCACCATGACCCATAAAACACTCCCCTCGGTTCTTCTCAGCAGCCTGCTGCTCTGCCTTCTCTCGACATCCGCCGACGCCCGCACGATGGGCTCGGACGCCGACGGGCCGGCCCGGCTGATCTCTTTCCAACTGGAAGATCAATTCGGCGAGACCTTGAGCACCGCCGACCTCGAAGGGCGCGCGGTCCTGGTCATCGCCGCCGACGGTTCCGCCTCCGACTTCACCGGCGCGTGGAGCGCGGCGCTCGGCGACGCCATCGCCGAGCTCAAGCTCACCGAAAAGATAGACGTCATCGGACTCGCCGACCAGCGCCGGGTGCCGTCTTTCATTCGCGGCACCGTCCGGGAAAGCTTCTCGAGCGACCCCGCCGACGCCACCCTCCTGGACTGGAAAGGCGCCTTCGCCAAGGCCTACGATTTCAAAAAGAAGCACTGCAACATCCTGCTCTTCACCGCCGACGGCGTCACGGCGCACCAGGCCGCGGTCCGCGAGATGGACGAAGGTGTGCTCAGCGGCTTCGTGACCGCCCTCGGCGCGTTCTAAGCAGGATCCTCGGCACCTTCCAGGCGCCCCCGGCCGCCGTGCTGCCGACGCCGTGGACCCGAAAAGCCACCGGCCGCAGGGCCGGTGGCTTTTTCAATCCGCTCTCCGTGCGCTCAAAGGCAGGCCGGCGAAGCGGGCGTGCTCAGAAGCGCCGCCTGCGGCTGCATGAAGATCGGTTTCGGAAAAATTGTGTCGAGGTCGCTCGGCGGACTGGTCAAGAGACCGTTCGCCGAACAGCCGAGGAGCAGGTAGTCGACGCAAAAGAGGGTGAAAACACCGTTACAAGCGCCGATGCAGCGATCGGTCACGGACACGTTTTCCGGACATAGCTCACAGGGAATGATGGCCGAGGCGGCGGGCGCCAGCACGAGGGCGGCGACGGCAATCAAGGCGAGAAAGGCTGACTTCTTCATGGGGACCTCCAAGTCACTGAGGGGGGAAGGTGAAACTTGAATGGTCGAGCGGGCTGTGCCCGCCCGGGCATCCGCTTTCGAAGCTATATGAATATAAGTCAATTAGATGCCCATTGGCCAGTCAAATAGCGAATATTGGGACTGCGGGAGCTATCCCCGACGCTCCGCGGGCCCTTCCACCGTCCTAGTCCCTAATCCAGCGCTTGGACTGCGTTGGATTGGGGACTAGCTACTGAAGCCACCCTTTGCTCGCGCAGAAAAGCGCAAAGGGAACGAGGGCGACCGCGCCGGCGATCACCGCGGGCGAGGCGCCGACACCCATATGTTTGACGGTGTCGCTCAAGACGTAGGTGTAGAGATTCTGGGCGATCACGCCGAGCAGCGAGAGCACCAAGAGCGGGATGGCGACTTTCATTTTCAAGACCAGCGCCAGGCAGCCTAAGACGCCGAAGATCACGGCGATACCAAAAGCAATATTCACCCAAGTCGGCGTCGACAGGGTCAGTTCGATTTGCTTTTCGTTGAGGCCAGCGTTCTCAAGGGCTTCCTTTTTCCGAAACTTGGTCATCGCCAAGACGAAGACCGCGAGGCCGAAGAGATTCCATAGCAGGAAGGCTCCGCTAACGATATTGACCCATAGGGGGGCCGTCACATGGACTTCAGTCATGAGGCGCTTTCTCCATTGAGGACCGTGAAATAGCTGAACTTTCGGGCGTCCGGCGTGTCCATCGAAACGAGGACTCCTTGCGGATCCAGAGCCTCGATCTGCGCCTCGCCGGCCGAGGTGCCGAGCTCGAACGTCGACGCGACCAGGCCCGTGCGCAGATCGAGAACTGCGAGAAACCACGGCGCCGGCTCGGTCTCGGGCTCGTCCGGAGACCACTCCGTCGGATCGGTGGTTGGCTGCGCGTAGATGAAGACAATCGAGGATCCGAGCTCCCGGTACGAGTAGTAGTTGCCGTCGACGTAGGCCTTCGAGACGGGCAGGTCGAAGGTCCACAGGATCTCTCCGGTCGGACCTTCCATGGTGAAGCCGAAAGGCTCCCCGCGGCCCATATTCAGCGGCATGAAGTACGGAGGCTCGTCTGAGAATTCGGCCGCGCTCTGCTTGGCCTCGAAGTAGTCCTCACCCGTACCGAGGTACACCGTGCCGGCGCCGTCGACCGGGTAGCCGCCGACGTGGTAGAGATCCCGCCCGATCGGCGCCATCTTTTCGTAGGGCTCCCCAGGCGGCAGCATGCCGACGACCTCGCCGGTCCGCGGATCCAGGATCCGCCGCGACGACGTCACGATCTTCTGGTCCCGCACCTTAGTCGGCGCTTCTCCGTCGGACGTCTCCGGCGGAAGTCTCCACAGCGTCTCTCCGGTCTCGAGATCCAAGGCTTGGAGACCGGAGCGTCCCGTGACGGGTCCGTGCGCCTGATACTCGGTCGCGACGACCACGGAGTCCACGACCCGCCAGAGGTTGTTTAGCGGCTCGTCCGTCCGGTGCCAGATGACGCTTCCCGTCCCGCGATCTAGGCAGAACCACGGCCCGACGACCCGATCGTGGAGAAGCAGCGCGTGGCAATACGAACGGCTCTGCGGCTGCTCTTGGCGCCAGTGCCACTGTCGGTAGAGTTGCTTCACGATGGGAGTCCTCGAAGAGGTCGATAGACCATCAAGACTTGATCGATGCCTGGAAAATGGCCGTCCTTGACCCGCTTCACGGTTTCAAAACCGTATTTTTTATAAAAGCCTTCGGTTTTCTGGGAGGTGTCGATATGAACCGGCATCGAGCCGTATTTATCAGCGGCGCATCGAAGTCGATGCTCGAGCAGGAGCTCGCCGACCCCTCGGCCGTGCAGGCTGTGCCTCACCATCCCCCACGTCAAAATCACTCTGTCTGCCGTCGCCGCGAGACCGCCGCACGCCACGGCGCGTTCGCCGTCGAAGATCACAAAATACGGCTCTTCTCGGGCTTCGCCGTCAAGAAACCCCGCGTAGTCGTCGATCTCCGGCGCCACCATGTAGGTCCCGACGTTGCTTTTGAGGATGTCGATGCAGTGCTCTTT
>JBCDKB010000376.1:0-8928 GCA_038747035.1 Acidobacteriota bacterium | reverse complement strand
CAGCAGTCTCACCTGGCAATGCGCCAGAACTTCACCTGGGCCTACCGAGATCATGATTAAGCCCCATAAAAACAGCAACTTAGCGACGCTGGGTCGCTTACGACCCCTTAAGTTAGCGCCAATGGGGACAAGCCCTGCCTCAACTCCGGAGTTTGAAACGGAATTCGCCTCGCCGAGGCGGGGACAAGTCCGGGCTTGTCCCCGCCCGCGCCGAAGCGACGGTGTTCAAACAGTCGAAGCCCTTGAAGGACGATCAACCTTCAGATGCTCAGATTCTCAGAAAGTAGCTCGGCTTCGCCTCGCTGGGTTGGGGACAAGATTCGCCGCGGCTCCGGAGTTTGAAGGGGTTGAGGCCTCGGCTTCGCTTTTTTTCGGGCGGAGACAGGCCGGACACTGGCCTAGGGCTTGTTGGAGAGCTACGGACTGAGAAGTCTCAGGTGAGATTCGGAGTCGGCAGTCCCGGCGTTCCGACCTGGTGCGGCTCGGTTGGGCTTGAGTTGCCCCGGCGTCGGGAAAACGCCGTCGGGGCGTGCCCGTCGGATAGACGCGGACGTCACGAGCCGGGGCTGTCCGACTTGTTGATATTGCAAAGTCGCTATAAGATAAACGTTCCAACACACCCGTTTTGCTTTAGCCGTTTTCGATCTGCAAGGAGTGATCGATGTCGCACACTGCTTCGTCGCTGCCCAAGATGCGGCGCCAACCACCGCGCCCGACGACAGAGGAAGTCCAGGCCGCGGGCTCGAAGAGCCTCGAGACCCCGCCGCTCGGCGTTCTGGTTTTCAACCGACTTGCCTACGGTCTTCGACCAGGAGACCTGGCGGCTTTTGACGCGCTCGGCCCCGATGACGACACCCGATTGGCGACGTGGATCGACCAGCAGGTCAACCCGGACATCCTCGACGACAGCGAGCTCATCAGCTATATCAGCGGCGCCAACTTCGCGACGATCAATAAGAGTCGGGCCCAGCTGTGGACCGATCACGTGGTCGACAACACCGAGCGCACCCGCCCCCGGGAAGAAATTGAACGCCTGACCTTCCTGCGCGCCCAATTCTCCCGGCGCCAGCTGCAGGCGGTGATGGTCGACTTTTGGCACAACCATTTCAACGTCGACGCCGGCGACTTTTGGGCGGCGCCGATGTGGGTGCATTACGACCGCGACGTGATCCGCCAGAACGCCTTCGGCAACTTCCGAGACCTGCTCGAAGCCGTCGCCAAGTCGACGGCGATGCTCTACTACCTCGACAACTACACCAGCTCGAACGCCGGCCCGAATGAGAATTTTTGCCGCGAGCTTTTCGAGCTGCACGCCCTCGGCGCCGAAAACTACCTCGGCATCCGACAGCAGAACACCGTGCCGACCGACGACGACGGCAAGCCCATCGGCTACGTGGACGCCGACGTTTTCGAGGCCACCCGCGCCTTCACCGGCTGGACGGTGGCCAACTCCAGCAGCATCGGCAATACGGGCGAGTTTTTCTACCGAGACGAGTGGCACGATCGATTCCAAAAGAACGTGCTCGGCGTGTTCATGCCCGCCGACCAGCCGCCCCTGGCGGACGGCGACCAGGTGCTCGACATCCTCGCCGAGCACCCCGGCACGGCGCGCTACGTGTGCCGCAAGCTGTGCCGTCGACTGACCGTGGACGATCCGCCCCAGAGTCTCGTGGATACGGCGGTGGCGGCCTGGAACACCCACCTGACGGCGCCCGACCAGCTCGGTCAAGTGGTCCGTGCCATCGCGCTCTCCCCCGAGTTCCGCCTGGGCTGGGGTGAGAAGGCGAAGCGCCCCTTTGAAGTGGCGGCGGCGGCGCTCCGGGCGACCGGCTCGACGATGTCCTTCGCCTTCGACGACGGCGAATCCAACTCGTTCATCAACCGCTATAACGACTGCGGACAAGAGCTCTTCCGCTGGCCGGCGCCGAACGGCTACCCCGACGTGCGCGGGGCGTGGCAAAGCAACTCCCCCCGCGCCTTGATGTGGCGCATGGTGCAGTGGCTCATCGACCATGACGACTCGAACGGAGATCACTGGGCCGACGTCGTTGGCCAGACGCCGGGTGGCGTGCGTTCCGCCAACGCCATCGTCGACTTCTGGGTCCAGCGCATCCTCGGCCGCGCGCTGCCGGCGGACACCCGCCAGGAGCTGGTGGACTTTATGGGGCAGGGTTTCAACCCCGATATGGACCTCCCCGTGGACTCCGACAATGACACCGCGGACCGCGTCCGGTCGCTGGTGGGGCTGATCATGATGACGCCCCAATTCCTCTGGAAATAGCGCCGTGAATCAACCGACGACGCGTCTGCAGCTGTCCACCCCCCGAAGCGACTCCACCCCCATTCCTGCTTCCGCCTGAAAGAGAAAGCCACTATGCGCTCCAATCGACGTCAGTTCCTCGCCGGCTGCTCGGCGGCGATCGCTTCCCTCTACGGTTCCCGCTTCGGCCAATTCGCCTTCGCCGGTGAGCCGGGGATCAACGATGAAATCCTGATCGTGCTCTTCTTACGCGGCGGCATGGACGGCCTGAACTTCGTGCCGCCCATCGCCGGCGCCGACCGCGGCCACTACGAAGCCGCGCGGCCGAACCTGGCGGTGCCGAATTCCGGCCCCGACGCCGCTTTCCAGCTCAATAGTCAGTTCGGCTTGCACCCCGCGGCCGCGCCGCTCTTCGACCTCTACCAGGACGGCAAGCTGTCGTTCATCCACGCCGCCGGCATGACCGAGCCGAATCGTTCCCACTTCGACGCCATGAGCTTCGTCGAGCTGGGGACCCCGGGCAGCAAGTCGTCGCCCACGGGTTGGCTCCCGCGGCACCTCGGCTCGGCGATGAACTTGCCCCAGGAAATCGTCATGCCGGCGCTGTCGGTGGGGTCGCTGCAGGTGTCGTCGCTGCGCGGTTCGACCGAAGCGCTGAACGTCAACGACATCAATGACTTTGCCCTCGGCAACGTCGGTCCGTCGCGCTGGCGTCCGGCGGTGCGCACAGCGCTGCGCCGGATTTACAACCAGGACTCCAGCTGGCTGCACTCCACCGGCCTCAACGCGCTTGACGCCCTCGACATCATCGAGCTTTCCGTCGACGGGGCGTACACGCCGGACAACGGCGCGGTTTACCCCAATAACTCGCTCGGCAACAACCTGCGCACGATCGCCCAGCTGATCAAGCTCGACCTCGGCCTGCGCGTGGGCACCCTCGACTACGGCGGCTGGGACACCCACAACGGCCAGGGCGCCGGCGCCGGCGGCTATTTCGCCGACCGGATCGAAGACGTGGCGGAAGCGCTCGCCGCGTTCTACCTCGACCTCGACGGCGTCGGCGCGTCGGACTTCACCCAGCGCCTGACGGTGGTGGTGCAAAGCGAATTCGGCCGCCGTCTGCGTGAGAACGCCGACCAAGGCAGCGACCACGGCCACGGCAACGTCATGATGGTGATGTCGGGCAACGCCATCGGCGGCGTGCACGGCACCTGGCCGGGGCTCTCGAACGAGCAGCTCTTCGACGGTGCGGACCTTGCGGTCACCACGGACTTCCGCCAGGTGCTGTCGGAGATCCTGATCCGCCGTATGGGCAATCCCTATATCGGCGACATCTTCCCCGGATACCAGAACTACTCGCCGCTCGGCATCGTCAACGGCACGGACTTGACCCCGATCTTCGGCCCCGAGCTTTTCTCCGACGACTTCGAATCCGGCGACCTCAGCGCCTGGTCGGCCGTCGTCAATACCTGACCTGCTCTCCAGAGCTTCGAGGATAAAACTCCCCGGCCCGCTCGCGGGCCGGGGAGTTGTTTTATCGGCTCGATCCGGAACCCGGGGCGGGGGACGTCGGCGCCGTCGTCGGCCGGAGGTGCAGATAGCGGTGGGCGGCGGAAACGAGCGCCCACGGCGCCGTGACCGCCGCGCCGACGCCGAAGAGCGCGGCGCCGCCCAGGCCGAAGAGGGCGAGGCCGGCGACGCGAACCAGTATCGACACGCGGTGGCGACCCATCGGCTGCGCGGCGAACTCGAGCACTTCGGGGAAAGGCACGCCGCGCTCGACGTCGAAGACAGCGAAGGGCGCGAGCACGTAGCGGTGGAGCGGTCCGAGCAAGAGGGCTAGCGATAGGGCGCCGGCGATGGCGAAGAGAGCCGGGTGGGCGTCGTTGTAGAAAACCCGCCGGTCGGCCCACAGGGCGATCAAGAAAGGGATCGAGGCGCCGGCGGCGAAGAGATACGGCACCCACAGCAAGCCCAGGCACCGCTCGAAGTGGCGAAACCCGTCCCGCCATCGCCCGGCCGGGGAGGCGTCGCCGCGGGCAATCGCCAGTGCGATCGCCGGCAAGGCGCCGGCCATCGGCGCCAGTCCGACGAGCAAGAAAGCGAAATTCACCAGCGGCACCAGGCAGCCGCCGACTGCCACCGCGGCGACCGTCGGGATGAGCAGAAAGCTGGACAGCGGACGGGCGACGGCGGACCGGGCGCCGAGGTGGAGAAGGCGAAGAAAACCTGGCGGTAATCCGGCGTGAGTGGCATTAGAATCGGAGTCGTTCCCAGTCATCGCTGTTCTTTTCGCCGCCCCGCGCCTTTCTGATGTCGGAGGCCCTTCCAGTCGAGCGTCGAGTCCCCCGGTCGACCATGGAAGTTCTCTGATTCGAATGTTTCTGATGGAGTGATTGCATGTCCACCGAGCCCGTCCCCGTCATCGACTTTGCCCAGGTCCAGGAAGCCCTCCACGCCGACGACACCCGCGGGGCGAGCCTGATGGTGGGCAACGGCTTCAGCATCGCCTGTGATCCCAGGTACTCCTACCGGGCTTTGCGTCAGAACGCCGACGATCTGCTGCCCGACGTCTCGAGGGCGCTGCTCGACCGGCTCGATACCGACAATCTCGAGCAGGTCTTGCAGATCGTGGAAGACGCGCGGTGGGTGGCGGAGCAGTGCGGGCAGTCGGAAATCAGCCTGGAGGACACGCACCGCAAGACCTGCGTGGCGCTGGTCCAGGCCCTGGCGGCCGACCACCTGACGAGTCCGCGACAGATCGACCTCGAGCGCGACCGGAGCTCCCACGCCGTGGCTTTCCTGGGGCTTTTTCGACAGATCTTCACCACCAATTACGACCTGCTCCTCTACTGGACGCTGATGAAGAATCCCGGTGAGAAAGAGCACGGATACAACTACCGCGACGGATTCCGGCGACCCGACGGCGAACGCTACGGCGAGTTCGACCCGTCGGTGGATACCAATGTCTTCTACCTCCACGGCGCGCTCCACCTTTACGAGAGTCTCACGGGCGACGGCGTCGTGCGCGCGAGAAAGCACGTCCGGACCGGCAACCGGGGCCTGGTGACGATCGTCCGGGGGACCTTCGACCGCGGCGACTTTCCACTCTTCGTCGCCGGCGGTCGCCCGGAGCAAAAGCTCGACTCGATCCGCGCCTCGTCGTACCTGAAGCGCTGCTACGACGCCTTTTCGACGGTTTCGGGCCCGCTCGTCATCTTCGGCTGGAGCCTCGGCGATTCGGACCGGCATCTGCTCACGGCCCTCGCTTCGAACCCGGGCCTGGGCCCGGTCTACCTGAGCTTCTACGGCGACCCCGAGAGTCCGACCAACCTGCGGCTCCGGGCCACCGTCGCCGAGCTGCGCCAGCGTGCCCTCGCGCTCCGGGGGACTCCGCTCGAGATCTCCCTCTTCCCCAGCGACTCCGCCGCCGTCTGGGGCTGAAGCCGCGTCGGCCTTCCGCCGGGGCTCTGGGGCTCCGTGGCTCCTGGGCGCCGGGGCGTAGGGAATATGTCTGTCGGGAGAAATACCCAGCAAGGCTGCCTGTGGCCTTTAAATCTGCATTCCTACTGACTTTTCTCGAGAAAGTATTAGTGCAGACGTGAGGTAGAGCATGATGGATTGGGATTTTCCTGACGAAAAAGATTGACCTGGACCGCTTACTTGTCGTAAAAACACTGGCGAAGGCGCCCGGGACGGCTGATATTTCAGTGTGCACCTTCGGAAAACTCGCTCAGGCACTGTGTGCCAAGGCTCGACTCTCTACTCTGTTGTGAAAAGCCTCACTTGAGGCACGGGAATGCACCTATGTTGACTGTTAATCGGGAATTTTTGCGCCTTGCCCTCGCGACGGGCATCGCTCTCCTCATGGCGCTGGTCGCCGGCACCGCCGGCGCCCAGCCCACTTTTTCTTCCCTCGAGCCCGCGGCAAACGCCGTGCTCGCGTCCGGAACCGGTACCCTCACGGGCCAGGTCTCGGGCGCCGACACGCTGTCGATCAACGGCGACGCCGTGGCCCTTTCGGGCGGCGGGTTTTCCTATAGCTTCGATCTCCAGGAGGGGGCCCAGGTTCTGCAGCTGGTCGCCGACGGCCCGGGTGGGCAAACGGCGATCAATCACCCGCTGGTGATCGATACGCTGGCGCCGGCGATCGCGGTGACGGCGCCGGCGTCGGACCTCGTGACGGCGTCGCCTCTCACCGTCGCCGGCACGGCCGTCGACCCGCATCTCCAGTCGGTCCAGGTCAACGGCCAAGCGGCGAGCGTCACCGACGGCGCGTGGTCGCTCTCGGTGGCGCTCACGGAAGGCCCGCAGACGCTGACGGTGCGCGCCGACGACGCCCTCGGCCACGTCGCCGTGCAGTCCGTCGCGGTCACCCTCGACACCGCGGCGCCGACGGTGGCGATCCTCGAGGGCGGCGCGCCGTTCGCCGGCGGACTGCTGAACCGGGCGGTGGCGCCCACGGTCAGCGTCAGCGACGGGTCGGGCCAGGTCGCGACGACCGAGATTCGCTTGAATGGCGCCGCCCACACCTCGGGCTCGGCGATCTCGACGGACGGGGTTTACACCTTGAGCGCGACGGCGACCGACGCCGCCGGCTGGTCGACCACCGCGTCGGTGGACTTCACCCTCGATCTCCAGGCGCCCACCCTCGGCTCGATCCTGCCCGCCGTCGGCACGGTGCTGGCGACGCCATCGGCGACCCTGTCGGTCGACGCCCCCGGCGCCACCCAGGTCCGGGTCGGTTCCGCGGTCACCCCGGGCGGGTCTCCGTTCTCGCTGGCCGTTCCCTTGGCCGAGGGTCGAAACGACCTGCTCGTCGAAGCCCTCGACGACGCCGGCAACCGGGTCGAGCGCCTGCACCGGCTTTACCGCGACACCACGGCGCCGGCCCTCGCGGTGGGCACGCCGTCGGACGGCGACGTGACGTCGACGGCGCTGGTCCGGGTCGCCGGCACGGCGTCGGACGAACGCCTCCAGGACGTGAGCGTCAACGGCGCGCCGGCCAATCTGGTCGGCACCACCTTCGAAGCGCTCGACGTGCCGCTGGTCGCCGGCGCCAACGTGCTCACGGTGGTGGCGACCGACAGCCTGGGCAACCAGACGACCGAGACGCTCACCGTCACCCTCGACGACACCGCGCCGACCTTTACGGTGAGCGCCAACGGCCAAGCCCTGGCGAGCGGCGAGACTTTCTCGAGTGACGTGACCCTGGCGATCTCCGTCGACGACCCGACGGCGACCCTCACCGCGACCCTCGACGGCGCCGCGGTGACGCCGCCGGTGGTGGTCACCGCCGACGGCCAGCACGAGCTCTCGGTGACGGTGACCAGCGTCGGCGGCGTGTCGGCATCGGCGCTTTACGTTTTCACCGTCGATCGGCAAGCGCCGGCTTTCGGCGCGATCACGCCGGCCGCCGGCCACGTCCAGTCGGGCGCGACGCTGACCCTGACCGGCGGCTTGTCGGGCGCGGTGCAGCTCACCGTCGACGGCCAGCCGGCGAATCTTTTCGGCACCGATTTTTCCGCCGGGCCCTTCACCGTGGCCGCCGGCGAACGGACCTTCACCCTCGTCGCCACCGGCGCCAACGGCCTGCAGACGACCGTGATCCACCGCGTGGTCCGGGACGTCGAGCCGCCGGTGATTTCGATCCAGCGGCCGGCCGATGGCGCCTTGGTGGGCGAGGCCTCCGTCGACGTTTCGGGCTCCCTCGTGGAGGCCCACCCGCACCGGGTGACGGTCAGCGGCGTGGAGGCGTCGGTGTCCGGGTCGACCTTCTTCGCGCCCGGGGTGTCCCTCGCCGAAGGGGCCAATACGCTGACGGTCGTCGCCGAAGACGCCGCCGGCTTGACGTCGGAGCTGAGCCGCTCCGTGACCTATGACGGCACGGCGCCGGAGCTCACCGTCACCGATCCAACGTCCGGCACCACCACTCCGGACGCCCGCTATACGATCCGCGGCACCGCCGACGATCCACACCTCGACCGCGTCGAGGTCGGCGGCCAGGCGGCGCCGCTCGAGCCGTCGGGGGCCTGGTCCCTCGAGGTGCCCCTCTCCGAGGGCGAAAACGCGCTCACCGCCCGCGCCTTTGACCGGGTCGGGCGCTCGACGGAGGTCGCCTTTTCGATCTTCCGCGATAGCGAAGCGCCGTCGGTGCAGATCACCGTGCCGTCGGACGGCGCGTCGGTCGCCGGGGCGGAGATCGAAGTGCGCGGCGCCGTCGAGGACGTGCCTGGCACCACGGTCACGGTCAACGGCCGCGACGCCTTCGTCGACCAGGGCATCTTCTTCGTCACCGTGCCGCTCTCGGAGGGTGAGAGCGTGCTGACGGCCCGCGCCACCGATGCCCAGGGTAACGACGGCGTGCATACGCGCACGGTCATCCGCGACGAGACGCCGCCGAGCTTCGTCGGCTCCGACCCCGTCGCCGGGGCGCTGGCGGTGCCCGTGGGCTCGAGTTTCCGCCTCGAGTTCAGCGAAGCCCTCGCCGACCCCGTCGGCGGCGCGCTGACCCTCGAGGCCGAGGGCCAGGCGCTGGCCGTCCAGATCGACCGCGACGGCAGCGCTTTGGTGGTCACGCCGAGCTCGCCGCTGCCGTCGGCGTCGAACGTGACGCTCACGCTCACCGCCCAGCTCACCGACCTCGCCGGCCACGCCCTCGAGCCGGT
>JBCDKB010000375.1:0-8937 GCA_038747035.1 Acidobacteriota bacterium | reverse complement strand
TGGTGCACGTGCTCACCGCCGACGGCGGGGCCGTCGCCGGCTGGCCCCACGACCTCGGCGTCGCGACCTTGGCGTCGCCGGCGGTGGCGGATCTCGACGGCGGCGGCGGCCTCGAGATCCTCGTCGCCGACGACGGCGGCGGCCTTTCGGCGCTCGACGCCGGCGGCCAGCTCCTCTGGCACGTGCAGCGCGTCCTCGGCGGGCCGTCTTCTCCGGCGCTCGGCGATCTCGACGGCGCCGGCGGGCTTGAAGTCGTGGTCGGATCCATGGACGGCAAGGTCTACGCGTTTGACGCGTCCGGGCAGGCCGTCCCCGGGTGGCCGGTGAGCACGGGCTCGGCGGTGCTCGGTTCGCCAGCGCTCGGCGATGTCGACGGGGACGGCGCGGCCGAGGTGTTCATCGGCTCCTTCGACACCAGCGTCCACGCCTGGCGCGGCGATGCCCAGGTCATCCCGGGTTTCGGGGACACCGCCTTCCCCTGCAGCGTGGGCGCGGCGATTTTCTCGTCGCCGGCGCTCGGCGATATCGACCAGGACACCCATGTCGAGGTCTTGCTTGGCTCGTATTCCCGCCAGCTCTTCCGAGCCACGGCCGCGGGCAGCGTGGCGGCGGGCTCGGTGCCTTGGCCTGAGTTCCGGGGCGGCGGTGGACATCAAGGCGCGACCGGAGCCGGATTGATGCCGCGTCTGCCGACGGATCTCAGCCTGTCCCTCACCGACGGCGTCGACGAAGTCCTCCCCGGGCAGGACGTGGCCTATAAATTGGCTATCCAAAACGTCGGGCCGAACGCCGCCGACGGGGCCGAGTTGACCCTCGAGGTCGGACCGAACCTCTCGGAATGTACCTGGACCTGCGCGAGCCTTCCCGGGGGACTCTGCCCGAGCGGCGCCGGAGTCGGCTCGATCGACCTCAGGGTCGACCTGCCGGTGAACGGACGACTCGGTTTCGAGGTCGATTGTCGGGTCGTCGACGAGGTCGTCGGTGATCAGGTCGTAGTCCACGCCGCGATTGGCATTCCGGCCGATCGGTTCGACCTCGACACTTCGGACAACCAGGCGGTCGACGTCAACTTGAACGCCGGGGGGCTGATTTTCGCCGACGGCTTCGAGGGCGGCGACACCCTCCGCTGGTCGTCGACCGTCGAAGACCCGTGATCCATCGCTCTCCCAACGTTCCCGGAAAGACCGTCGGGGCCCTCGAGGGCCCGACGGATCCGGGTCTTGGGAACCTCCAGAGGCTCGCCCATCGAGTCGCGTTGGGTCTGCTGGTTGGGGTGTGCGCTTGGTCCGTTTTCGCGCGCGCCCACCTCGACTTCAACGGACCCCATATGGATGAGCTCGACTATCTCTACGTCGGGGAGCGGCTGCTCCAAGGCGAGACCTGGCCGACCCAGACCTATATTTTCAGCTCCGACCTACCGCTCTGGATCTTGGCCGCGGGCGATCGTTTCGCCGGTGGCTATTTGGGGGCCAGGGGCTTAGCCGGCCTGCTCGGCGCCCTGTCCTTGATCTTCGTCGGCCGCGCCGTGTCCCGCAGCCTCGCCGATCCGGTCGCGGCGTTTTGGGCGCTCCTGCTGCTGGCCGTCTCGGCCTCCCACCTCTTCATCAGCCGCCTCGCCACCTACGACATCATCGCTTTCGTCCTGCTCGCGGCGGCGCTCGATGCGCTCAGCTTCGCCCGCAAGCGGCGCAGCCCAAAGGGCGCGCTCCTAGCTTCGCTGCTGATGGCGGCGGCCACCCTCGCCAAGTACCCGGCCGGCGCCCTATGGCCGGTCGGCTTTCTGGCTTTCGTGCGCCGGCCCCGGCTTCTGGCGGCCTACACCGTGCCGTTCGGCGCGCTGCTGACCCTTTACGCCGTACTTGAAAAGCAGGAGCTGACGGTCCTCGTGGAGCGACAGCTGCTCGGCACCCACGGTCCGAACGCCTCCTACGCCGCGGTGGCCACCGCCGCCGCCGGCTATCTCTGGCCGCTCGCCCTGGCGGCTCTGGCGGGCTTCGCCGTCGCCCGGGGGAAGGTGAGGTCGGTGATTCTCGTGGCGAGCCTCGGCGCCTGGCCGCTGGTGGTTTACCACCTGCAAGGGCGAAACCTCATCTCCCTCTACAAGCATCTCGTCTTTAGTGTCCTCTTCCTGGCCCCCGCCGCTTCCGTGGCTTTCGCCCGCCTGTCCAGGGCCGGGGCCCGCGGTCGATTGGCGGCCGCCGCCCTCGTCGCCGCCTTTGCCTCGGCCAACGCGGCGGAAGTTCGGCGGATGGAACAGTCCTTCCCAGACGTGCGGGCGATGGCGGAGGTGCTCCGTCGTCATGTCGACGCGGAAACCCGCATCCTGAGTGAAGATCCTTATCTGCCGCGCTACCTCTTCGCGGATGTGGTCGCCGCCGAGCAGATCTCGGAAACGACCTGGTACGACCACGACGGGGACGGGAGGTATTCGGCAGCGGACGTCGCCGCTGCACTCGCCGCCGGCGGCTTCGATGTCGTGGTGCTCACCGGCGTGACGTCGCCGGAGCTCCACGATTTGCTCGCCACCGGTTTGCTCGAGGCCCGCTACCGGAAAGTCTTCAGCGAGGCCTTCGCGACCTCCTCGGTCATGGGTAGGAGAAGGTTCGGCCACCTCGAAATCCACGTTCTCCAGGGGCGTCTCCGGTACGGCGATCAGGCCTGTAGGAACAATGGCCAGGGCGTGCGGTCTTGGATGTAGGAATAAATCTTTAGTTGTTGTAATTCTGTTGATCTGCCGTGGGCCTTTAGCTACTCTTTTCAAGAGCTGATCGACCCCTCGATTTTGACAGATCAGCGGCGAATTGACTCGATGCAAGAACTTTCCCGGCCAACATAGGAGAGGACCAAGGCGCATGGCGATTTTCGAAGAAAAAACTGATGGATCGACCGGCGATTCGGGATTCCTGGCGATGGACATGGACTCGCCGTCGGAACTGGCCGCCTACCGGCTGGAGCCGGACTACGGGGCCGCGCCGCTGGTGGTCCCGGAGGGCTCGAGGCGACGCATCCTGGACCGTCTGGAGCTGCTCTACGGCGAAGAGGCCGCCGCCTCGGCTTGGGCCGACCTCGAACGCATTCTGCGGGTGCACCATGCGCACAAAACACCAGAAATCTTAGCCGCGGAGGCCGAGTTCACCGGTGAGCGGTTTACGGAGAAGGACGTCATTCTGATCACCTATGGCGACCTGATCAGCAACGACTCCCTGCCGCCTTTGCAGACCCTCGCCAACTTCGCCGACGTCTTCTTCCGCGACCTCATCTCGACCATTCACATCCTGCCGTTTTATCCCTATTCGTCGGACCGGGGATTTTCGGTGACCTCCTATACGGAAGTCGACCCGAATCTGGGCACCTGGCGGGATGTAACGAATTTGCGTAAATCCTTTCGACTGATGTTCGACGGCGTCTTTAATCATATTTCAAGCCAGAGCGAATGGTTCCGGAATTTCTTGGCGGGTGACGAGGAGTATAAAGACTATTTTATTTCGTTCTCTTCCGGCGGGGCGATCGATAACGATCATCTTGAGCTGATTCTTCGACCCCGCACGAGCTCCCTACTTTCGGAATACCAGACCCTCGAAGGCCCCCGCTTCGTGTGGACCACGTTCTCCCGGGACCAGGTCGATATCAACTTCCGTAATCCCAAGGTCCTTCTCCGCATCCTGGACATTCTGCTCTTCTACGTCCGTCAGGGTGCCGATCTGATTCGCCTCGATGCCATCACCTACCTCTGGTACGAGCTCGGGACTTCGTGTGCGCATCTTGAGGAAACCCATGCCTGCATCCAGCTCATGCGGGACGTGCTCGATATCGGGGCGCCGGAAACGGCGCTGATCACCGAGACCAACGTGCCCCACCGGGACAACATCAGCTACTTCGGCGACGGCTCCAACGAGGCGCAGATGGTCTACAACTTCGCGCTGCCTTCCCTCGTGTTGCACACCTTCCTTTCCGGGGACGCGTCGGTGCTGACGAAGTGGGCCGCGGGACTCGAATATCCCTCGGACACGACGACCTTCTTCAACTTCCTCGACTCCCACGACGGCATCAGCCTGATGGGCTGCCGCGGGATCCTGAGCGAAGAGCAGATCGAGGTGCTGTGCGAAGCGGCCCGGGCCAATGACGGTTTTGTCTCCATGAAGACCAACGGGACGGGTGGCGAGAGCCCCTACGAGCTCAACATCACCTGGTACAGCGCGCTGTGTGACCGGGAGGATCGTGGGGACGACGTTCGCATCGATCGATTCGTCGCGTCGAGGGCCATCGCCCTCGCCCTGCGCGGGGTGCCGGGCATCTATCTCCCGAGCTTGATCGGTTCTGAGAATGACCTCGAAGGCGTCTACAAGGAGCGGGGAGAGAAGCGGGATATCAATCGAGCGGAGCTCCGCGAGGAGGAGCTCATTCGTCTCTTCAGCGACCCGACGAGTCGGAGCTGTCGCATTTACAGGCGCCTTTTCCACCTCTTCAAGGTGCGGCAGAACCTGGAGGCCTTCCATCCGGCCTCCGGCCAGAGGCTTCTGGAGCTGTCCCCAGGGGTCTTCGCCCTCGAACGGACACCCCGAGGCGGGGGCGCCCCGCTTTACGCCCTGACCAGCGTGGTTGGGGAAAGGCAGCAGATCGAGCTGCCCGTAAGGGCCCCGGAGGGCGTCAAGAGCCTCTATGACCACGTCAGCGGCGGCCGGTTCGAAGTCTCGGCTTCAGGCGCCGTCGCCTTGGGACTCGAGCCCTACCAGATGCTGTGGTTGGAAGCCTCCGACGGCCCGACGCCTTCCGAAGAGTCTCCGAGTTGAAAGAAGCCCCGAGCCATTAACCCATCAAGACCGACCTAGAAAGCACCACGGAGAAATCATGAAAGCAACATTTGAAAAGAACGGGCCGCTGGATGTCATTACCCTCGAGGGGCGCCTGGACGCTTCGTCGGCGCCCAAGCTCAGGGAAAAACTGGACGAAATCCTGGATGCGGGGCGCGTGCACCTCATCTTCGACCTCAAGGGCGTCGATTTCGTGGATTCCTCGGGGCTCTCCGTCTTCGTGAACGCCCTCCAGGGCGCTCGCCGGGCCGGAGGGGAAGTGAGCATCGCGAGCCCGACCTCTGAAGTGCAGTCGGTGCTCCAACTCACCCGCCTGCACAAGATCCTACCGATCCACGAGGATCGCGCCGGCGCCGAGGCTTCGATGGGCGTCCTGGCCGCCTGATCGACCGAGAGCTACCGGTTAGCGGGGCGGGTTCACCCCCGCCTCGGCCTTCCGTTCCACGGCAGGGGCAGCCCGCGCTTGCCGACCCACTCCGCTACCGCTCGCCGTGCCCACTCCTCCACGGCGAACCGGCAACCGCGGGCTGCCGCCTTGCCCCCCCCCCGTTCCGACTTCGGAGGTTCAGATGTTCCCACCCAGGAAAAGCGATTCCGTGTCCAGTTTGATCCTGCCTTGTGCCGCGATCTTGCTCACAGGCTTGCTCCTCGCCGCCGGCGAATCGTCCGCTGAGTCCAGGCTGCCGGTCGAGTATTCGCTCGACGGTGAATGGAAGGTCCAGAGCGGTCACCTCCGCCCGTTGGATCTGTTTCGGGCCGACCTCGATGACAGCGACTGGCGGTCGATGGCCGTGCCGCTCAATTGGTACCTGGGTGGCGTCGATGCCTCGGGGGCCATGTGGTACCGCCGAGCCTTCGACGTCGAAAAGCCCAGGGACGCGTCCCAAGCGAGCCTGTGTTTCGAAGGGGTCGACTACGCCGCCGACGTGTGGCTCAACGAGACCTACCTCGGATTTCACGAGGGCTACTTCGAGCCTTTCTGCTTCGAAGTGGAGGCCTTGTTGAACTACGGAGCGACCAACCACCTCGCGGTGCGGGTCGACAGTCCGGAGGAGAAGGCGAGGCGCGATTGGTCGCTCAATAAGCGGCTGATCAAAGGGGTCCTGGGGCACCACGATACTCGCCCCGGGGGCGCCTGGACCGCCCGCGGACAGGAGCGCAACTCCGGGGGCATTTGGGCCCCGGTCTACCTGCGTTTCACCGGCTCCGTGGCTATTTCGGCGCTCAAGGCACGCCCGACTTTCTTGGAGCGGGGGGACGGGTCAGAGCTGCCCGATCCGCTATCGGCGGCCGGTGTTGAGATCGAACTCGATCTCGATGTGCACAAGGGCGAAGCGGGTCGGATCGGGCTGCGCGCCTGGGTCGAGCCCGAAGGCTTCCGCAGTCCGAGTTTCTCCGGAGGCCGGACGGAGCAGAAAGTCCGGGTCAACGACGGCCGACAGTCCGTCGAGCTCTCGGTGCCGTGCGAGAACGTGCATTTGTGGTGGACCTGGGATCACGGCGCGTCGCCGCTCTACCGGGTGGTCGTCGAGGTGCTCCGGGGTTCCCGGGTCGTCGACCGTCGCGAAGAGATCATCGGGTTCCGCACGGTCGCCTACGATGCCGGGGACTCGGCCCTGCGCCTCAACGGGCGGCGCCTCTTCCTCCGTGGGACCAATTACATCGGCAGTCACTGGCTGGCCGAGCTGTCTGCGGCGCACTACGCCGAGGACCTGACGATGATGCGCCGCGGTCATATCAACGCCGTTCGCGTCCACGCCCACGTCGCCGGCCGCGATTTCTATCGCGAGAGTGACCGTCTCGGCCTGCTCATCTGGCAAGACTTCCCGCTGCAGTGGGGCTACGAGGATACGCCCGAGCTGCACTCGGAGGTGATGCGTCAGGCCGAGGCGATGGTGGATTCGCTCTACCACCATCCCTCCATCGGGGTCTGGAGTGGCCACAACGAGCCGCCTTGGGATGCGGACTGGATGAAGTACAAATACCAGCACTACGTCGAAGACCAGAACCGGGCCCTCGACGAGGAGCTCGGAAGAGTGCTCGAGCGCTCCGACCCGAGTCGCTACGTGCACGCTGTTTCCTTGACCGAGGAGCATCCGTGGCTGGGCTGGTATTCCGGTCACTGGACGGACTACCTCAAGCCCACCTCGGCGGTCTTCGTCACCGAATTCGGCGCCCAGGCGGTCCCCGACCTCGAGACCCTTCGGCAGATCCTGCCGGCGGAGGCCCTCTATCCCGAAGAAGAGAGGGACTGGGAGGTTTGGCGGCACCACAACTTCCAGCCCCACGAAAGCTTCGAGCTAGCGGGGCTGCGCAAGACCAGCGATCCGTCGGCCCTCGCCGCCGAGTCCCAGGCCTACCAAGCGCAGCTCGTGCAGCTGGCGGCGGAGTCGCTGCGGCGGCAGAGATTCTCGCCGGTCGCCGCCGCCTTCCAATTCATGTGGGTCGAAGCGTGGCCGAGCATCAATTGGGCGCTCGTCGACTACCAGCGCCATCCGAAGAGCGGCTTCCGGACGCTCGCCACGGCGTTTCAGCCGCTGTTGCCGAGCATCGAGTGGCACCCCAAGCCCCTCGAGGTCGGGGACTCGGCCCGCTTCCGCTTTTGGGTCGTCAATGATCTGCCAGAGACTTTCGCCGAGGCCACCTTCGGCTATCGCTTGAGCCGGGGAGGGCAGGCGGTGGCGGAGGAGCGACAGGGGCTCACCGTCGCCGCCGACTCCGTGGCCCACGTCAGTGATCTCGAAATGTCCCTCCAAGAGCCGGGCAGCTACGTGCTCGAGGCCTGGATCGAGGTCGGCTCAAACCAGCGTCGTCCGTTCAATCAGCTGTCATTCGCCGTCTCAGCGGCTAAGGAGACCAAAGCGTCGCTCGAGGCGCCGGCGACCACCGAGGGTCCGGATATGGCGGAGGGCTCGGAAGATCCCCAGGAAGGTCTGTGATGGACGACTATTTTTGCAAATACGAAGATCGCCGCCCCCCCGAGCCGATTCCGTTCTCGGCGAAGACCCAGCTGCTCTGGCAATTCTTCGCCGTGTGCAACCTGGTGCTCGGCGCCTGGTATTTGCACTGGCGTTGGACCAGCTCGCTCAACTTCGACGCGCTCTGGTTCTCCCTGCTGGTCGCGGCGGCCGAGTCCCTTGCGTACTTCGGCATGATCCTCTTCACCTTCAACCTCTGGTCCAACGAGGACACCCCCCGCAAACCCGCACCGGGACGCCTCCACGAGTGCATCGCGATACCCGCGAGTCAGCCCGACCGGCCGATCTCGGTCGATGTCTTTTTTCCGACCTATGACGAGGACGTCGAACTGGTGCGGCTCAGCGTGCTCGACGCGAAGAAGCTGCGCTATCCCCACGATATCGACCTCAAGATCTACCTTCTCGACGACGGACGTCGAGAAGCCATGGCGGCGATGGCGAAGGAGGAGGGCGTCCACTACATCACGCGTGGGGACAACAAAGGATTCAAGGCCGGCAATCTGCGAAATGCCATGGAGCGCACCGGCGGTGACTTCATCGTCATCTGCGACGCCGATACCCGGGTCTTCCCGAGCTTCCTCGAAAATACCCTCGGCTATTTCAGAGACCCCCAAGTCGCCTGGGTGCAGACGCCGCAGTGGTTCTTCGATCTCCCCGAAGGTACGCGTCTTCCCGACCTGCTGCATCGCTACCTGGGGGCGCCGGGGCGGCTCATCGCGCAGGGTCTTGAGAAGCTGGTCGGCCCGATCACGACCGGGGAGGATCCGTTCGCGAACGATCCCCAGCTCTTCTACGACGTAATCCAGCGGCGCCGCAACCGGCATAACGCGTCCTTCTGCTGCGGGGCGGGTTCGATTCACCGCCGCGACGCCGTCATGCACGTGGCGCTCAAGGCCTATGTCGACGGCGTTGAAAAGCGGGCCAAGAGCCTGGTCGAAGCGGTGGAAGACGATGACCTGCGCGAAGCGGTGGCCGGCGGCCTCGAGCGGCTGGTGGCGGTCGAGACGGAGCTGACGCCTTACCGGTTCCACGTCTCCGAAGATCTCTACACCTCTATCTACCTGCATAGCGATCCGGACGGCGAATGGCGTTCGGTCTTCCACCCGCAGGTGGAGTCGAAAATGCTGTCGCCGCAGGACCTCCAGTCG
>JBCDKB010000374.1:0-8939 GCA_038747035.1 Acidobacteriota bacterium | reverse complement strand
GACCGCGCCCGCGCCGCAGCCCGGGGCCGCCAGCACACCTCCGGCGACGAGGCCGACGCCGCCACCGGCGGCGCAGCCCGCGGCCAAGCCGGTCAAGCCGCCGGCGCCGACGCCGCCGAGGGTCCAGCGCAGGACGCAGAGGGCGTCGGCGAGGGTCAGGCCGTGGGGGTCGATAGCGCGCGTCGGCCGATTGTCGACGTAGGCGTAGGCGAGATTGGGCAATTCGGTGCGAATCGTGCTTCTCTCCGGGTCCCCCAGGGCGAGGCCGGGGTCCGGCCTCAGGTACCGACCGATGTCAAATTGGTACCAGCGGTGGACATTGTAGTAGGCGTGCTGACCCTTGGTGACGCGGAGCCAAATGCCATCTTCCCACTGACCTGGAGTCCGCAGGAAGATACCGGCGCCGCCGGCGTTCGTATAGTCGCGTCCGAAAGGTTCAAATCCGCCTTCCCACGTCAACGTGCCGGCGACGTCGGACGCCGCAATCGGCGTCGCCAGGTGGTCGGTGGTCAACCACTGGAAAGACCCCGGTAGGGTGTTGATCTGTTCGCGCACGGCGACCGGCCGGGCGCCGAGGTAGAACAGGTGGTAGGCGCGCGGGGCGAATCGGGATCCCGTTCGTTCGGCGAAGCGGATCAGGCCGTGCGAGTCGTAGCGCATCTCCAGGGCCAGGCCCGCGAAATTGCTCGTCGATTGGCGCAGGAAGCCTCGCCCGTCGTAGGTATTGGTCACCTGAAAGGTCGCGTTGCGCGAGAACGAGGCCAGTCGCCCCGCGTCGTCCCAGGTGTAGTCGATGAGGGCGCCGCCGCCGAAATCCATAGCGTCGACATGGCCGCCGCCGTCGTAGAGGTAGTCACGGTCGTCGTTGACGCCGGGGACGTCGACCGAGAGGAGCCGTGACGTATGGCCGGTGGCGCCCGCGTTGGCGGCGTAGCTGTAGGTCGAGAGTCCGCCGCCGTCGGTTTGCGTCAGGCGGTTGCCGGCGCGGTCGTAGGTCCACGACCTAGGACCCCACGGTCCGTCACCCTGCTCGAGGAAGTACTGGTAGTCCTGGTAGCCGTAGGTCTTGTCGTTCGCCGGCGTCAGCGCGTCGGCGATGGCGGTCGGGTTGCCGATGGCGTCGAGGGTGTAGTTCCAATCAAAGAGCGTGCTCGCCCCCGCCAGGTCGACACCGGTGGGGAAGTAGCGGCTATCAAAGTCCCTCGTCTCGGTGAGCCCGTTCGCAAAAACCGTGCTCTCCGGTGGGCCGAAGGGCAAGTAGGCCACGGAGTTGACCAGGGGCTGGGTCCAGGCGCCGCCGGTTTCCTCGGCCACTAGACTCAGGGGACGGTCCGCGTAGTCGAAGGTATAGACGGCGCGCACGTTCGACGGGTAGCTGATCTCGGTACGATTGCCGTTGTCGTCCAGGGCGTAGGTCATCTCGCCGTCCCGCGTGGTGCGGCCGAATCGGTCGTACCCGTAGTCGACCGTCGTCCCGGATCGGGTGATGGCCGTCAGGCGCCCGAGGGAGAACGGCACGAGCGGATCGTCGTAGGTGAACGTCGTATCGAGCGCCGGGTCGGGGTGGTCGATGAACGTGGTCCGGTCATAGGCGTCGACCGTGAGGTCGACCTGGACACCCCGGCCGTCGATGCGCCGGTCAAGCACGCCGTGCTCGTTGTAGGCGTAGGTCATGACGCCCGCGACCTCGGAGGTCTCCTGCGTCATCAGGTCGCGGTCGCTGTAGGTGTAGGCGGTGACCGTGCCTTCGCCGTCGGTGACGCTGACCAGGTGATCCTGGACGTTGTAGCCGTATTGGGTCGTCACTTGACCGCCGCCGGCGCCGCCCCAGGGCTGGCTCCGGCTAGCGACGCGGCCGAGGTCGTCGAAGGCGAAGGTCCAGGAAGCCGGAGTCGTTTGGCCCGCGCTGGGATTATTGGCGTCCCAGATCCGGTCCATATTGCCTTCGCAGTCGTAGCCGTACTCGGTCAGGCTCTCCTGGGCGGATCCCGCGCCTTGGATCTCCCGGTCGAGGCGGCAGCGGGTGGAATAAATCCACTCCGTGCGCGATGCGGCGACCCAGGCCGAACCGTCCCAGCGCTCGAGGATACGCGCGGTCTGCTGGCCGAAATCGTTCAGCTCATAGCTCGTGCGCTCTCCGTGGGCCGTCGGGAGGGTGGAAGCCTTGCGCTCCATGGTGATCAAGCGGCCGACGCCGTCGTAGCCGTGCTCGACCACGTTGCCGAGGGGTTTGATCACCTGAAAGAGGTCGCCGAAGACGTTGTAGACGTGCTCGGTCGTCAAGTCGTCGGCCGGCACGGCGCCCCGTTCGATGTAAAAAAGCATGCGATCGAGGTCGTCATAGGTCATCTCGCGCACGACGCCGTTGGCGTCGGTGACGGTGGCCGGACGGTTGAACGGGTCGTGCACATAGGTCATGGTGCCGACCAAAGGCTCCGTCTGCGTCTCCGGGATCAGTCCGCCGCGCAGGGGATCGTAGGTGAAAACGGTCTGGTCGGCGGCGCCGTAGCCCGGCGGGTCGAGCGTCAGGGGCTGGCCGGCGGCGTTGAAGGTGCGCACGGTCTGGTAGCTGAAGAAGACGCCGTCTTCGAGCCCCTCATGGGTTTCGGTGGTCGCGTTGCCGGCGCTGTCTCGGCCGATAATCGTGCGCCGCAGGTCAAGGGGGTTGCCGCTCGTCGACGGACGGGTGATTTCGGTCACCAGGGCCGGGTAGGTGGGGTCGTATTGCCAGGTCGTCTCCCGCTCGAGGGGCGTTCCGACGGCCTCGATCCTCGATGTGATCTGGCCGTCGGCGCTGTACGCGAAGAGCGTTTCGACACCGCGGGCGTCGATCAATCGGGTCGGCTCGAGGGGCTGGGCCGGGTCGTTGAATTCGCGCTGCGAGTTCGGGCCGAGGCCGCACGCCGGGCAGTCGCCGTCGACCCGCTCGATCCGGGGTTTCTCGCTGGCGGTGTCACGGCCGAGGGTGTAGGTCGATACGTTTAGGAGCGGATCGGTGATCTGGACCACGGCGGGCTGCGCCGGATCGTCGAAACTAAACTGCCACTGGTCGACGGCGTCCGCGTCGGTAAAAGTTGTGGCGCCGCGCCACGTCTGGAGCACGTTGCCGCGGGTGTCGTAGGTCCAGGCGCCTTCAATGCGGGTGCTGCCGTCCGTGCCTTCGAAGGTCAGGCGAGTGATGAAACCCGGGTGGCGCGGATCGTCATAGAGGAATTGCCAGGCGGTGCCGTCGGGGCGATCGATCCGCGATAGATCCTGGCCGGACCAGGTGTAGCTCCACGTGCGCAGGGTCGCGCCGTCAGTGCCGACGTGGGTCACCGACGCGACTTCGCCGGTGGGGTGGTAGGCGAGGGTCTCGGAGCGTCCGTCGGGGAAGGTGACGCCGGTTAGCTGGGCGCCGGTATAGGCACCGACCGTGGCGTTGCCGTTGCGGTCGACCCTCTGGGTCCAGCGACCGCCGAGGTCGAAGGAATCGACGGTGCCGTCCAGATCACGGAGCTGCCAGCCGCCGGCGACCTGCGTCAGCGTCCGACGTTCGTCACTCGGGGAGACGATCTCGTAGGTGCCGTCGGCGTCGGCGTCGGTGAACTCTCGGAAGGTGGCGTAGCGAGTGACGAGCCAAACGTGACTCGGGTCCGGATCTTCGATGAGGGTCAGCGCGTAATCATGGCCCCAGTAGCGGCCCAGCGGGTAGTTCGCCGGCACCGGCGAGCCGGGGGCACCGACGCCGCGGGCTTGGTAACTGAAGAAGGCGCCGCCGCCGAATCCCGACAGACCCGGTCCGCCGCCGCCGGCGCTGGAGCCTCCGGGGCCGCCGCCGTCGCCGCCGGGGCCACCCCCCGGTCCTCCGGGGCCGAAGCATGCCGTTTTACAGCCGTCGCCTTCACCGCAGCCGTAGATCCTCGGCGGCTCGGGACAGAAACCGCCGTCGCCGAAGTCGACGGTGGTGTTCGCGACCTTCGGGCACAGGCCGCTGAAGTTGCACGTTTCGGCGCGGAAGGAAAACTGAAAATCACCGGGGTTGCTGGCGTAGCTGGCGCAGTCGAATCCGACCTCGATCGACGCGTCGCCGTCGTCGCTCAAGATGCGGGCGCCGGGGAAGCCGCAGGTGCCTACGAGGGTTCCTGAGGTGTCTTCCCAGAAGAGCTTCACCAGGCTGTCGAAGAGTGAAATGTTTTGCTGATTGCCAGGAAACTCCGTTTCTACGGTGGCCCGGGCGCCGCAGGAGCCCGCGGTCGGGTCGCAGGTCGGGGGCAGCAGCTCGTAAGAGACTCCGGGCAAGTTCGCTTGATAGCAATAAAAGCCGCCCAAGCAGTTGGGGCTACGGGTGATGTTCGCCGAGCCCGGAATAAAGCTGACCAGGCCGCTAAACCCGTTGGTTTCGACGCACGCTTGGGCTTGGAGGGGCGAGGCTGCGAAGGGCTGGAAGAAAAAGAGAATGATCAGACCGACGACAAGGCGATACCGAAGTGGAAACATGGGGGCTGTCCTCTTTGGCCGTCGTCCCGCGCGACCGGAACAACGGATCGGTTGCGTGGCTGGTGTCTCTGGGTGCTTGCGATGGCGACTCGTTTTCAGGGGGTAGCCGTAGAAAGTGGTGATGAAACGAATATCCTTGGCGCGGCCGCGACCGCCGGTTCGGCGGCGGATCTCCGGCGGCGCGCCGGTCGATCCAGAGACGGACTTTGGACGCATCGCCGGATCGTGGACGCTTGGTTTTCAGCGTCGGCGATTCATCCCTCTTCACCAGACACGGCGAGAATCGAGACAAGATCGGCTCACGGAGGCTGAGTTCCCTAGCGCCGGTGCGAGCCCCCGAGGTGCCGGCCGGTGGCGTCGGCCCGCGAAAGGAATTAAGACCCGGGCTATGAAGTTCGAAAAGAAAAACCAGGGCTTCATTTATCGGCGCGGCGTCGGCGCGGCCCTCTTCGTGATTCCGATGGCGATTCTTTCCTTGGGCGCTCTGTTCGGCGCCATCGCCTTCGTGGCTGGATTTCCGTGGGTGAGCGTCGCCGTCGGCGTTCTTTTCGCCGCCCTAAGCCTGCGCGTGGCGTTCTACTTCGCAGGGCAGGAAAAAGCGTATATTTCCCTGGATGCGGGCGCCGGCTCGGTGGAAGCCGGCGTGCAGCGCCGGGGCCAGACGCACGGGCGGTGGCGGCAGCCCTCAAGCGCCTTCCGGTGCGTCTCGATCCTGCAGCGGGAACCGGGCAAGCTGGGGTCGTGGACCTTGGTCGCGGTGATCGACGGCGGCCGAGGTCAGCCGCTGGTCTGGGATCTGCTGCCCTGGACGTCGGAGCTCCCGGGCACGCTGCGCAAGATGGCCGCGGCGTTCGCGGAAGCCGGCATTCCGTCGGTCGAGGCCGCCGAGCTGACGGGCGAGCCGATGCGACTCATCCCCGTTTTTGATGATCCGCCGGCTGCCGGCGCCCCGATTCCGGCGCCAGTCGGTCGAGTGCCCGCGCCGCGCCCCAGGGGGTGGAACCGGGCCTCGACGGTTCTGGCGCTCCTCGGTCTGGTGATGACGCTACCCGGCGCGTTGATCTTCGCCAAGCTCCTCGTGGACTTCGACCTCAACCTCGAGCCCTGGCTTTTCACGGAAGCCCGCCGCGGTGGCGACTTGATCTTTACCCACAGCGCCGCCTACCTCCTGGCCATGACCCTGATGGCGGCGGGGCTCCTGGTCTTCGCCCTCGCGGCGCTGCGGGCGAAGGATCGTGGCTTCCGCCAGGTGGTCCTGCCCGCCGTCCTCGTCTCGGCCCTGATGATTTTCATGCTGCCGAACCCGTCTGATCGGGTGCTGGTGACCGCCGAGGCGATCTCCCAAGACTTCTCCTCAGGAACCGTCGAGCTCCGTTTTGAAGAGGTGGACCGGGTCGTTCGCTGGTTCGAAGGGCGCTCTGTTGTTTGGATTCTCCACCTCGACGGCGAGCGGCGCCGCGATCTACAGCTGCCGGATCTGTGGAAGCTCGCCGAGGCGCGATTAATCGAGGTCCTCGAAGAGCGGGATATCGTCTTCGAAGACTTCGGGGATCGGGAGCCGTTCGACCTGCGGTAGCAAGTGACGGGGCCGCCGTCGGCCCCGTCCTTTACACAGGCCGATCGAGCTCGACGGGCCTGTCGCGTCTTACAACGACCGGGTGGGGGGGACGCCACCCGCACTCGAGCTCCGAGGCGACGCCACGACGTCGCCTCGGAGCCTACTAGAGCCCTACTGACCGATCAGTTCGGGTTCTAAGTCCGAGAGCGGGTCGACGTTTTCAACAGAGCGAAATCGCCCCACCAACTCCAAGAGCTTGGAGTCCGCCAGATGGCGACCCTTAAACCTGTCGCCCACGGTCACTACCCACTCGGTGGCCGAGCCATCGGTATGCGGCTTCCCCCGAGCGCCGGCGACCATGGACTTGGCGAGGACTTCGACCACACCGCGAACCGAATAGGCTATCGAAGCTTCAGGATCTTCCGATTCGAGGGAACTCTCGGCGCTCAAGTGGGCCTCGAGGAAAAAGACCGCGGGGACTAACTCCTGCGGGACCGCTTCGCTCACGAGCTTTAACTCCCCGCGTTCCTCGAGCTTCTCGACAAACTGCTGGGCCATCAAATCGAGGGTGTGGACGGCGGGTTGTTCGAAACTCGCGGTTTCCGTCCCTTTCCAACTCAGTTTGACGTCGACTTCCTCGGCTTGATGAGCCGATCGAAAGAACTCTCCCAGACTGGCCGAATTCGCCGGCAATCTCATCTCCAAGCGAGCCCACCAGCCGGAAACGTCATCCTGGATCCATGAAACGCTCGTTCCCGAGGAGGCATTGATCATTTCCGTCAGAATGAGGTTTCGGCCCTCGGCCCCTGCAACGAGCACGCGCGTGATCGAAGCCTTTTCGCTCATCCAGAACGTGAGTAACCCATCAACGTCCCGGTCCCGCGCCTGCCAGTGCAGGCTTTGGTGGTAAGACCCGCGGCCGTAGTTCGGCGAAGCGCCTTCCGTAGCGGAGCTGGGCGACGGGGGAGCCGCCACGATCAGGAGGAGTCCCAGGCTGACCGGTAGAAGAGCTTTCATCGTGCTGAAGAATCGACTAGTAAATTCCATCGGAGGGCCCTCGCTCGTCATTATTGGCAGACATCGGTTGCACAAGCTCCGAGGCACGCGTTGCGCTCCGAGGTCGCTAGCGCGACATTGCGACGTTTGCAAACTCTGTAGTCGTAGATGGCATTGCAACAGGAGTTGCACCTCGCGCATTGCTGGCTCGTCTCGCTGCCAACCTGCATTGTACAGGTTTCACCTTCATCCCACGATTCGCTCGGTCTATGAGACTTCTTGAGCTTCGTTTTGCAGGTGTCGGCGCGGCCGACTCCGATCACCCGTCGAGGCAGACTGATGCAGCTCGGTGGACTCACGATCTCACCGTCAAAGGCGAAAGTTAGAAACTCATCGGCCGCTGCGGTGGCCGAAACGGTCGAACCGTTCCAGGAGAAGGGGAAAGGAACTGACGGCGCGACTGGAGTTGTCGCCCAGGGGCCTTCGGTGCCGGTGCAGGTTTGCAAGGAATAGCAGGACTGGAAAGAGCGGCTCTGGCCGGCGAAGAACTCGACCGAAGCCGGTAGGAAGAGTGCTCGCGGGAACTCTTCACAGCAGCCGTTGCAGTTGAACCCGAAGGTACCTTGACCTGGAGTTGCGATCGGGTTGGCTTCCGTTCGCGCAATCAATTCCCGGGATCCCGTTTGCACTCTCCAGCGCAGAAAACCGTTCTGGAAGTCCGGGTCGAGTCTCCTGCCTAAAAGATCGGCCGAGCCGTTTTCTGCCAACTTCGAAGGCTCAAGACGAAGACTCCGCGAAGATCTGACGCTGCCCGACCGGTGGCGGCCTTGTGCGGTGCGATGGGTCGAGGACCTCGAAGAGCGGGATATCGTCTTCGAAGACTTCGGGGACCGGGAGCCGTTCGGCCTGCGGTAACAAGCGACGGGGCCGCCGTCGGCCCCGTTTTCCTAAGCGTCGATGACTTGGTTTCTCAACGTCGAGGACTTAGGCAGCCCGGCGGCTCAGAAGCTGAACCTCAGGCCCATTTGGAGCGTCGAATAGTCCCTGTCAAGGTCATCGATCGCCCGGTAGTCGTAGCGGGTCAGCAGCTTCACACGCGGTGACAGGCAAAGGCCGAGGCTCGCACCGACGTTGTAGCCGAGCTCGTCCTGCCCCGATTCATCCCGGTAGGTGCCGACGCCGAGGTGCACCGACGGCTCCGGACATAGGCCCGTCTTCGGGGAGTATTCAACCTCGGCCGACAGGTGCGTCAGCTCGAGATCCCCCGGTTCGGTGGCATTGACGAATCGGTCATGTCCCAGGTAGAGGCCCGCTGACCACGGCGAACCCGGAGCCGGGAAAGGAAACGCGAGCTTGACGCCGACGCTGGTCGACGGGTCCGCCACAGAATCGAAGCTTCCGCTCGGCAAGGTGATGCCGCCGTAGCCGGCGAAGGACCAGCGGGCTTCCGCCTCGCAGCCGCAGAATCCGTCAAAGCCCGGGGGCGGCTCCGGGATCAGCGGCGGCAGCCCCTCGCCGAATTGCACCGGCTTCTTGCGGGCGCCGGGGACGAGGAATGACGTCGATAGGTAACGCTCGAAGGGGTCGCCGCCGCTGGACACTCCCGACGCCTTCAGGTCGACGTAGTGCGCGCCCTTCACCGCGGCGATGTATTCGAAGCCGTAGATGCCGTCGTCGGCGGCGCCGTCGAGCGAAGTCCCGTCATCCCTCAGGGTGATCGGGATTTTGACGCCGTCCGGTCTGCGGATATATCCCGCGACGGTCGCGTCCTTGACGGCGCCGGAATCGGCGACCCAAACGCGCAAGGGCATCGAGTAATCGTTGGACGGCCGGCGAACCGGGCGACTCGGTCCGACGCGGGCCGCCAACGCGGTTGGCGCCGAAGCCACGGCGAAGAACTCGGCCG
>JBCDKB010000373.1:0-8964 GCA_038747035.1 Acidobacteriota bacterium | reverse complement strand
GCCGTGGAGGAAAGCTAGACCCGCCCCTCCCGCCCGAAGAGCCGCCACCACCAGGGCGTGTGGAAGCCCAGGAACTCGCGCATGATCAGCGAGATCACCATGATCCACAGACATCCAAAAGCCGCGGCGGCAAAGGCGAGCGGCGCGGCGCTGCGTCGGGTAGCGTAGGACTCGGCTTGGCCCGCCAGCACCGCCCGCAGACGCTCGAGGTCGGCCTCGGTCCGAGCTTCCGAACCCGGCAGCACCCGCTCGCGGCCGCCCGGCGTCTCGAGCACCAGCCAGTGCTCAAATCGGCCGAGGGCCGGCTCGTCCCGGGCGAAGCCGCTGACTTCGCCATAAGTGCGGGACTCAAAACGCAGGAGGCCGAAGAGGCGGCGGGCCGAGGCCTCGCACACGACCGTGTCTCGGGAGGCGCTCGGAGCGGCGCCTTCGGCCCGGCGACACTCCACCCGCGAGTCGCCCACCAGGTAAAGGGCCAAACCGAGCACGGCGATGCCCATCGCCTCCATGGAAAGCACGAGGAAGGTCACCCGGGTTCTGGTCTTGCCCATGGCGTCAGCGCGGGTCCGCGGGTGTCTGGGGCGGACTGAGCACGCCGAGCAGCCAGTGGACGGCCGCGGCGACCCCGAGGCTCACGAACCACGCGTGGGTGTAGACCTCCATGAAGAAGCCCGGTACCGAAACGGCCCCTTGGCTGACCTGGGAGATGAATCCCGGAACGTTGGGCACAATGCCGGCGGCGAGGGCGACGAGGGCGCGCCAGTTGAAGCCATTCCGGAAGGAATAGGCCCCGTCTTCTCGATAAAGGTCGTCGACATCGAGCTGGCGGCGACGCAGCAGGTGGTAGTCCGCCAGCATCACGCCGCAGATCGAGCCGAGCAGGGCGCCGTAGCCAATCAGCCAGGTGAAGACGTAGGCAGCCAGGTCGTTGTAGAGGCGCCACGGCATGATCAGGACGCCGATGACGCAGGTGATGATGCCGCCCCGGCGAAAATCGATCACCCGCGGCCACAGGTTTGAGAAATCGTTCGCCGGCGACACGACATTCGCCGCCAGATTCGTCGATAGGGTCGCGAGGCTGAGGGCGAAGAGCGCGAAGGCGACGACCCACGCCTGCGGGAAGCGGCCGATGAGCTGCACCGGATCCCAGATCGCCTCGCCGAAAATCACCACCGTCGACGCCGTCACCGCGATGCCGATGAAGGCAAAAAGCGCCATCGCCGTCGGCAGGCCGATCAGCTGGCCCAGCACTTGGTCGCGCTGGCTGCGCGCGAAGCGGGTGAAGTCCGGGATATTCAAGGCGAGGGTCGCCCAGAAGGCGACCATGGCGGTCAGGTTGGGCCAGAACACGGCCCAGAACTCGAAATCGGTCGCCGCCCCGCCGCGGATCTTCGCCACGACCTCATCCGAGAGCACGACGCCGAATCCGCCGGCCGTCGACACCCCCCAGTAGAGCAGCCCCAGGCCGATGGCGAGCAGAAAGGGCGCGGCCCACGTCTCGAGCCACTTGAGGGTCTCGATGCCGCGCAGCACCACGAAGAGATTGAGCGCCCAAAAGAGCAGGAAACAGCCGAATTGCCCCGCCGATAGGCCCAGTCCCGGAATCGCGTCCGCCGGCCCGGCGGCCTGGAATCCGAAGAGCACGGAAAAGAGTACGTAGATCGCCGAGCCGCCGATCCAGGTCTGGATCCCGAACCATCCGCAGGCCACCAGACCGCGCATGAGAGCCGGGATATTGGCGCCCCAGACGCCGAAGGACGAACGCAGCAGCACCGGGAACGGGATGCCGTAGCGCGTGCCGGCGTGGGCGTTGAGCACGATCGGCACCACCACGATCAGGTTGCCGAGCGTCACGGTCAAGAGGGCCTGCCACCAGGTCATCCCCTGGGTGATCATGCCGGCGGCGAGCGTGTAGGTGGGGATGCACACGGCAATCCCGACCCAAAGGGCCGCGAAATGCCAAAGCCCCCACGTTTTCGCCGCGTCAGCGGCGGGGGCGAGGTCGCGGTTATAGAGCCGAGACGCCGGAATGGAATCACGATCCACGGCGACGGGACCCCTTCTTTCTCATCGTGTGAAAGGTGTCCATGGTTAGTGAGCATGCTAACGCACTCCCGATTCCGCGAAAATCACCGCCCGCCGGAAATGACTCTGCGGATTCCGACATAGCTTCCATGAGATCACCGACTTTGTCGCGCCTCTTCGGTCGCGAGTGAACCCTTCGACAGTTGCGGCGTACGTCGCAAGCAGACACAATCACGCAAAGGGATTCCATGATCAGTCGTCGCTACCAAATCCTGGAGGAGATTGGGCAAGGTGCCATGGGCACGGTTTACCACGCCCTCGATCGCCTGACGGGTCAAGACGTGGCGCTCAAGCGCGTGCTGCCGCACGTCGCCGGCGTGGTCGCCGTCGCCAATGACGACAAGAAATCGGGAAGCACCGAGAGCCTCTACACGATTCACCCCGCGGCGACCGGCGACACCCGCGGCGACCAGACGCTGATTTCATCGGGCTCCCCCGGCTCGACGTCGGATTCGAGGCTCGCCCTCGCCCGCGAGTTCCGGCTGCTGTCCTCCCTGCACCACCCGAACATCATCCGGGTCCTCGACTACGGCTTTGAAGAGCACCAGCTCCCCTTTTACACGATGGAGCGGGTGCCGGAGTCGCTGAGCGTGCTCGACGCCGCCGCGACGGAGCCCCTCGAGGTCAAGATCGGACTCCTGATCCAGATGCTGCAGGCCCTGGCCTACCTCCACCGCCGCGGCGTCATCCACCGGGACATCAAGCCCTCGAACGCCCTCGTCGACGGCGACCAGCTGAAGCTGCTGGACTTCGGCATCTCCGAGCTACGGGAGCAGTCCGCGACGCAAGAGGGCATCACCGGCACCATTTCCTACATGGCGCCGGAGCTGCTCCAGGGCAAGGCGGCGAGCGAAGCGAGCGATCTCTTTGCGATCGGCATCGTCGCGTACCAGCTGCTGACCGGGCGGCACCCGTTCAAGGCCCCGAGCTTGACCTTGATGATGGTGAACATCACCAAGGGCGACGTTGACCTGGAGGCTCCGGATATCGATCCGCGCTTAAGGCCCGTGCTCGCGCGCCTGCTGCATAACGACCCCGGCCAGCGCTACGACGACGCCCAGCAGGTGATCCTCGACCTGAGCTCCGCCCTCTCCATGCAGCCGCCCCGCGAGTCGGCGGCGATCCGCGATAGCTTCCTCAAGGCCGCCAAGCTGGTGGGCCGACGGCGCGAGATGGCGACCCTCGCTGAGCACCTGAGCCGCGCCATGGTCGGCCTCGGCGGCGGCGTCCTGGTCGGCGGAGAAAGCGGCGTCGGCAAGAGCCGCGTGCTCGATGAGCTCCGCACCCTCGCCTTGGTCAAAGGCGCCCTGGTGCTCGACGGCCAGGAAGTGCGCCAGGGCAATAGCCCCTACCAGGTGTGGCGCCAGCCGATCCGTCGACTCTGCCTGGAGCTCGACCTCGACGACGCCCGGGCGTGCGACCTTTTGCCCCTGGTCCCGGATCTGCCCGACCTGCTCGGCCGCGAGATCGAGGTCTGCGACGACCTGGATCCGGTGTCGTCCAAGAAACGACTGCACCGGGCCGTCACCCAGCTCTTCGAGGAGCGCATGGAGCCGGTCGTCGTCCTGCTGGAGGACCTCCAGTGGGCGGGCGGAGAGAGCCTGGAGCTGCTCGAGGAAGTCCATGAGGTCGCCACCCACTCACCCCTGCTGGTGCTCGGCACCTACCGCATGGACGAGAAACCCGATCTGCCGAAGGCCCTGCCCGGTCTCGGAGAGATCCAGCTCCAGCGCCTGGCGCCGGAGGCCGTCGAAGAGCTGAGCTTCTCGATCCTCGGCGAGGCCGGCCGCGACGGAGCGGTGCTCGAGCTCCTGCGCCGGGAGACCGAAGGCAATGTCTTTTTCATCGTGGAAGTGGCGCGGGCGCTCGCCGAGGAGGCCGGGCGCCTGCACGGCATCGAGCTCGCCGAGGTGCCCCGCCGACTGTCCACCGGCGGCATCCAGCGCATCCTCAAGCGACGCCTCGGCCGCGTACCCGACGCCGCCCGCCCCCTGCTCGATATCGCCGCCGTCGCCGGCCGCGAGCTCGACCTGCCGCTCTTGCGCCACATCGCCTCGGGCCTCGACGACGGTCCCGAAAGGCTCGGCCCGTGGCTCCGGGTCTGCGTCGACGCGGCGGTGCTCGAAGTGCAGGGTGACGATTGGCGCTTCGCCCACGACAAGCTGCGGCAGAACGTGCTCGGCGATCTCGAGCCGTCGGCCAGCTACCGCCTGCACGAGATCATCGGCGACGCCCTGCTCCAGCTGCACGGCGACGCGCCGGAGCACCTCGCGGCCCAAGCCTTCCACTACCGGGCCGCGGCCGGCGGCGGAGCCCCGGCGACCGTCGAGCGGGCTATCGAACGCCTGCTGCTGGCCGGCCAGCAAGCGGTCGACGGCTGCTTGACCTCGGCCGCCCTCGATTTCCTCGGCGAGGCCCTGCGGCTACTCGAGTCGCAGCCGATCACCCAAAGCCGATTGCGCCGGGAGGCGGAGCTGCAGAATGAGCTCGGCGCCGCCTATTTGATGAGCAAGGGGCACGCCGCCACCGAAGTGCGCGAGTGCTTCGAGCGTTCCCGCTCGCTCTGCGAGCAGCTTGAGGACGAGCGCGGCGTGCTGCCGGTTTTGCTCGGCTTGTGGCGGCACCACGTGGTGCGCGGCGAGCTCGAGGTGGCCCGGGAACTGGCGGAGCAATTCGTCGCGACGGCCGAAGCCGAAGGCGATCCGGCGTTCATCGTGCTCGCCGACTCAGCCCTCGGCACCAGCTTGATGTACCAAGGCCAGACCGGGCGATCCTGGCGGCACTTCGAACGTAGCATCGAGGCTTACGCCGCCTTGCCGGATGACGCCAAAAGGCGCGCGGCGCAGGCCTTTTCCTATGGCCAGAATCCCGGCGTCGCGAACTTGGTCTATGGCGCCTGCGACCTCTGGTGTCTCGGCCACCCCGACCAGGCCCTCGAGCGCTGCCGCCAAGGCCTGGCTCTCGCCGACCAGCTCAGCCATCCCTTTTCCCAGGCCTTTGCCTCGGTGATCGCGGCGTGGGTCCACCAGTTCCGCCGCGAGTACAAGCTCGCCGGCGAGTGCGCGATGCGCGCCATCGAGCTGTCTAAGGCCCAAGGCTTCCAGCTCTTCCTGGCGGTCGGCAGCGTGCTTTACGGCTGGTCGCTCGCCATGCAAGACCAGGCGGAACAAGGCATCGCCATGCTCGAGCAGACCCTCGGTCTCTTGCGAAAGAGCGGTTCCGAGCTGCTGCGGCCGTACTTCCTCGCCCTGCTCGCCGAAGCCCACGGCCGGGCCGGCAACCTCAGCGACGGCTTGGCGGCGGTCTCCGAAGCGATCAAAATCGCGGAGCGCAGCGACCAGGGCTGGTGGCTACCGGAGATCCATCGCCTCGACGGCGAGCTGCTGATGATGCATTCGTCCCCCGATCTACCGGCGGCCGAAGCGCGATTCGAAAAGGCCCTGGGCCTCGCGTGGCAGCGCGGCGAACGCGGCCTGGCGCTGCGGGCCGCCCTCAGCCTCGCCCAGCTCCGCCACCAGACCGACGCCTTAGACCCGGCGCGGCCACTGCGGGAAGTCTGCGAGCAATTCACCGAGGGATTCGACACCGCGGACCTGCAGGCCGCGTCCCTGGTCCTTTCCATGGGGACCTAAGAACCCGGGCGGCGAGCCCGGCCCAGTCGGGAAGGCTCGGCCGCTCCTGGAGTCTCGATCATGAAAAACGCTCTGCACAGACTCACGGTCCTCCTCTTCGTCCTCGCACCTGTCGGTCTCTCAACGGCCGCCCCGGCGCCGTCGCACTTCGGTTCCGGAGTGGGCCCTGGGGCGACCGGCAATATCGCGGAAGCATCGGTCTTCTGTGGCAATGGATCCCCGCAGGTGGCCGACGAGGTGACGCGAATGGCCGCCAGCTTCTTCTTCGGCAGTGAAGGAATGATCCTCGAGAACCGTATTCTCCTCGCGACCCTCAACCCGGGGGACAGCGGCCGTACCTTTCGCGCGAACCGCAGGAACAACCCGGACTTCGACAGCATTGTCGCCACCCTCACCGACGGCATCGACGACTCCTACGTGAGGAGCTGCAACCTGATCCTGGACGGCATGTTCGTCGGCGGCGGCAGCGCCATCCGACTGGAGTCCAGCATCTTCGCCGACGTTCCGGGCGGCAACGGCATCGACCTCCAAGGCTTCGACGTCACCGACGTCGTGCTGCAAGTCGACAGCTTCACCGTCGATATCCAAGACCCAGGCCCGGGCGCGTCGGGCGGCACGGAAACCCTACTGCACGGCACGCTGATCTTTCAGTCCGGCGACATTTTTTCCGACGATTTCGAGAGCGGCGACCTCTCGATGTGGTCCGCCGTCGTCCAGCCCTGACACGATTCACTTCGACTCAACGACCCGCGGACGGGAGCGCTGATGTGACCGACGGATTCCGAAGCCCGAGCGATGATCCGATCATGATTCTGTTGGAGTGGCTCGCCGACGCCGCGGAACATGACGCGATCCAATATGCGGGAGCCGCGACGCTCGCCACCGTCGACGGCGACGGTGCAGACGCCCGCATCGTCTTGGTGCATGAAGTGGACGGCCGCGGACTGCTTTTCGGCACCGATACCCGATCACCGAAGGCCCACCAGCTTCGGCTCCACCCGTCCGCAGCGCTGACGTTTTATTGGAGCCCGCTTGAGCGCCAGATCCGCATTCGGGGCACGGTGGAGCTCGCCGACGAAGCCGCCGCCGAGAAAACCTTCGACGATCGGCCGCGCGGCAGCCGCATCACCGCCTGGGCCTGCCAGCAAAGCCGTGAAGTGTCTGACCGGCGCGTCCTCGAAGGGCGATTCGCCCAAGCCGAGGGGCGATTCGATGCCGGTCACCCGGTGCCCCGCCCCGACACGTGGAGAGCCTACCGGCTGGTCCCGGAGAGCCTCGAATTCTGGACGGCTCAGCGCTTTCGACTCCACGACCGGCAGGCGTTCCAGAAAGAACCCAACGGACGCTGGCGACGATTCACCCTCGAACCTTAGCGCCCCGTTTGACAATTTCCTTCCACCCTCTTCGGCCTCTCACGGCGCTGGCGGCGTTGCGCCTCCTCGAAAGAGCTGGGCTATTCCTGCGTCGGCGCGCCTTGCCAGCACCACGAGATCCTCGAAGATTTCTGGAAGGTTCTTGTCAACCGGATCACTAAATTTGCAAAGCCCCGGTCGGTGTGACATCGTCCGGCAGCCGCAAGACGTCAGCCCTCTGAGCGACTCTGCGGCGCAGGGCCTGCAGGCCCACGGCCATTCTGGCCTCGAAGCGGCGGCCTCGCCGGCTAAGACTTCCGCTGATTTCTTCTGACAGCCGGACCGTGACGTCGGACCCCCTCCGACACGCCCCCGAACCCCACGCCGGGGTCACCGAGCCAAGGCCTCCGGGCCGGTCGGCGATTCTCGCGCGGCGGCAGCCCCTCACCGCGGGGACTGGCTCCCTCGAAGTCTTTTCCAGGTAGCCCCTCCGTAAAGGCGAGCGGCCGACGGTGTTCGTGCGCACACCAGGATCCTTAATGACTGCTATGACTGCACCTGCGGCGGCTGATTTGCCCGTCGTTTCGTTCGATGCGCTGAATCTCCATCCCAAACTGCTGCGCGCCCTTGAAGACATGGACTTCACGGAGCCGACGCCGATTCAGCGCGACAGCATCCCCCCCGCCCTCCGCGGCCGCCACGTCTTGGCGTGCGCCGCCACCGGCTCTGGAAAAACCGCTGCGTTTCTCCTCCCCATCCTCCAGCGGCTCCTATCGCGCCCGAGCCGCGGCGTCACCCGGGCCCTCATCCTGACCCCGACCCGCGAGCTCGCGGCGCAGATCGTCGAGCACTTCGAAAAGCTCGCCAGCCACACCAACCTCAAAGCCGCAGCGGTCTTCGGCGGCGTCGGCATGGGGCCGCAGGAAAGGGCCTTCAGGGACGGCGTTGACGTGATCGTCGCCTGCCCCGGCCGTTTGCTCGACCACTTCCGTCAGCCCTATGCCCGGCTCTCCGGCCTCGACGTCCTGGTGCTCGACGAAGTGGACCGCATGCTCGACATGGGCTTTCTGCCCGACGTCCGCCGCGTGCTGAAGCACATCCCCAAAGACTACGAGCAGGCCCTGTTCTTCTCGGCGACCCTGCCGAAGCCGATCAAGGAGCTGTCCCGGAAGCTGCTTCGCAATCCGGTGACGCTGTCGGTCGAACGACGGTCCGCGCCGGCGCGCGGCGTGCGACAGACCTTCTGGCCGGTGCTCGAAGAGCAGAAGCGTCTGCTGCTGCTCGAGATGCTGAACCGCCGCCAGCTGGACGACGTCTTGATCTTTACGCGCACCAAGCACCGCGCGAACCGCCTCGCGGACTTCCTGACCAAGAACGGCATCTCCGCCGATCGCATCCACGGAAACCGCAGCCAGGCGCAGCGCACCCGCTCCCTGGCCCAATTCAAGGCCGGCAAGGTCCAGGTCCTTGTCGCGACCGATATCGCCGCCCGCGGCATCGACGTCAGCGAGCTCTCCCACGTGGTGAACTTCGATATCCCGAACCTGCCGGAGGACTACATCCACCGGGTCGGACGCACGGCCCGAGCCGGCGCCACCGGCGACGCTTTGACCTTCATCACGCCGCTCGACGACATGCACGTCCGCGCCATTGAGCGCGCCGTCGGCCGCACCATCGATCGCGTCAAGCTCGAAGGCTTCGACTACACCTCGGTGCCGAAGGAAAAGCTCGAGATCGAGCTCAAGGAGCGCCTCGCCCGGCACCGCGCCGCCCGCCAAAAAGGACGGCGCAACGCGGCGGAGAAAGCGGCGCGCAAGGCGGGCCAGAAGTCCGGCCAGAAGCAGGGCCAAAAGCAAGGTCAGAAATCGGGGCGCAAAACCGCCGGCTCAGGCCAG
>JBCDKB010000372.1:0-8983 GCA_038747035.1 Acidobacteriota bacterium | reverse complement strand
GGGTCAACGCGCGAAATCAGAGGCCAAGGTGCGCTCGAAGAAGCTCGGCTCCGCCTCGCTGAGGCGGGGACAAGCCCCGCCACTACCCCGGAAAGAAGCGGAACCGGCCATGGCTCGAAGACACGGAGAGGCTGTTGGCGGTCGGCACGAAGGTCTCGATGTGACGAACGCCGCAGAGTTGGGCGAGCTCTCTCCGGGGTAGGGGCCGGGATTGTCCCGGCCCGCATCAGAGCGTCGGTGTTCGGCGACTGGTCTGGGTCAACGCGCGAAATCAGAGGCCAAGGTGCGCTCGAAGAAGCTCGGCTCCGCCTCGCTGAGGCGGGGACAAGCCCGGGACAAGCCCCGCCACGACATCCAGATGAGCTCGGCAGCATCTCCGAGATCCGAATGGCTGAGCGTTGCAAACCGCGAAAGGCTGACCAAGCCGCTGATCGACTCCGCCAAGATATGCCGTAGGCGTTCCCTTGGGCCAAGGTAACTTCTACCGGTGGCGCCTTTTTGGTGCCGTGGGTACCAGCATGATCAAGAGCAGCCCTCGAGCGTCGCCGGTCGCTCGGATTCCGCTGACCTAGAATAGTCCCATGGCTTCTTCTGACGTGCAGAGCGGGCGTGGGTTTTCCCGAGTCCTTGTCGCCAACCGCGGGGAGATCGCCCGGCGAATCTTCCGGACGCTCAGGGACTCAGGACTCCAGTCCGTGGCGGTGTATTCGGATGCGGACGCGCGGTCGGCCCATGTCGACGAGGCGGATGTGGCGGTGCGCATTGGCCCGGCGCCGAGTCGTGAGTCTTATCTGAACGTCGACGCTTTACTCGACGCCGCCCGGCGGAGCGGTGCGGAGGCGGTGCACCCCGGCTATGGGTTCCTGTCGGAGAACGCCGACTTTGCCCGGGCCTGTGTGGACGCCGGGCTGGTGTTTATCGGTCCGTCGGCGGACGCCATCGAGCGGATGGGGCGCAAGGACGAGGCGAAGGCTTTGGCCCGCGACGCCGGCGTGCCGGTGCTCGACGGCTTTGCCCTCGACGGGCTCGCGGTCGACGAGGTCGCCCGGCGTTCGGCTGAGCTCGGCTTTCCGCTGCTGCTCAAGGCCACCGCCGGCGGCGGCGGCAAGGGCATGCGGGTGGTGGCCTCAGCGGACGAGCTGCCCGACGCCATCGACGACGCCCGTCGCGAGGCGGAAAACTCCTTCGGCGACGGGGCTCTGCTCATCGAGCCCTACCTGCGCGGCGCCCGCCACGTGGAAGTGCAGGTCTTCGCGGACCGCAACGGCTCAACGGTCCATCTCTTCGAGCGCGACTGTTCGGTGCAGCGACGCCACCAGAAGATCCTCGAAGAGGCGCCGTGCCCCGCCCTCGATGACGACTTGCGTCAACGCATGGGCGCGGCGGCCGTGGGTTTGGCCCGTGCCGTGGCATACGAAGGCGCCGGCACCGTCGAATTCCTGCTCGACGCTGACGGGCGCTTCTTCTTCCTCGAGATGAATACCCGCCTGCAGGTCGAGCACCCGGTGACGGAGGCGGTCACCGGTCTCGACCTCGTCGCACTCCAGCTCGACGTCGCCCGCGGCCGGCCGCTGCCCTTCAGTCAAGAAGACCTCACGATCACAGGCCACGCCATCGAAGCCCGGATCTACGCCGAGGACCCGGACCACGAATTCCTCCCCGACGCCGGAACGCTCCAGCTCTGGCGCGAGCCGTCCCTGCCGGGCCTGCGGGTGGATAGCGGGGTCCGCGAAGGCGACGAGGTGACGGTCCACTACGACCCGATGCTGGCCAAAATCATCGCCCACGGCGCGGACCGGACGACGGCCCTCGGGCGCCTGCGGCGGGCCCTCGAAACGCTCGCCGTCGCCGGCGTGACCACCAATCGCGACTTTCTGATCCGGGCCCTCCAGCACCCGGACTTTGAAGCCGGCGCCGCCGACACCGGCTTTGTCGCGGCCCAGCTGGAGACGCTGAAGTCCACTTTGAAGTCCGCAGAGACGAACGGCGAAGCCGAAGATGTCATCAGCCGCCACGCGCTCGCCGCCACGCTGGCCCTGATCGAAGCCCGGGCGCAGCGCCCTTCGCCGGTACCCGGCGGCGTCCCGACGGGCTGGCGCAACAACCGCTGGCGCTGGTCGGACCAGCACTTCACCGTCGGTGAGCGCGAGCTCGAAGTCCAGTACCGGACCGCGGGAGATCAGGGCGTCTTCGAGATGCGCATCGGCCCGGACGGAGACGCCCGGACCGTGCGGCGGGTCTCGAATCGAGGCTCCCGGGAAAACGCCGGCGGCATGACCCTCGAGGTCGACGGCCTGCGGAGCTCCGTCCAGATCGGCACCGCCTCCGGCGAGATCGACGGCGGCGTCGGCATCACCTCGCTGGCGGTCCACGGCGACGGCGCGACGACCGTCTTCGACGTCACGCCTCGATTTCCTCCGCGCACAGTTGACGCCGTCGCCGGCGGCTGCGCGGCGCCCATGACCGGCCTGGTGCTCGACGTGCGGGTGGCGGCGGGCGACCGGGTCAAGGAGGGCGACACGCTGGTGATCCTCGAAGCGATGAAGATGGAGCACCGACTGCTCGCCGCCCACGACGGCGCCGTGACGGCGGTCCACGTCGAGGCCGGGCAGATGGTCGACCCCGACGTGGTGCTCGTGGTGGTTGAGGCCGACGGTGGAGGCGCGACGTCGTGACCCTCATCGCTGAACACCGCGGCGTCGCCGCCTGGCTGACCCTCAACCGGCCCGAGAAACGAAACGCGCTTTCCCCGGAGCTGCTGCGCGAGTTCGATCAGCACCTGGACCTGGCCCTGGATGACCCGACGGTCCGCTCGATCGTCGTCACGGGTCGGGGCACGGCGTTTTGCGCCGGCGCCGACCTGAAGCTGGCGCAAGAGCTGGCGGCGTCCCCGGGGCGCAATCCCTTCGCGTCGCTGCTCGAGAAGCTCCAGGCCTCGCCCAAGCCGGTCATCGCCGCGGTCAACGGCGCGACCTTCGGCGGCGGGCTCGGCCTGGTCGCCGCCGCCGACATCGCCGTCGCCGTCAACGGCGCCGTCTTTAGCTTCAGCGAAGTGCGCCTCGGCCTGATCCCGGCGATGATCTCGGTCTTCGCGCTGCCGAAAATCGGGCCGCACCACGCCCGACGTCTGTTCACCACGGGTCGACGCTTCAGCGCCGCGGAGGCCCTCGACTACGGCTTGCTGCACCGGGTCGTCGACCCGCAGGCGCTCCAGGCCGCCGTCGACGCCGAAGTCGACGACATCGCCGCCGGCGGACCGCAGGCGGTGGCGGCGTCGAAGCGCCTGGTCTTTGAGATTCCGCCCCTCGCCGCCGGCGCCGAGCTGACCCCGGCGCTGGACCGCGCGTCCGAGCTCTTCACCCGGTGCGTGACGAGCGATGAGGGTCGCGAGGGCCTGGCCGCCTTCGCCGCCAAGCGTCCTCCGGCCTGGCGCCGCGATCCATGACCGTGCTCAGGGTCGCCAACGCCAGCGGCTTCTACGGCGACCGCTTCGACGCCGCACGGGAGATGGTCGAGGGCGGTGCCATCGACGTACTCACCGGCGACTACCTCGCCGAGCTCACCTTGATGATTTTGCAGAAGGACCGGCGCGCGGACCCGTCCCTCGGCTACGCGAAGACCTTCCCCAAGCAGCTGCGCGGCGTCGCGGCGACGTGCCTCGATCGCGGCATCAAGATCGTCGTCAACGCCGGCGGGTTGAATCCCCGGGGCTGCGCCGACGCGTGCAGGGCGGTCTACGCGGAGCTGGGCCTCGACGCCGAAGTCGCCCACCTCGAGGGCGACGATCTGCTGCCGCGGCTCCCGGAGCTCCAAGCGGCCGGCGAGCGCTTCAAACACCTCGACCGCGGCACGCCGCTTTCGAAACTCGACCACACCGTCGTGAGCGCCAACGCCTACCTCGGCGCCTGGGGCATCGCCGAGGCCCTGGGGCGCGGCGCCGACGTGGTGATCTGCCCGCGGGTCACCGACGCGGCGCTGGTGATCGGCCCCGCGGCCTGGCGCTTCGGCTGGGCCCGCGACCGCTGGGACGCGCTGGCGTCGGCCCTGGTCGCCGGCCATATCGTGGAGTGCGGCGCGCAGGCCACCGGCGGCAACTACAGCTTCTTCGACCGCGTCGACGATTTGGGACATCCGGGCTTCCCGATCGCTGAGATCGCGGCGGACGGTTCTTTCGTCGTGACCAAGCACCCCGGCACGGGCGGCGCCGTCACCGTCGGCACGGTCACCGCCCAGTTGCTCTACGAAATCGACGGACCGCGCTACCGCAACCCCGACGTCACCGCCCGCTTCGACACGATCCGCCTCGAAAGCGACGGCGAGGATCGAGTGCGCGTTTCCGGCGTCCAAGGCGAGCCGCCGCCCACGACCACCAAGGTGTGCCTCAACTACCTCGGCGGCTTCAAGAACTCCGTGACGTTCCTGCTGACCGGACGCCATCTCGAGGAGAAGGCCCGGATCATCGAGTCGGCGCTTTTCGCCGCCCTCGGCGGACGCGAAGACTTCCAGGAAGTGCGCACGACGCTGCACCGCACCGCCGCCGGGCCCGGCTCGGGCGTCAGCGAGTCGTTTTCGTTCTTGACCGTCGCCGTCAAAGATCCGGACCGCCGCAAGGTCGACCGGCGCTTCTCGAGCGCCGCCGTCGAGCTGGCCTTGGCGTCGATCCCCGGCTTCAACCTCACGGCGCCGCCGGGGTCGAGCCGTCCCTTCGGCGTCTATTGGCCGGCGCTCATCGACACGGCGCACCTCGACGTCCGGCTGGTCTTCGATGGCGAAGAAGTGTCGATCGAGCCGACCGCCGGCGTCGACCCCGAGTCCCCCGTGGCCTCGACAAGTCCCGCGGATGCCCACCCGTCGGACTTCGGCGACACCGTCCCGGCGCGGCTCGGCCGCCTCGTTGGGGCGCGGTCCGGAGACAAGGGCGGCAACGCCAACCTGGGCGTCTGGGCCGAGTCAGGCGACGCGTTCCGCTGGCTGGACACCTTCCTGACGGTCGACACGCTGCGCGAGCTCATCCCCGAAGCCCGCGACCTCGAGGTCGACCGCCACCGCTTCCCCAATCTACGGGCCCTCAACTTCGTGCTTCGAGGCTTCCTCGGCGACGGCGTCGCCGCCTCCCTCGCCACCGACCCGCAGGCCAAGGGGCTCGGCGAATTCCTGCTCGCCCAGGTCGTCGACGTGCCCCGCCGGTGGCTCGACGCGTAGGCCCCACGTAGACCGAACCGGGAGCGCGGCGCAGGAGAGCCTTCAGCAGCTGAGTTGGCGGCTCCGTCGCGCCGCCATCGAGATCGCCCGGGACAAGAAGCGAACCGCTTTAGTTCAGTGCTTCGAGGGGCTTTCCCATTTAGCGTCCGGGCAAGCTAGGGACTTCAGCGCTGTGACGCTTCACGGGCACGATCTAGCTCCTCACCAAGACCCAACTCATCAACCCAGTGCTCGATGTACTTGAGGTCTAGATGAGTACCTTGAACTCGGAGAATGCCCGCAGCATCCGTAATCTGACGGTCTGAAGAGCCCATCCTGGCCCACTCCAGCTTCGAAATCACCACGTCCTCCGGGCGAGCCACGAAGAGCTGCAGACCGTCAACCGTTTCGATTTGGCGTCGCTGGAATTCGAGATTGCTGAAAGGTCTGGACTTTCGAAGGATGAAGTCAACCTTCCATCCCGTCTTGAAGTCGATAATGTTGAACTGGCTCTTTCGAGCGAAGGCTCGAAGTGCCGATTCTTCACTGAAGTAGTAGTCCTCGTGAGGCAACGCGCGGAGCAGGTCTAGAAGACTCGAACGCTCTGGAGCGATGACCAGGTCCACACCTTGGGTCGAACGCGGCGATCCATGCACAGAACTCGCGACTGACCCCGCCACCATGTATGGGATGCCCGACTGCTCAATAATTGGTATCAGACGCCGAAACAAATCCGTCGTTGACTGCAACTCCGCAGACCCCGCTAGACGCCGTACATCTCGCGAATCAGTTCGCGGGTGACCTCAGGCTCCGTCAGCTCGGGATTTCTCTTGCGGATACGCGACTTGGCGCACTCTCGGACGAATTCGCTCATGTCGAGGGCGATCTTGAGCCGCTGGGCACCAGACATCCGTCGGTAAACCTCAAATTGAGCCCGGTCGGCGTCGGCACTGGTATCGAGGAGTCGGGTCGAGGCCATATCAGCACCTTAGTATCAGTGCCCAGGGCTCTTAGGAGACGACGAGCCCCCCAGACTGCTGGCCACTTGGTCCAACACCGGCTCCTGCTGAGGCGACCCGTGCGCTTATATCCTCGGCAGGTTGTATCCTCACCCCGCCAGGACCTTCGCCGAGCACTCTGAAGGGTCGAGCAAGAGCCAAGCATGAGCCAAGCCCCCTCCATCCTGGTGGTCGATGACCACCGAAATAATCGCGATCTGATCCGCCGGCGCCTCGAGCGGGCCGGTTACGTCGTGGTCACGGCCCCCGACGGCTCGACGGCCCTCGAGGTGCTCCGGCGCGAGAAAATCGCCCTCGTCATCCTCGACATCATGATGCCCGGCCTCTCCGGCATTGAAGTCCTGCGCACGATTCGGCGCCGGTCGACCCACCTCGAGCTGCCGGTGATTATGGCGACGGCCAAGGACGGCAGCGACGATATCGTCGAAGCCCTCGAGCTCGGGGCCAACGATTACGTCACCAAGCCGCTCGACTTTCCGGTCGTGCTCGCCCGCATCCAATCCCACCTGCGGGCCCGGAGCCTCGCCGCCGACGTCAAGCAGGAGCGGCCGCTGCGGTTTTCCGAGCTCGGGCCGGGGCTGGTGCTGGCGCAGAAGTACCGCCTCGAAGCCGAAATCGGCGCGGGTAATTTCGGCATCGTCTTCCGGGCCACCCACCTCGCCTTCGGTCAGCCGGTGGCGCTCAAAATCCTGCGGACGCCGGTGGAAGATCTCGAACCTGAAGACCTGCGCCGATTCCAGCAGGAAGGGAGCTCAACCTTCCGCATCAAGCATCCGAATGCGGTGCTGGTGCTCGACTTCGCGGTCGCCCACGGCCTCGCTTTCCTGGTCATGGAGATGCTCGACGGCGAATCCCTCGACCAGCGCATGCGCCGGCACGGGCGGCAAGACGTGGAGAAATCCGTTGAGACCATGATCGCGGTCTGCGACGTGCTGGCGGAGGCCCACGCCCTCGGCATCATCCACCGCGACATCAAGCCGGCCAATATTTTTCTGCACAAGACGTCCCGCGAAGAGGTCGTGAAAGTCCTCGACTTCGGGATCGCCAAGCTGCTCGGCGACCCCGACAATTCGAGCTTGACGCTCGACGAAGGCATCCTCGGGACGCCCGCCTATATGGCCCCGGAGCGGCTCTCCGGCGGCGCCTATGACGGTCGGTCCGATGTCTACTCCGTGGGCATCGTGCTCTACCAGATGATCACCGGCACGCTGCCTTTCCTAGCGAAGTCGAGCGACGCCCTGGCTGTGGCCATGCAGCACCTCACCGGCACCCCCGAGCGCCTTTCGACCCACCTGCCGGAGGCGCCGGTTCGCTTCGAAGCGACGGTGATGTCGGCGCTGCGGCGCAATCCGGAAGAGCGTCCGACCGCGGCGGAGCTGGCCCTCGGACTGCGCGAAGCCCTCGCTGATTTAAGCGGCTCGATCACGCCGCTCTCCCTCAGCCAGTCCGCCCCTTCCCCCCAAGACGTCACCACCTGGCTGGCGAGCGTCTCGACCGCCCGCCTCGCCTTCGGCTTCACCGACCTGCTCGACCCTCCGCCCGTCGAGCCGACGGACCACGGGCCGCTGCCGGTGCGACCGCCGCAAGACGACCCCTTCGAGGCGTGGGACTGACGGCTCCGGCCCGGGCCCCGGGGGACGGAGCCCTGGGTGACGGTGACGTCGGCGCTGATAGAGTCCCGGCAGGCATTTTCACCATGAGGGACGACTTTCAACTCGGCTTCTTGAAGCTCCAGGAGCGGCTCCGCTCACGCCTCCACGACGTGCACGATCCGCACAAGGCGCTCGTGTGGACGCTGCGCGCCCTGAAGGAGCTTTTCAGCGCCGACCGCGCCGCCGTCGCCGTGCGACACTCCGGTCGGCCAGACGCTGAAATCAGCTTCTCCCTGCCCAGCGACGGTGAATGGGACCTCGAGCTCTTCGGCGCCTACCTCGACGAAGCGAAACCGGAAATCCCGTCCAGCCTGCTGCTCGGCCCGGTCAAGCGACGGGGCCGGAATTGGGCGGTGCTGGTGCTCGAGCGCGACGCGAGCTTCGAGAAAGATCACCTGCGGAGCCTTTTCTCGCTCTCCCACACCGTGACCGATCTGATCCGACGCCTCGACGAGCGCCGGGTGCGGCGGGTGCGGCGCAAGATCGAGCAGAAGATCGCCGATCGTCAGGAGCCGAAGGACGTCATTTACGACATCCTCCACGGCCTGCGTTCGCTGACCCGCTACGACCACTCGGCGTCGCTCTACACCTCCTCAGCCGACGGAGGCGCCCTGCGGCTGGTGGCCGAGCAGATCGCGTGGACCAAAGCGAAGAGTCGGCGCATCGGCCTGATGCTCGAGCTTTCCAAGAGCGCCCGCCGCGAGCTCCGGGACGGTCGGGTCCGCTGGTTCCACCGCCAAGGGGACCGGTGGCAGCCCGCGGACGGCGGCGAGCCGTCGCAGATTCCCGACGTCCTGATGCAGTCCTCCACCGCGGCGCCGCCGGAGGCGACGGTCATCTATGCGCCCATCGTCCACCGGGACGGCGCCCTCGCCCTGCTCGAGATCGCCGCCCGCCGCCCCGGCGTGCTCGACGCCTACGAGGCGACCTTGGTCGGCGAGTTTCGGGCACTCACCTCGCTCGCCGTGCAATTCTCGATGCGCACGGAGTCGCTGCAGGAAAAGATCCTCAAGTCCGAGCGCAAGCACGTGCTCGCCAACCTGACCCGCGGCATCGCCCACGACATCAACAACGCCCTCGGCGCCATGCTGCCGCTGGTGCAGCAGATGCATGAGGAGGCCAAGATCGGCG
>JBCDKB010000371.1:0-8984 GCA_038747035.1 Acidobacteriota bacterium | reverse complement strand
GTCCATTGCTTTCAAAGCGTCTTCTGACTGCAGACCGTCAGCAGCGTGCGGTCTGAAGCACGCGCGCGCTCGCGGCGGCGTCGACGCCGTCCACGTAGTCGTAGCTCACCGCGATGCCGGAGGGCCGCGTTGCCTGGGTCAGCCGATCTAGACCGTCGTAGGCGTAGGCCGTGACGAAGCTCCCCGGGGCGGTTTCCCGGAGCACGTTGCCACGCACGTCGTAGGCGAGCTCGTGGCGATTCAGGAGTCCGTCGATCACCGCCGTCCGGCGGTCGAGGCCGTCGTACTCGAAAGTCGTCTCGTAGGATGACGGACTGCCGCCGGCGGCGGGCAGGAACGTAGTTTCCCGCAGCGCCCGGCCGCGGACGTCGAAGTCGCTCCACGTTTGCCGGTAGACCGCGCCGCCGTTCACCGACAGCTCAAGCAGGCGCTGGAAGCCGTCATAGGTGTAATCCGTCGTACGGCCCACCGGGTCGACGGTGCGCACGAGGTTCGACGCCTCGTCGTAGTGGCTCCGGGTCACGGCGTTGGCCACCTCACCGTCCGGATCGACGGCGATCTGCGCCACCAGGCGACCGGCGCTATCGAAATACGTTTCCCGCTGCATCAACGCCTGTCCGGAAGCGTCACAGCCGGTGGCGCTGCGCGGCCGCCCGGCGCCGTCGTAGGTGACGCCCGAGGCGTTCGACTCCGGATCGAGGGACTGCATGACGCGGCCGTAGCCGTCGTAAAGCGTCCGCCAGATCTTGCCGCGCGGATCGGTATAGCTCGTGACCTGGCCGTCGCCGTTGTAAAGGAAGGCTTCGACGAGGGCCGAGCCGTCGTCGTCGAAGGTCGTCCGGCTTTGGGGCAGGCCGCGGGCGTCGTAGGCCTGGACCGTCGCCGTGCGACCAGTGCCGTCGATCGACAGCAGGTTGAGGCCTTCGTCGTAGGTCCGGGTTTGGGTGTGGCGTGCCCCTCCGGGCAAGACCTCCTGCTCCGTCACCAGCGGCTCGCCGAGGGTGCCGTAGGTCGCAAAAGCGGCGGTGTGCTGCTGGCCGTCTTCGCCGAACGGCGTCTCCACCTTCGCCACCAGTCCATTCGGCAGGTAGGTATAGCGCGTGCATCGATTCAGACCGTCGGCGAGCGTGCACTGCTCGAGCGGCCAACCGACGGCGTTGTAGGCCGTCGTGTGGGTGACGTCGCCGGGCTCGCGCGCCTCGACGATGCGGCCGACGGCGTCTTTTTCGTAGTCGACCCGGAACTCCTCGCCACCGGAGGACACCGTCTGCGCCTCGGGCACCCTCGACTCTGCGGTAAAGGCCACGTCGGTGGCGACGGTCACGTTAGACGTGCCGGGGCGGGTATGGAGCGTGGTGCGGCCGAAATCGTCCCATATGAGGGCGGTGCTCACCGTTTGCGCGGCCGCATCCGCGCCGTAGCCCGTGGGCACGGTGACGTCGATCGCCGACGGCCAGCCGTGGCGCTTATCGTCGAACTTCCACGTCTTGGTCGAGACCGAGGCGTCCGGGCCGGTGACGACCTTGGGAATGAAGGTCCACGGGTGGTGCCCGGCGTAGGTCGTCGCGATGGCGTCGGCGGAGCCGTTGGTCGACGGATCGTCGGGGCCGCAAGCGCCGCCGACCTGGGGCGCGTCGCCCGGGCCCGGGAGCAGCTCCATCTTCGAGAGATTGGGCATCAGGATCTGCGCCACGCGACCGCCGTTCCCGTGGTTCTCCGCGTGCACGTAGCTGTAGGCGACCTTGCGCCCGCTCGGCAGGGTGACCTCGGTCAGCAGCCCCTGTTCGGGGTTATCGCCGTAGGCGCCGTAGGTCCACCGCGTGGTGTGGCCGCCGGGGTCTTCATAGGAGAGCGCCTGGCCCGACTCGTTGTGCACGTAGCGATGCGCTTCACCGCGGCGGTCGGTGACCGTGGTCTGGCCGGCGTCTTGGATCGCCAGCGACAGGACGTCGTCGCCCCAGGTCTGCGTCGCCAGGCGGTGCCCCATGCCGCCGTCGCCCGGCGCCCAGGTGAGCTCGAGCCACGCCACCGAACGGGCGTCGACCAGTCGAGTGACGTTGTCCCGGCGGTTCAGCGCCGCGCGCAGGGACGGGGAGTCCGCGGATTCGTAAGCGTATTGCGTCACGAGGCGCCCCGGCGAGGCGCCGGTGGACAGGGCCGTCGGCGGGCTCTGGACCTCTTCGAGGCGGCCGTCGAGGTCGTAGTTGAAGAGCACGTCGCGCCCCGTATCGTCCACCAGTCGCCCGAGGCGACCGTCGGCGTCGTATTCGAAGCTGAAGAATCGGCCGGCGCCGGACACCTGGCGAAGGTTGGACGCCGCGTCGTATTCGAAGCGCAGCACGGAGCCCGAGCTGTCGTCGACGCGAAATCGGTCGAGCATCGAGAGCAGCCGGCCGTAGCGGTCGAAGTGCAGCAGCGAGCCGGCCCGGTCCTTGAGGCGGTAGCCCGTGGCGTCGCGGGTCAGGCGCACGAACACCCCGGGCGGCGGGTCCAGACGCTTTTCATCCGGATCCCAGTGGAAGGTAGCCCGGCGGCCGGTGCCGTCGAAGAAATCGACGTCCCCGTTCGGCAGCGGACGCAGGCGGGCCCGGTAGCCGAAGTCCCAGCCCGGACCGAGGGGACCGCCGCCGACGGTCTGGTTGCGGTAAGACCGGGTGAAGAGGAAATCGAAGCCGAGGCCCGGCATCTCGAGGTCCGCGGCGCCGTGGGTGAACTCGCCGGAATGCAGCAGCGTGCCCGGCGCCACGTCGCCGTGGCCCTTCGAGGCGCCGTGGAAAGGCTCTTGCTCCGACGACGGACCGAGGTCCCACGGCACGCTCGCCACCTCGGCCTCGGCTTCGGAGGCGAGGAGACGGCCGTAGAGGCCCACGAGCGCGGCTTCGGTGCTGTCTTGGAGGCGTATCGCGATGCGGTGCCCCGAGAGCAGCTCACGGTAGGCCTCCGCCGGCGGGACGCCCGCCGCCGGGTAGACGCCGAGCTCGGGGGCCTGGAGGTCGCAGCGCCGGCAGAGGTCGTCGCCGGAGATATCCTTCGCCGACTTCTCCGCCTCGGTCATGACGTAGAAATGTGAGGCGCGCAGGTCGGCGATCGACAGGATCGGCTCCGACAGGTAGAGCTGGTAGCCCTCGTGCCACGGCACGTCGGACTGGCGCTTCAAGACCAGGCCGTCGTCCCCCTTAAGGCCCGTGGGCGGCAAGAAGGCGAGGCGATCCGGGTCTCCGGCGCCGGCGATCTCACCGCCGCCCGGGGCCACCGCCACGAGGTCGACTTTGAGCTCGCCCGCGGCGTCGGCGAGCTCGCCGGGCAGGTGCATTTCGACCCGGAAAAGCCCCGGATATTCAGTCCCCTCCGGCGCCCCCGGCACCGCCGCCGTCGGCGCGCCGAAGGGCGCGAGCTGGTCGACCTCAAGGAGGCCATTCGCGGACGTCCCCAGGAAGCGGACCCGCGGCTCCCGCACCACCAGGCCACCGAGGCCGAGCTCCCCCGGATTCGACAGGTTCTGGATGCCGCCGATCCACGCCAGGCCGAGGTCATTCCACAGCTCGACGCGTCGGTTGACATTCAGCGGTTCACCCGAGATCGGGTCCCGCACCTCGAGCTGCTCGAGCACGCGATCGTCGCGGGCATCGCCGTCAATATCGATCGGTGAGGTGTCGTCGAGGTCGATGGCGGCGAGCGGAAACGGTCCGCCCAGGTCCACGACGTAGACGCCGTCGGTGCCTCCCGAGACCAGGAGACGCCGCCCCTCGACGTCGACGGTCATCGGCCCCGCCGGCGCCGTCGGCAGCTCGATCCGAGCGACGATCCGCAGGTCCAGGCGGTTGGTGACGTCGACGGCGTAGACGTGGCCGTGGCTATTGCCGATGAACGCGTAGTCGCGCAGGTCCCGGCCCACGGGCACCGTCTCGCCGGCGATCTCGACCTCACGGGCTTCTTCCGGCGCCCGCAGGATCGCGTCGTCGTCATAGATCACATCGGCCGGGAATCGCTCGACCACGCCCATGCCGGTCATGCGCCCAATGTCGCCGGACGTCGGGTTGGGGACGCGGCCGACGGCGCACCGCCAATCGACCTTATTGACCTCCACCGGGTTGTTACCGTCGACGGCGATCATCACCAGGCCGTAGGACTGGACCAGGGTCGGCAGGAACCAGGGGCCATCGGTGCCGCGCCCGAGCAGGGCGAAGTCGCTGGCGAGGAAGATCGGATCGTCGCCGAGGTAGAGGCCGTTCGGATCGCAGAGCGGGTCGTCGGGCTCGTTCTCGAGGATCGAATGGGTGTAGTAGCGCAGCACCTGGCTCTGCACGATCTCCGGATCGTCGGGCACGCCGTCGCCGTCGGCGTCGTCGCTTTCGCCGTAGAAATGGTTGTAGTCCACGGCGGCGAGGCCGTGTCCGTCGAGCTGCACGTAAACCAGGGCATCCGTATTGCGCAGGATCTGGATGCGGTCGCCGCGGCGGGCGTCGAGGCTCAGGGAATAGGAGCCGTCGACCCCGGCGTCGGCGCGCTCCCACGTGCCGCGGGTCAGATTGCGCAGGGACACCGGCTGGCCGTCGACGCCGTCGGAGCCAGCCACGGTGAGCACCATATCGCCGAGGCCCGGGATCTCGCCGGGCGTCACCGACAGGCCGTCCGGGGCCCCGTCAACGCCCAAGGTCCAGCTGTCCCCGCGGTCGCGGGAAAGGATCTCGAGGTGATTGGGGGTGGTCGGCGGCATCGAGGCGAATTGCGACCCGCCGAGCCGGTTGCTCACCAAAGTGCTGCCGCGCCACGCCGTGACCAGGTCGGCGTTGGTCGTCGGGTTCTCGGGGAAAGCGAGCGGGTCGAGGATCTTGACCTGGCCTGGGCCGCTGACGCCGCCGCCGGAGACCAGGACGCGGCCGTGGGGGTCGAGGGCGACGCCGCCGACCGCGTCGCCGAGGGGAAACGCGAAGTGCAGCCCGGAGCCGGCGCCGAAGTAGTTGACGAGGTTTTCCGGATCGCTCGCGTCGAGCACCCACAGGCCCTGCTGTCCCGCGGCCACGAAAAGCAGGCTGCCGAGACGCTCGACGTCGCGGACGGCGGTGAAGTTAAAACCTTGGAATACCCGCTGGGCCCGGACCTCAAAGCGGACCGCGATGTCTTGGCGCGGGCAGGACGGCGCGCAGCCCGAGCCCTGGTCGACGGGCAGCAGCTCGTTGCCGGCGACGTCGGCGATCGAGCCATTGAGCTTCAGCCGGTAGGCCGTGCCCGCCCGCCAGCCGGCTTCGGGACGGATGCGGATGCGTTCATAGGTGCCCACCGGCTCGACGGCCGTAGGAATGTCGACCGAGCCCTCCACCAGCTCGAGCTGAAATCCGTCGAGGCCCTCATCGAGCGCTTCGCTCCAGTCCATCTCGAGCCACTGGTCGAGGCGCAGGACGGCGCCGACCGTCAGCAGCGCCGACTCGCCGAGGGCGACCGACCGGCTGAGGGTCACGTCGCCGGCTTCGATCGCCTCCGTAATCTCGATCGCCGTCTCGCCGCCGTCGGCCATGGACGTGAGCTTGGCCTCGAGCGGGATCGGCGCGTCGCTGCCGGGGCGGCGGTCGATGACCAGGCTTCTTTCCCCGAAGGTCACGGTCAGCGTTTGGTTGGGCAGGAGGACACCGTCGGCGTCGCGCTGGTCCGTCACCGTCGCGGTGATGCCCGGCGCCAGCTGCCGCTCGCCCGGCGAGGCCGCCACCACCTGCACCAGGAGCGGCTGACCGCCGAGCGGGAAAGGCCGGCTGCGGTCGAGCAGCTGGGAAGGAGGTAGCACCTGCAGCGGCCCGGCGGTCGGCGTGATCACTTCCCGGAAGAGCTCGAAGCCGGTCCGCGAGTCGCGGGCGTAGAGCTCAAAATCCTGGCCGAGCAGGGTCGGCACGGCCCAGTCCTGGGCGCCGGAAACCGCGTCCAGGGCGTCCAGGGCTTCAACCACCATCCCCGGCGTCGTGTCGTTGAACACCACGCCCAGGGCGTCGACGGTGACCACCGCCCACTGGAGCGGCGCCCCCCCGGAGCGGAAGACGCCGAAGTTCCCGGCGGACCACAACGCGACCTTGTAGTCGCGGGGGTCGGTGGAGGCGGATTTCTCACCGGCCCTCGGGGAACCGGCGGCGGGCGACGGCTCAGAGGCGCCGAGGCGCCGAGCCTCGAGGCCACGGCCGGCGGCGGACTTCTCGGCGGACTCGAGGGCCGCTCCGCCCGGCGACGTCACGGACGAGCCCCCGGGCGCCGCGGCCGTGCGCTCCGTGGTGAGCTCGCCGCCGTCGAGCACCAGGATGTCTTTCATCGACCACAGCTCCTGGCCGAAGAAGTCCCAGGTCTTCGCCAGCAGATACCACTCGGGCTGGGCGTCCGCCGGCGCCGGCACGCGCAGGTTGAGCGGCCGGCGGGCTTCGGCGCCGCCGAAATCGAGGTCGAAGCTGTAGACCGGCTCCAACACCCCCGACGCCGGCCACGGCGCCGCCGGATCGGCCAGGCCGCGGGGCGCGACCCTCACCTCGGTGTGGGCGTCGAAGGTGCCTTCCTCCGCGATCACGGTCACGCCGTCGACGGTGCGGAAAGTCGCCGCGTCGCGCCCGATGAAGGCGCCTCGCCGGTCGGCCGACATGAACGGTCCGAGCAGCTTGACGACCTCGTTGCCGCCGTCGACCAGCACGTGGAAGAGGATCTCGTCGGTCACCTCGGCGCCGATCTGTAGGCTGAACGCACCGTTCGCAGACGACGTCACCGACTCGGTGGTCTGGAACGAGGTCAAGTTCTCGACCCACACCAGCGTATTCGCCGGCACCGCCCCCGGATCGCCGACGATCTGGGCCAGACCGCCGACCGGCGCGAAGAGGGTGACCTTGTCGAGGTCCAGGCCGGTGGGCAGCGCCACCTCGCTCACCGTGAAGCGGACCGTCACCGGCGATTCGAGGCCGTAGCCTCGGAGATCGCGGACGCCGTCGCCGAGGCCGCCGGTGATACGCAGCTCGTAGGTGGCCCCCGGCGCCAGGCCGGCGCCCGGCAGCACGGTGACCAGGGCCCCCTGCACGTCGAAGGCTACGGGCACGGCACGGCCGTCCCGCAGCAGTTCGACGCCGGCGGGCACCGACGACGGATCGACCGCTTCGGAGAAGGAAATCTGCGGCTGGATGCCCGCGGGCGCCTCCGCGCCGTCACCGGGCGTGGTCGAGAGCACCCGCGGACCGGTCGGCGTCGCCTGGATCGGCGCGTCGACCCGCTCATCCGCCGCAGAGGCGGTGACGGTGACGCTCGCCGTATTGCCGGTCGCGGTATCGAGGAGGTCAATCTGGACCTCGCCCGTCGGCACCGGCAGCACGTAGCGGCCGTCGGCCCCGGAGAACTGGACCCAGTCGACCTGCGGGCTCGAGATCACCGCGCCGGCGGCGGCGAGGCCGTCTCCACCGAGGGCCGTGCCGACGGCGAAGGCCGGCTCGAAGTCGAGCGTCAGGGCCACGTAGAAGCCGCCGGACCGGATGCCCGGCCACGGAAGGTCGGCGACGTCGATGGCGACGGTGGCGTAGCCGGCGGCCGTCGGTTCGAGCTCGGCGACGGCGCGGTACGCCGGGCCGCCCACGAGGTCCACGACCTGGAGAAGCAGACCGCGGGCGGATGGGGACGGCGCCGGATCCAGGGCAATCTCGAGGCCGGCGGCGGCGGCGAGCTCGGCGCCGCCGAGGTCGAGATCGAGCACGGCCGCCGCGGTGCCGCCGGACGGCGCGCCGAGGGGCAGGTCGGCGACCGAGCCACGCCCGAGGATCACCGGCGTCGGTTCGCTGAGCGCCCCCGCGGGCACCTCGAGGCGGTCGCCGCTGGCCCCGAGCACGGAGCCGCCGGCGGGGCCGAGCACGTTGCCGCGGACGCCTTCGTCCGCGTACCGCAGGACCGTCACGTCTTCCGCGCCGAGGCGCACGGGCTGACTGCGGGCGACGGCGGAGGGACGGAGGCGAAAACGCGACGAGGGCGTGCCCGCGGCGTCCCGGTAAAGCACGAGCTGGGCTCGGTAGGGCGCCTCGCGCCGCACGGAGCCGTCCACCAGCTCGAGCTCTTCCTGGATCACCAGGGTCAGCGGCAGGCCGCTGGGCTGCTCCGTTACGAAGGTGTAGGTCGCCTCGACGTCGGCGGTCTGGGTCGGCAGGACGATCTCTGGGGAGAAGCCCAGGACCGCCGCCTGTACGTCCGCGACGGTCGGTGTCGCCGCCGAGCCGAGGATCTCGCCGACGACCGGAGCCGGCGGCGACAAGTCCCCGCCGTCGGCTTCCAACGCAGCCCAGGCGCCGGCGCCCGGGAAGGCGGTCGTGAGGGTGAAAGTCACCGTCGGGCCGGCGGCGCTCGACACCGCGGCCTGCTCGGCGACGGCCCGCCACTGCAAAGTCTCGAGGTCGAGCTGCGCCAACGTCAGGACGCTGCCCGCCGGGGCCGCCACCGGCAGCTCGAGCGTCGCGGGCTGGAGCAGGGCGGTCTCTTCCAAGTCGATCCAGGCGGCGCCCCGCGGCGACCAGCCGTAGGGCAAAAGGGCGGGCAGGGCCTGCTCGGAAAGGATGGAGAGCGCGGCCGTCGCCGGGGCCGCCAAGGCCCCGGCGGGCAGCGTCAGCGTCGCCCTTCGGCCACTGGCGGTGGTCGCCTGGAGGATGTCGCCGGCAGGATCCAGGACCTCCGCCGCGGCGATCGGTTCGAGGCGCGGTGTGAAGACCTCCGTGCCCTCCCCCGCCGCCGCGGTGGCGACGCGGAAAACCGGGCTATACCCTGCACGGGCGACCGTGAGCTCGTGGGTGCCGGGGGCGACGGCGATCAGGAAGCGGCCGTCGGCGCCGGTGGTCATTTCGGGCCGCGGTTCCGCCGTTCCTGCGCCGTCGCTGCGGGTCACCGAGACCGTCGCGCCGGCGAGGGGCCGGCCGGTCGCCTCGTCGACCGCGGTGCCGCTGAGGAAGCTCGTCGCCGCCCCCTCCCCGAACAGACGAACCCAGGCGCAGCCG